>NZ_JAFBEH010000001.1 GCF_016908645.1 Streptococcus loxodontisalivarius
ATCGCTGGAGAAACCTAACTAAAGATAGTATAACAGATATTGTCAAGAATTACATCACATTTTATAATAAAACTAGAGTTCAACAGAGATTAAACAACCAGTCTCCTGTAGATTACAGAAAACTGACCGCTTAAAAGTTTTTTCTTCTGTCCCATTTTTAGGGTGCAGTGCCAACCATTCTAGGAGTTTTTTAGTTAAGGATGAAATTATAATTTAGCTCTGCCATTTCCATGACACGCCAAACGCATGAAGAAAGTAACGTTTTTAGAAAGCCTGTTTTCTTAAAATATTGTAGATTTACGATACAAATTATGTTAGAATTTGGGTATAAAGTACGAAAAAGATGCTTTTGTAAGACAACTGCATATCAAAAAAATTGCCTCTCTAGTGAACTAGGGAGGTATCTTTTTTTCATGCGTACGACGTGTTTCCATGAAAGAAACGCTTGCAATTTTTAGAAAATACTGTATAATATAAGAAAATAACTGAAAGGGAGATTGATATGACTCAGACACAACTCATGACATCATGGCAAAGCTGGCGATAGATAAGTTGTATTTGTGTTTGCCATAGATACGACTTTTGTAGTACCACAAAATTAGTATCTATGCGCAGTGAATATCAGTCCATAAAAGAAGTGCGCCTAGTGAAAACTAAGCGCTTTTTGTTTCCAATCAGAAAAATAGAAAAGAGGAGTCTTATGAAAAATAAACGCTTAATCGGGACCTTGATTTTCTTGGTAATCCTGACAGTCGGATCAATTGTTTACGATCAATTCGGATCAAGTTCTAGCTCGAGCAGTAAGCAAGTCAAAGTCGGTATTTTACAGTACGTGACCCACGATGCTTTGGATGAAATTGAGCAAGGGATCGAAGATGGTCTTAAGGATGCCGGCTATTCAGGTGATAAGATTAAATTGACTGTTTTAAATGCCGAGGCTGATCAGTCAAAAATCCAAACCATGAGTAAGCAGCTTGTTGATGCTGGAAACGATGTGGTTATTGGTATTGCGACACCTGCTGCGCAGGGTCTTGCCTCAGCAACTAGCGAGATTCCAGTTGTCATGGGTGCTATCTCAGACCCTGTCGGTGCTAAGCTAGTCAGCAATTTGGAGAAACCAAATAAAAATGTAACGGGCACATCAAACCAAGTGCCAATCAAGCAAGAGGTTGAATTAATCAGAGACATTACACCAGATGCCAAAACAATTGGTGTTCTCTATGCCAGCAGCGAAGATAACTCGGTTTCTCAAGTCGCTGATTTCAAAAAGTATGCCGAGGCAGAAGGTCTTACAGTTGTGGAATACGCTGTGCCATCTACCAATGAAATCACAACAACCATGAGTGTTATGACAACTAAAGTTGATGCCATCTGGGTACCTCAGGATAACACCATTGCAAGTGCCTTCACAACAGTTATTTCAGCAGCAAATGAAGCAAAAATCCCTGTTTACAGTAGTGTTGATACCATGGTTGAACAAGGAAGTATCGCCTCAGTTGCTCAAAGTCAATACCAGCTTGGAATTGAAACAGCTAAGATTGCCGTTGAAATCCTAGAAGGTAAAAAAGTTTCAGAAATCCCTGTTAAGGTAATTGATACTGGAACACCGACAGTTAACCTTAAAGCTGCCAAGGAGCTAGGAATCACCATTCCAGACAGTGTTCTTGAAACAGCAACAGTTGCCGTTAAGGCTGATGAATAAGAGAGGAGTAGGACATGATTATTTCGTCAATGTCACAAGGATTGCTCTATGGTATCCTTGGGCTTGGAATTTATTTGACATTCCGTATTTTAGATTTTCCAGATTTGACAGCTGAAGGGTCTTTCCCGCTAGGTGGAGCAGTTGTTGTTACTCTACTTAATCTTGGTTGGGATCCTATTTCATCAACTATTGTTGCTGTTCTAGCTGGTTGTTTGGCTGGTTTGGTGACTGGTCTTCTCTACACCAAGGGGAAAATTCCAACTATTCTTGCTGGGATCTTGGTCATGACTTCTCTTAACTCTATCATGCTGATGATTATGGGTAGAGCCAATCTTGGTCTCTTGGATATTAAGTCTATTCAGGATTTACTACCTTTTGCGGACAAGTATAACTTGCTTATCGTTGGTTTGGTTGGGGTTGCTCTTGTTATTACAGGCTTGATTCTTTTCCTTAACACCCGTCTTGGTCAGGCTTATATTGCAACGGGTGACAATCGTGACATGGCGCGCAGCTTTGGGATTTCAACCGACCGTATGGAAGTTATGGGGTTAGTGATTTCAAATGGTTTGATTGCTCTTTCTGGGGCTTTGATTAGCCAACAGGATGGCTACGGTGATGTGTCAAAAGGGATAGGTGTTATCGTTATCGGTCTTGCTAGCATCATCATCGGTGAGGTAATCTATGCAACTAATCTTACCTTGATTGAGCGTTTGATTGCTATTGTGGTAGGGTCAATCTTCTATCAATTCCTGATTACAGCGGTTATTGCTCTTGGTTTCAACACTAACTACCTCAAATTGTTCAGCGCCCTTGTTCTGGCTATCTGTCTGATAACACCAGTCTTGCGTGAAAAAATCTTTAAGGGAGCGAAGGTGACACGATGAAAAAAAATGTTGAATTAAAAAATGCAACGGTTCAGGTCAATAATGGTTTCGATGAACTGAAAACGATTTTGGACCATGTCACACTGGATATCTACGAAGGTGATTTCTTGACAATTCTAGGTGGAAACGGTGCTGGTAAGTCAACGCTCTTCAATGTTATTGCGGGTACCTTGATGTTGACCAGCGGCAGCATTTCCATCATGGGTGAAGATGTGACGCATCTGCCTGCTGAAAAGCGTGCCAAATATCTGGCTCGTGTCTTCCAAGACCCTAAAATGGGGACTGCACCTCGTATGACGGTGGCTGAAAATCTTCTGGTTGCCAAATACCGTGGACAAAGACGTGGGCTTGTTTCACGAAAAATCCATGCCCACCGAGATGAATTTCAGAGTTTGATTGAAAAAATTGGTAACGGAATTGAAAAGCATCTGGATACCCCAACTGGACTGCTTTCTGGTGGTCAACGTCAGGCACTTAGCCTCTTGATGGCAACCATTAAGCGTCCAGAACTCTTACTTCTAGATGAACATACAGCAGCGCTTGATCCTAAGACAAGTCTGTCACTCATGAATCTGACAGATCAATTCGTCACAGGAGATAAGCTAACAGCTCTTATGATTACGCACCACATGGAAGATGCCCTCAAATACGGCAATCGCTTGATTGTCATGAAAGATGGGCAAATCATTCAAGATTTGGCTGCTGATGAGAAGGCTGAAATGACAATTACAGATTACTATTCTATTTTTGAATAGATTTGAGAGTTTGGAAGGATTTTGCTTCCAAACTCTTTTTAGTTTAGCTCTGCAATTTCCTTGAAAATATGATAAACTATTAAGGAATGTAGAATTTTCTACGAGCTGTAATTCGACTTAGATTTTCTAAGGACCGTTAGTATTAAAAATTTGTACTCGGAAGTTTTGATTTCTGAGTTTTGGGCATATGCCTAGATTGAAAGGAGTATCATGAGCGATATTAAAATCATCGCCCTTGGAGGTGTTCGTGAGAACGGTAAGAACCTCTATATTGCAGAAGTCAATGATTCGATTTTTGTCTTGGATGCAGGGCTGAAATATCCAGAAAATGAGCAGTTGGGTGTTGACGTTGTCATTCCTAACCTCGATTATTTGATTGAAAACAAGGATCGTGTTCAAGGGATTTTCCTAACGCACGGTCACGCAGATGCTATTGGAGCTCTGCCATATCTTATCCAGCAGGTCAAAGCCCCTGTCTTTGGGTCACAGTTGACGATTGAGTTGGCTAAATTGTTCGTCAAAAACAATGGCAATATCAAGAAATACAACAATTTCCACGTTGTTGATGCAGAAACTGAGATTGAGTTTGGCGATGCCGTTATTTCCTTCTTCAAAACAACTCACTCAATCCCAGAAAGTTTGGGTGTTGTTGTCGGTACTGACGAGGGAAATATCGTCTATACTGGTGACTTCAAGTTCGACCAAGCTGCGCGTCCTTATTACCAGACTGACCTTGCTCGTTTGACGGAAATCGGTCGTGAAGGCGTTCTTGCCCTCTTGTCTGACTCTGCCAATGCGACCAGCACTATCCAAACAGCCAGTGAGTCTGAGGTTGGTCTTGAGATCGACAATGTCATCGCTGACGCAGAAGGTCGTGTTATCGTTGCAGCTGTCGCTTCAAACCTTGTTCGCATTCAACAAGTCTTTGACGCTGCTGCTAAATACGGTCGCCGTGTCGTTCTGACAGGTTTTGATGTTGAGAATATTGTCCGCACAGCTATTCGCCTGAAAAAATTATCACTTGATAGCGATAAAATCATCATCAAGCCAAAAGAAATGGCCAAGTTTGAGGATCATGAATTGATTATCCTTGAAACTGGTCGTATGGGTGAGCCAATCAATGGGCTTCAGAAGATGTCTATCGGACGTCATCGCTATGTTCAGATTAAAGATGGCGATTTGGTCTTTATCGTAACGACACCAAGTATTGCTAAGGAAGCCGTTGTGGCGCGTGTTGAAAATATGATCTACAAGGCTGGTGGAACGGTTAAATTGATCACGCAAAATCTTCGTGTATCTGGACATGCCAACGGACGTGACTTGCAGTTGATGATTAACCTCTTGCAACCTAAGTACCTCTTCCCAATCCAAGGGGAGTACCGTGATTTGCAAGCCCACGCAGAGCTTGCTGAGGAGCTCGGCAAATTCCCAGAAGACATCTATATCGTTAAACGTGGTGATATCATGCACCTATCTGATCAAGGTTTCCTTCATGAAGGGGCTGTGCCAGCTAGCGATGTTATGATTGACGGAAATGCCATCGGTGATGTTGGTAATATCGTCCTTCGTGACCGTAAGGTTCTGTCAGAAGATGGTATCTTTATCGTTGCCATTACGGTTAATAAAAAAGAGAAGAAAATCATCTCAAAAGCTAAGGTTAACACACGTGGATTTGTTTACGTTAAGAAGAGTCGTGATATCTTGCGTGAGTCTGCTGACCTTGTTAATACCACCGTTGAAAACTACTTGGCACAAGATACCTTTGACTGGGGCGAACTCAAGAGTGCTGTCCGTGATGAAGTCAGCAAGTTCTTGTTTGAACAAACAAAACGCCGTCCAGCTATCCTACCAGTAGTTATGGAAGTACGTTAAATAGGAGACAGAGGCTGGAATTAGGTTCCAAGCCTCTCTTCTTTAATAAATTTATTTACTTTTTAGATTAGACTTTATTTTATCCTAAGAGCACCAGCTATAGGCGAACGTAGTGAGCTGCCTCCGATAGTCTCCGTTGCAGTGAAAAGAGGTTTAGCCATAGGCTAAACCTCGGGGTAATTCAAAAGACTTCGGCTTTTGAATTAGTCATGGAACGACAAAGTCGTTCGCTGACGACCCCATTGCTTAAGGAGACTATCATAATAAAGAGAAAAGCCAACAGTGTGGAGTAGCTCGATAATCAAATAAAAAGGAGAAATCATGGCATTTTTTCAAATCGAATACAGTTCAGAAGTACTAGGTCAATACCGTCAGGTTGATGTCCTCTATCCAGATATGGATCAGGTCAGTCCAGAAGAAGCTATGGATACCGATATTCCTGTCCTCTACCTCTTGCATGGTATGGGCGGTAATCAAAATTCCTGGACTTCTCGTACAAATTTACAGCGTCTAGTGCGTAAAACAAACCTTATCATTATCATGCCTAACTCTGACAATGGTTGGTACACAGACACACGTTACGGTGTCAATTATTACAGGGCCATTTGTCATGAACTGCCCAAGGTCATGAAGCGTTTCTTCCCTAATATGACGGATAAGCGTGAGAAAACCTTTATCGCTGGGCTTTCCATGGGTGGCTACGGAGCCTTTAAACTCGCCATGATCAGCAATCAGTTCGCATTTGCGGGGTCATTCTCGGGTGCTCTTTACTTGGATAAATCGCTGCGCAGCAATACGGAAGACGATCGTAACTACTGGTCTGGACTTTTCGGTAGTGATGAAGATTTTGATGCAAGTGCCAACAATTTACTTGAAGCAGCCAAAGAAGCCGACGGAAAGACAAAATGGTATGCCTGGTGCGGCTACGAGGACTTCCTCTATCCAGCTAATGAAAAGGCGATCGCCGATTTCAGAAAGTTAGGGATGGAGATTGACTACCGCAATGACCACGGTACACACGACTGGTATTATTGGGAGAAACAGGTGGAAGTCTTCTTGGAAATGCTGCCAATCAATTATGTCAAAGAAGAACGTTTGTCGTAACATGATACAAAGCCCGTAGAACACAAAGTTAAAATATGCGGTAAGTCCGAAATCTTTGATTTCGTAGACGCACCCACGTCAGGGCGACTAGGTACTTTAGTCCCAGACGCCTACGACGCAGAAACTTGACGACAGACGCTTGAGTCTTAGGAAAAACTATCTTTTTGACACAGTGTTCAGGGCGTGTTCAAATCTCATGATATAAAGGGCGTTATGCGTACATAGACAAAATAAGCGCTAAGGCCCTAGCTCGTGTTAAAATTCAAATGCACAATCCTTAATGTTCGGTGCAAACTCCATGATACAGTGGGATGACAGAAAGCGTAAATTTTAGTGACATTTATGACAGAAATGACAGCTAGTTTTCATCTTTGAGAGAGGCTGACTTTTGCTTGCATTTTGATTTTGGGCTTGCTATACTAAGTTTCACCCTAATAAAGTGGATTGTGTAAAAGAGCATTTTTTGAAGCTTTATGCAATCGACTATCATTTGAGAGGAGAGACCGCTTTATGAAAGCCTTCTTTAAATTTATCTTCTTTATTCCCAATCTTTTGGTGAGATTGGTTTGGGAGTTAATCTGGGGAACCTTTAAATTTTTCTGCTTATTAGCAATTATTGTCTTGTTGCTCTTGTTTTATGCTCAAAATAGTAATTCAGCCCTTGCTCAAAATATTTCTACGATTTCAAATAATCTTTCAACATATTTTAATTCTGCTGGTAATGGAGATGTCGCATCTGATATTTCGAGTGCCGTATCTAGCCTAGCTACAGATGAATATAGCAGTAGTAGTCAAGCACGTTGGTCAACTAATACAGCTAGTGTTTATATTGAGACGACAGACCAGACGCTGGTTTCAGCCTATAAAGAGGCCATTGAGAATTGGAATAGCACTGGGGCATTCACCTTTACTTTAACTGATAATGAAGCTGGCGCAGATATTGTGGCGACGGACTATTCAGATAGTTCTAGCCAGGCAGCTGGTTTAGCCAATACTACGACAGATGTTTTGACGAATCACATCAACCATGTTGACGTTATGCTTAATACCTACTATCTCACAGATAATAATTTTGGATATAGCTATGATCGTATTGTCAATACAGCAGAGCACGAGCTCGGTCACGCCATTGGTCTGGACCATGATGATAGTGAAGATTCCGTGATGCAGTCTTCTGGTTCTTACTACAGTATCCAAGATAGCGATATTCAAGCAGTGAAAAATCTTTACGCTGCTTAATCCTTTTCTAAAATAAGGAGTTTATAAAAATGTTACGTTCACTCAAAAGATGGGCAAAGCGTTATCCCGAACAAGCCTTTCTTTTCATCTTTAACACAGGTATCTTTGCCTGGTTGCAGACAACAGGTCTTCTGATTGCGGATAGAGTCGGCATTCACTTGCAGACAGTCCAAAATCTCATTCCAGAATGGCTGCGTGTCATGATTGGTAACTCGGTTCAATCACTGCAGTCCTATTTTGGTAATAGCGCCATTTCGTGGCTGGTCATGTCAATGATTTTGACAATCTTAATTCGATTTATCACAGGTATCCTTAAGACGATTCTTCTGATTGCAATTGTCCTTATCGGACTCTATCTGGTCTATAAGAACTATGATATCTTAACGCAATTATTATAAGAAAAAACTGGATTTCGCAAGAAGTCCAGTTTTCATTTGGCAAGGATACAAAAATGTCATGATTTTTGATAAAATAGACTTATGATCATTTTACAAGCTAATAAGATAGAACGTTCTTTCTCTGGGGATGTTCTCTTTGATAATATCAATTTACAAGTCGATGAAAGAGATCGTATTGCTCTAGTTGGGCGAAATGGTGCTGGAAAGTCTACCCTCTTGAAAATTCTGGTTGGTGAAGAGGCCCCGACGAGTGGTGAACTCAATCTCAAACGTGATTTATCCCTTTCCTATTTGGCTCAGGATAGCCGTTTTGAGTCAACTAATACCATCTATGACGAGATGCTACATGTCTTTGATGACCTTAGAAAGACTGAGAAGAGTTTGCGTCAGATGGAGTTGCAAATGGCGGAGCTGTCTGGACAGGAACTAGAAAAACTCATGACTGACTATGACCGTCTATCAGAGGAGTTTAGACAGGCTGGCGGCTTTACCTACGAGAGCGACATCAAAAATATTCTCAACGGTTTCAAATTTGACCAGACCATGTGGGATATGCCTATTTCTGACCTTTCAGGAGGGCAAAATACCCGCCTCGCTCTTGCTAAGATGCTGCTGGAAAAACCACAACTCTTGGTACTAGATGAGCCGACCAACCACTTGGACATCGAAACCATCGCTTGGTTAGAGAATTACTTGGTCAACTACCAAGGTGCCCTCATTATTGTCAGTCACGACCGCTATTTTTTGGACAAGGTTGCGACAGTCACGCTTGATTTGACCACGCATTCGCTGGACCGTTATGTGGGAAATTATTCCCAGTTTATGGATCTCAAGGCTGAAAAATTAGCGACAGAAGAGAAGAATTTTGAAAAGCAGCAGAAAGAAATTGCCAAGCTAGAAGACTTTGTTCAGCGCAATATCGTTCGTGCCTCAACAACCAAGCGTGCTCAAGCTCGCCGTAAACAGTTGGAGAAAATCGAGCGCTTGGACAAGCCATCAAGCAGTCAAAAGTCAGCTAATATGACCTTCCATGCCGACAAGCCGTCTGGAAACGTTGTCCTGACAGTTTCTGACGCAGCTATCGGCTATGAAAATGAGTTTCTAGCACAGCCCATTAATCTAGATATCAAAAAAATGGACGCCATCGCCATCGTTGGACCAAACGGAATCGGCAAGTCAACCCTTATCAAGTCCATTGTTGGAAAGATTCCTTTTATCAAGGGAGAATCTCACTATGGAGCCAATGTTGAAGCGGGTTACTATGACCAAAGCCAGTCTAATCTGACACGGACCAACACTGTTCTTGACGAACTCTGGAATGATTTTTCAACGACAGCAGAGGTGGACATCAGAAATCGTCTGGGAGCCTTTCTTTTCTCAGGGGACGACGTGAAAAAGACCGTCAGCATGCTTTCTGGTGGGGAAAAGGCTCGCCTGCTCCTTGCCAAACTTTCCATGGAAAATAACAATTTTCTCATTCTGGACGAGCCGACCAACCACTTGGACATCGACAGTAAGGAAGTTCTGGAAAATGCCCTGATTGACTTTGACGGAACCCTCCTCTTTGTCAGCCACGACCGTTATTTCATCAACCGTGTGGCGACCAAGGTGCTGGAAATCTCAGAAGAAGGCTCAACTCTCTATCTAGGCGATTACGATTACTATGTGACCAAAAAAGCAGAGCTGGAAGAACTTGCCCAGCTAAGAGCACCTAAAGAGGAAGTTGAAGTCGTAACAACATCTAGCGGCGCAAGCGATTACCAAGCTCAGAAAGCTAACCAAAAAGAACTCCGCAAATTAACCCGTCGCATCACAGAGATTGAAGAGAGATTGGAAGTCGTGGAAAATCGTGAAAGCGAGATCAACCAAGCCATGCTAGAAACCAATGATATCGGACAGCTCAGCGATTTGCAAAAAGAACTAGATGACCTCCAAGAAGAACAGATGCTCCTCATGGAAGAATGGGAAGAACTCAGCCAAGAACTAGAATAAGGAGAAACTATGACATATCAAAATCTACTTAACCGCTTTTTGACCTATGTTAAGGTCAATACTCGTAGTGACGAGACCAGCACGACAACACCAACAACTCAAAGCCAAGTTGACTTTGCCCTTAATATCTTGAAACCTGAGATGGAGGCAGTTGGCTTGACAGATATCCATTATCTAGCTTCTAACGGCTATATTGTGGGAACCTTGCCAGCCAACGACCCAAGTCTGACTCGTAAAATTGGTTTTATCTCTCATATGGATACAGCTGATTTTAATGCTGAAGGCGTTTCTCCGCAGGTTATTGAAAACTATGACGGAAATCCTATTAAACTGGGTCAATCTGGTTTTGAACTTGATCCCAAAGATTTTCCAAATTTGAACAATTATCTTGGACAAACCTTGATTACAACAGATGGGACAACCCTTCTTGGTGCGGATGACAAATCTGGTATCGCTGAAATCATGACTGCCATCGAATATTTAACAGACCATCCTGAAATCAAACACTGTGAAATCCGTGTCGGCTTTGGACCTGATGAAGAAATCGGTATCGGTGCCAATAAGTTTGATGTTGACGATTTCGATGTTGATTTTGCCTATACCATTGACGGTGGTCCGCTCGGTGAGCTCCAGTATGAAACTTTTAGCGCAGCGGCAGCCCAGCTCAGCTTTATGGGCCGCAACGTGCACCCTGGTACAGCCAAGGATCAGATGGTCAATGCTCTGCAATTAGCCGTGGACTTCCACAGTCAACTTCCAGCAGAAGATCGTCCTGAAAAAACAGATGGTTATGAAGGATTCTTCCACCTCATGGACCTTTCTGGGACTGTTGAGGAGGCTAGCTCAGCCTATATCATCCGTGATTTTGAGGAAGAGGCTTTTGAAAATCGTAAAGCTTTGATGCAGAAAATCGCTGATCAGATGAATGCGCAACTGGACCAAGACCGTGTCAAACTTCAGTTGACTGACCAATACTACAACATGAAAAAGGTCATTGAAAAGGATATGACGCCTGTAAATATCGCCAAGTCTGTTATGGAAAATCTTGAGATTAAACCTATCATCGAGCCAATCCGTGGTGGAACAGACGGCTCTAAGATTTCATTCATGGGAATTCCAACACCAAATATCTTCGCTGGTGGCGAAAATATGCATGGGCGTTTTGAATATGTCAGCCTCCAAACCATGGAAAGAGCAGTAGATGTCATCCTTGGAATTGTTTCTTTTACTGACTAAAAAGATGTATTCAAGTCAGCAAGGACACCCCACTTTTCAACTTTCTTGGGGTAATATCCTTGAAAATGCTTTAAAATATGATAGAATGGGTAAGATGGGAGAAGCAGTATGATCAAAATTTTTGGCAAAGTCAGATATCACTGGCAGCCTGAGTTGACATGGTTTATCATTTATTGGTCTATCACCATGATACCAATCTTTATAGGTCTGTCTCTCTTGTATGAGAGAACTAAGATACCAAATAGCGTCTTTTTCTTGTTTGCTGTCTTTATTATTTTGCTTAGCCTAGGCTTTCATCGTTATTTTTTGATACCAGGTGATGGGACACTGAAGGTGATTTCCTTAAATCCCTTTAAACCATCTAAAATCATTATCAGTGAAATCAAAAAAATTGAGGTTACAAAGTCGACAGTGACTTTTATCCTTTCAAACGGCAAAGAGCGTATTTTCTATATGAGAAAATGGCCTAAGAAGTATTTCTTAGATGATTTGGCCTTACAACCAGATTTTACTGGTGAGGTTGAGTTGACTGACCATTTAACCAAATTAGACTATTTCGAGAGTTATCGAAAGGACAAAAAAGCTCTTACAAAATCGTAAGAGCCTTGGTCGGACAGGTTTTTACAGCTGTCAATGTATCTGTGTCGGTATCTGGGGTTTCACAAACTAAGTCATCAGTTTGGCTAAAAGTGACGATACCGTCGTCATCATAATCAAAAAGTGGTGAATAGGTTTGGCAGAGCCCGCAAGCTATGCAACGTTCGGGTATAATTGAAACTTTCATACTGCTATTGTAATACGATTTGAATAAAGAAACAAGGGGGAACTAGGGTGAAACTACCAGGAAAAAAAGAAAGTAAGGTTGTTGAAAAGGTAAAGGAGACAGGTGCTAAGAAGCTATCATTTATTAGCACACCAGTTTTGACTTTGCTTTTGAGCCTATTCTTTATTATTGCTGTAACAGTGCTATTCTTTATGTTGTACATGTCTAACGGAGGAAGCGATGAGACAACAGCAACATCAGGTTTTTATTCATCTTCAACAGTAGCGCAAGAGTCATCTAGTCAAGATACAACTGAAGAGGCTTCAAGTCAAGAATCTTCAGATGAGACGACTGAAAGCTCAAGCGAAGCAAGTACTTCAACTAGCTCAAATGGAACAACAATCACAGTTCTTTCTGGAGAAGGTGCAGCTTCAATTGCAGCGCGTGCAGGAATTTCTGTAGAAAAACTGGAATCACTAAATCCAAGCCACATGACTATGGGTTACTGGTATGCCAACCCAGGTGACGAAGTTTACATTGACTAATGTTATAGATTTTTAAAGAGGACATCATGAAAAATATTACTATTGCAATTGATGGCCCAGCTTCAAGTGGAAAAAGTACAGTAGCCAAGATTATCGCTAAGAATCTTGGCTACACTTATCTTGATACTGGTGCTATGTATCGTTCAGCGACTTATTTGGCGCTACAAAATAATCTTACTGAAGCTGATGTGCCAGCTCTTCTTGAGCAATTGGCTGAGCATCCGATTTCATTCGGTAAGGCAGCAGATGGTAGTCAGGCTGTCTATGTTGGAGATGTTGAGGTAACTCATCCTATTCGAGACAATCAAGTGACGAATAACGTTTCTTGGGTTGCTGCTATTCCAGAAGTTCGTGAAGAATTGGTAGCTCAACAACGTCGTATTGCTGAGGGCGGAGCTATTATCATGGATGGTCGTGATATCGGAACTGTGGTTCTTCCAAATGCAGATTTGAAGATTTTCTTGGTTGCATCGGTTGAAGAAAGAGCAGAGCGTCGTTTCAAGGAAAATCAAGAAAAAGGTATTCCGACTGATTTTGAAACCTTGAAAAAAGAGATCGCAGAGCGTGATTATAAGGATAGTCATCGTAAGGTCTCACCACTAAAAGCAGCAGATGATGCAATCACGTTTGATACAACTGGTGTCGATATCGATGGTGTCGTCAACTTTATTCAAGAAAAAGCGAAGAAAATTATTGACAAGGGATAAGGCTCATGTTATACTAATAACAATGAGAAAAGCAGAAGTGAGAACTTCTCGCCTTGCGACTTAGGTTGTCTGGCCCTACATGTCAAATCCTTTATAGGATATAATGTGTGCGGGCTTGGTTTATCAGGTCCGCTTTTGGTTTTCTCTAAAAAAATGAAGAGGTGAAGATCATAGCTAAAAAAGATCTATTCATTAACGACGAGATTCGCGTCCGTGAAGTTCGTCTTGTTGGTCTTGAAGGTGAACAATTGGGTATTAAACCTTTGTCAGAAGCTCAAGCAATTGCTGATGAAGCTAACGTTGACTTGGTTTTAATCCAGCCACAAGCTACGCCACCCGTTGCTAAAATTATGGACTATGGTAAGTTCAAGTTTGAGTATCAGAAGAAACAAAAGGAACAACGTAAAAAACAAAGCGTTGTGACTGTCAAAGAAGTTCGTCTCAGTCCAGTTATCGATAAAGGTGACTTTGAAACAAAACTTCGTAATGGCCGTAAATTCCTTGAAAAAGGAAACAAGGTTAAAGTTTCTATCCGATTTAAAGGTCGTATGATTACTCACAAAGAAATTGGAGCAAAGGTATTGGCTGAGTTTGCTGAAGCAACGCAAGATATTGCGATTATTGAGCAACGTGCTAAGATGGATGGACGCCAGATGTTTATGCAACTTGCACCAATTCCTGACAAAAAATAATTGTCACAAGAACTATTTTAAGAGGAGAATTTTTAAAATGCCAAAACAAAAAACACACCGCGCATCAGCTAAACGTTTCAAACGTACAGGTTCAGGTGGATTGAAACGCTTCCGTGCCTTCACATCACACCGTTTCCACGGTAAAACTAAAAAACAACGTCGTCACCTTCGTAAAGCAGGAATGGTACATTCAGGTGACTTCAAACGTATTAAATCAATGCTTACTCGCCTTAAATAATAAGGTTTTCCAGTAAACATTAAACAGACAGATTAAAGAATTATTCGGAGGAAAATATAAATGGCTCGTGTTAAAGGTGGCGTTGTATCACGCAAACGTCGTAAACGTGTATTGAAACTTGCTAAAGGTTACTATGGTGCAAAACACATCTTGTTCCGTACTGCAAAAGAACAAGTAATGAACTCTTACTACTATGCATACCGTGACCGTCGTCAGAAAAAACGTGATTTCCGTAAACTTTGGATCACTCGTATCAACGCAGCTGCACGTATGAACGGTTTGTCATACTCACAATTGATGCACGGTTTGAAACTTGCTGAAATCGAAGTTAACCGTAAAATGCTTGCTGACTTGGCAGTTAACGATGCAGCAGCTTTCACAGCTCTTGCAGATGCTGCTAAAGCAAAACTTGGCAAATAATATGTAAAAAGAAGCTAGGCTATAAGTCTAACTTCTTTTTTTATGTCTTTTTAAATTTCTAGTATTGTGACTGAGGGTAAGAAGAGTAGAAGTAGGAGTCGTTTATCTCTATTTTATGTGTGGAATGTAGAAAACGTAGCTTTAACCAAACCAGTCTGATAGAATAAGCTGAAACCAAAAAAGCGAAGAGGCTTAAATGGAATTTTACTAATTCTTGAATTCACTTACTGAATAGTTTTACCTGACGTCCGGCGAAAGTATCTGAGGAATGCCTTTGCTAGCAAACAAAAAAGAGGTTTGGAAAAAACTCCTAGTCCTCTTTCTTGTTTTAGTCTGATGTGTAAGACGCAGTGGTTGGGAGAAACTCTGTTAGTTTTAACTAACTTAGAGTTTCCCCTGCACAGTTCATTAGGCACTTTAGTGCCAATGAACCACTGCTGAGTGGATAGGATGAAAGCTACGTTTTCCTTATTTCCCACCTCAAACAGTCCAGTGGATTGTTTGAGCATCAATAAATCAACTCTTACAGCCCTACTCAACTGTGCGGAGGTGGGACAAAATCGAATTCCTTCGGAATTACCGATTTTTGTCCCACTCTCTTTTTTAATTGCTTGAACTTGATGAGCTGCTGCTTGAGCTAGAGCTGGTTCCATGTAATTGCATATAGCTTGGAGCGTTGAAAAGGTCAACTGTAGATTGATTACCATTTTGACTATAGAGACTGGTTGAAGCAGTTCCGAGTTCTTTTTCGATATCTTTTTCCTGTTGGAATTGTTTTGAATAAGAAATGGTTGATGTATCAACTGTTTTGAGTCCATTGTCTGTGTCAAAGCGGAGCAGATCCCCTGTTTGAACGGCATCACTCATAGAAAGTTGAGTTGCTACAGCTTGTTTGATTTGGTTTGTAGCATCCTGAGTCGATTGGTCCGGATTAGTAATCTCTTGGCCAGTTTTGGTGTAGTAGAGATGTCCTTTGTAGCTTGTATACTCTGGCGTAATGTAGTATCCAGATGTTCTTAGTGCAACGGTCTGATCATTGTCTTTTGAAAGTAAATCTTGGCCCATTTGGACATAGTTACTTGTATCAACTCCAAGAATGTGAAGCAGTGTTGGTAGAGCATCGACTTCACCACCGTAGGTATCTTGGACACCACCACCTGTGTAGCCTGGGATGTGAATCATGTATGGAACACGTTGCATCATGGCATTGTCATATTCAGTCCATGTTTGAGAGTCTTTGCCCAATAGCGGAGCTAGACTTGTATTACGTGAATCTGAGATACCATAGTGGTCGCCATAAAGGACGATGATTGAATTATCATAGAGACCAGAAGCTTTCAAATAATCAAAGAATGATTTGAGTGCTGAGTCTAAGTAGTTAGCAGTTTGGAAGTAACCGTTGATGGTTTCGTCATCTGTTTGAGCAAGTGGGAAACCTTGTTCGCTACTTTCATTATCTAAACTTGTGTAGGGATAGTGATTTGAAACGGTGATGAACTTTGCGTAGAAAGGTTGTTGCATACGTTCCAAATATTTAATGGAATCTTTGAAGAAGTACTTATCATTTAGACCATATTGGAAGGAGTTGCTATCCGTTTGATCTTCAAAATAGCTGGCATCAAAGAAGTAGTTGTAGCCCCACTGTTTGTAGGTATTGTTACGATTCCAGAAAGAACCGACATTTCCGTGGAAAACAGCGCTGGTATAGCCACCAGTTTGAGCTAGGATTGAAGGAGCAGCAAAGGCAGTGTTATCACCACCATAGTTTACCATGTAAGATCCGCTATTAAGACCGAAGAGAGATGTCTCCATGAGGGTCTCAGCATCAGATGTCTTACCAGCTTTAACCTGGTTGAAGAAGTTTGAGAAGGCTAGGGTAGAGTTTGAATTATAGAGGGAGTTGAGGAAGGGCGTAACTTCATAAGATTGTCCATCAACCGTCAACTTGTAATTGATAAGGAATTGTTGGAAACTTTCTAAGTGAATAACAATAACATTCTTTCCTTTGGCAATTCCATAATACTGGTCATTTGGTGCGGCATAGTGCTCAGAAACGTAAGATTTAACTTCTGTCAGGTCATCAGCAGTAGCTGCGCTTCTTTCTTTTTGAGCCTGATAGGTCTGGTTAGCACTGTAAGCAGTGAAGGCGGGAAGACCGATAGAACGGACGATATAGTAGTTTGAGAAACCGCGTGTAAGAAGTTCAGGACGGTCAATTTCAGCCATAAAGAGATTGGCTGTGAAGAGCATACCTGAGAGAGCAGTCACCGCAAAACTTGCACGTTTGTTGAATGGTCTCTTGTCAGTCCTGATACGTTTAGTTAAAAATAAGATTGCTAGGATAACATAGTCAATAATAAAAAGTATATCCCAGAATCGAAGGAGGTTCAGAGCTGAATCTCCCAAACCAGCTGACGTTTTAGAACTAGCAAGCATGGCACTAATCGTAATGAAGTCTGAAAACTCGCGATAGTAGATAGCATTTGCAATAAGAAGAATATTGAGAATACTATAAAGAATCCAAGTAGTAATGTAAAATCCCTTTGTATTCTTGATATATAAAGCCAGTCCAATAAAGAGTAGTCCAATTGGAAGTGGATTTAAAATAGACAAAAAGAATTGATAAGGTGTCTGAATATCAAGGGTAAAATCAACATTGTAAGCCCAAATAGATTTTAGCCAATAACAAATAAGTAGGGTAAAAACGAAGCCGAGTCGAGTACTGATAATTCGACCTAAGGCGCTGCTTATTTTTTTCATGAGTTTTTTTCCTCGAGTATATTTCCTAAATAAAATCTCAATCTAAATTATACCATAAGTTAGGTCGCTGTCCCCTAAAAAAGTCAGATTTAGGACTTGAAACACTTTTGAAAATCGTTATTTTCATAATTGTTTTCAAATAGCATAGCTAAGCAATGTATAGGTTTGCAGATATGCTTCACAAGTTGACTTGTAAGTCAGTAAGGACACTTAGTTTTTCAAAGAGGATACTATCTTATTGTCAGAATTTTTGGTATAATGTTACCATGAAAAAACTATACATAGAATCGATTGCTGAAAAAAAGATTAAGAAAGGAATTCAGCTTCTAGACGGAAGAGATTTTCCGGATTTAGAAGTGACAGACGACCTTGTTTTGTTATACAGTCAGAAGTCAAGCCAGTTCTTGGGAACGGCCTATCTCTCAAAGCAGAATAAGGGTGTGGGATGGTTGATTTCCAGACAGGAAGTCACTTTAAATCAAGTTTATTTTGAAAATTTACTGAAAAAAGCTAAGGCCAAGCGTCAGCAGTTCAGAGAGTCAGACTTGACGACTGCTTATCGCGTCTTTAACCAAGATGGAGATAATTTTGGTGGTTTTACCATTGATCTCTACAATGACTTTGCCCTCTTTTCATGGTATAACACCTATATCTATGAGTATAAAGAGCTTATCTTGGATGCTTTCAAAGCAGTTTTTCCTGAGATTCTCGGTGCTTATGAGAAGATTCGTTTCAAAGGTTTGGACTATGAGTCAGCCTTTATATACGGGAAGGAGGCACCTGAAACCTTTACCATTCTTGAAAATGGCGTCAGCTATGAGGTCTTCCTCAACGACGGTCTGATGACTGGGATTTTCCTAGACCAACATGAGGTTAGGGATTCCTTGGTCAATGGGCTGGCGCTTGGTAAGTCGGTTCTTAATATGTTTTCTTATACCGCAGCTTTCTCAGTTGCGGCAGCTATGGGCGGAGCCAGTGAGACAACTTCGGTAGACTTGGCGAAACGTTCTGTTGAATTATCCCAAGCCCACTTTAGAGCTAATGGCTTTGACTTAGAAAATCATAAATTCATGGTCATGGATGTTTTTGATTATTATCGCTATGCCAAACGCCACGGATTGACTTATGATGTGATTGTCATCGATCCACCTAGCTTTGCCAGAAATAAAAAACAGACCTTTTCGGTCGCTAAAGATTATCACAAGTTGATTGCGCAGGCTCTAGAGATTCTTAGTCCTAAGGGCACTATTATCGCATCAACAAATGCATCAAATCTGACCATTAAGCAGTTTGAAAAACAGCTTGAAAAAGGATTTGGACAGGTCAAACATACTTATTTGGACCTCAAGCAATTACCAAGTGATTTTACAGTAAATAAGAAAGATGAAAGTAGTAACTACCTCAAGGTATTTACAATTAGGGTTAACAAATGAAGATTGTAGTTCCAATTATGCCAAAGAATCTTGAGGAAGCTAACCAGTTGGATCCTGCTAAGTTTGAACATGCGGATTTGATTGAGTGGCGAGCAGATTTTTTGGCTAAGGATGATATTTTAACAGTAGCGCCAGCGATTTTTGAAAAATTTGCAGGGCTAGAAATCATCTTTACTATTCGTACTGAAAGGGAAGGCGGACGCTTGTCGCTAACAGACAAAGAATATGTGGCTCTTATCAAGGATGTCGCTTCGCTCTACCAGCCAGATTATATTGATTTTGAATATTTCTCCTATCAGTCAGTCTTTGACAAGATGATGGATTTCCCAAATTTGGTTCTGTCTTATCACAACTTTGATGAGACACCTGAGAATTTGATGGAGGTCTTCTCAGAATTGACAGCTCTTGCACCACGAGTGGTTAAGATTGCGGTTATGCCTGAGAATGAGCAGGATGTGCTGGATTTGATGAACTACACTCGTGGTTTCAAGACGCTCAATCCTGAGCAGGCTTACGCAACCATGTCGATGGGCGAACTTGGTAAACTGTCACGTTTGGCAGGGAATATCACTGGTTCTTGCTGGACCTTTGCTAGCTTTGAACAAGCAAGCGCTCCAGGTCAAATTTCACTAGCAGAAATGAAACGTTTCAAGGAGATACTCGATGCAGATTGATGGACACACACGATTGGCAGCTGTTGTAGCAACGCCGATTAAACACTCTATTTCACCTTTTATTCACAATTATGCCTTTGACAAAACAGGTGTTAATGGTGTCTATGTTGCCTGGGATGTCCCAGAAGAAGATGTGGCAGTTTCACTTGAAAACGTCAAGCGTTACGACATGTTCGGTGTTAATATCTCGATGCCTTACAAGCAGACAGTTATTCCTTATATGGATGAATTGACAGATTCAGCTAGCTTGATTGGTGCGGTCAATACCGTTATCAACCGTGATGGCAAACTTATTGGGCACAATACTGACGGTATCGGCTTCTTTAGAAGCCTTGCAACCTTTGCGGATTTTGATGTTAAAGGTAAGGTCATGACCATTCTCGGTGGAGGCGGTGCTGCGACAGCTTTGATTGCACAGGCAGCTCTTAATGGCGCAACAAAAATCAATATCTTCAACCAGACTGAATTTTTGGATGCGACTCGTGAAAAAGCAGCAGAGCTCTCAGACAAAACAGGTGTTGAACTTGAGGTTTTCGCTGTTGAAGACCTAAAACTTATTCAAGAAAAAGTGCTTACTTCAGACCTTTTTGTCAATGCAACTAGTGTTGGTATGGATGGTAAGTCAATGATTATCAAGGAAGATTTTGAATTTCCTGCAGGTTTGACTGTGGCTGATGTAGTCTATCAACCATTTGAAACACCATTCTTGAAATTAGCACGCAGTAAAGGTTTGACAGCACTCAATGGTCTTGGCATGCTTCTTTTCCAAGCAGCGGAAGCCTTTGAACTTTGGACTGGACAAGCTATGCCAACTGATGAAATCTGGCAAGCACTCGAGGAAAAATACAAGGCTAACTAGGAGGTTATCTATGAAACTCAATGTTAATCTACCCCACCACCCTTATGATATTATTATTGAAAAAGGTGCCCTTTCTCAAGCTGGTCAGTGGGTTAAAGAACTATGGCAACCTCAAAAGGTAGCTATTATCACTGATAACCATGTTGGCTCACTTTATGCTGAAAAGGTTAAGTTGGCTATCGAAGATGCAGGTTTTGAAGTCATCGTCTTTGACTTCTTAGAGGGTGAATCAAGTAAGAATCTAACCACAGTTAACAAGGCTTATGAGTTCTTGATTAAGAATGGCATGACCAGAAGTGATGGTATTGTTGCTCTCGGCGGTGGCGTTGTTGGGGACTTGGCTGGTTTTGTTGCCTCAACTTATATGCGTGGTATTCATTTTTTGCAAATGCCAACGTCATTGACTGCTCAAGTTGATTCGTCAATTGGTGGTAAGACGGGTGTTAACACACCGCTTGCTAAAAATATCGTGGGAACTTTTGCCCAGCCAGACGGTGTCTTGATTGACCCAGAGGTACTCAATACGCTTGGTCAGCGTGAGCTGATTGAAGGTATGGGTGAGGTTGTCAAATACGGTTTGATTGATGACGTTGAACTTTGGGAACTTCTTGGTCAAATGGAAGGAAGCCCTCAAGCCATTCTTGATCATGCTGAGGAGATTATCTACCGTTCTTGTGACGTGAAACGTAAGGTTGTCGTCGATGATGAGAAGGAAGGTGGGGTTCGTATGTACCTCAACTTTGGTCATACCATCGGTCACGCCATTGAAGCGACAGCAGGTTATGGTAAGGTTATGCACGGAGAAGCTGTGGCAATTGGTATGGTACAGATTTCTCGTGTGGCAGAGCAAAAAGGTTTGATGCCTGCTGGTATCACAGAGCAGATTATTGCCATGTGCCAAAAATTTGGCTTGCCAGTTGACCATGAACCTTGGAAGATTGATGAGCTCTATGCGGCCTTGACACATGATAAGAAGGCTCGTGGTAACAGTATCAAGACAGTTATTGTTCCTGAGATTGGAAGCGCAGCTATTAATCAAATTCCTTTAGAAGAGATGAAAGATTATTTGGTGAAATAAATGAGATATTTAACAGCAGGTGAGTCGCACGGCCCACGTCTAACGGCAATTATTGAAGGTGTGCCAGCTGGTTTGCCTTTGACAGCAGAAGATATTAATAAGGACCTCAAACGTCGCCAAGGTGGATATGGTCGTGGCGGTCGTATGAAGATTGAGTCAGACCAGGTGGAAATCACAGCAGGTGTTCGTCACGGTAAGACAACAGGTGCTCCTATCACCCTTAATGTTACCAACCGTGACCACCAGAAATGGCTTGAAATTATGGCGGTTGAAGATATTGAGGATCGTCTCAAAACAAAACGTAAAATCACTCATCCACGTCCTGGTCATGCTGACTTGGTCGGTGGGATGAAATACCGTTTTGATGACTTACGTAACTCTTTGGAACGTTCATCAGCGCGTGAAACCACTATGCGTGTTGCAGTTGGTGCTGTCGCTAAACGTATCTTGGAAGAGCTTGATATTGAGATTGCTAACCACGTTGTTGTCTTCGGTGGTAAGGAAATCGATGTTCCTGAAAATCTGACAGTGTCTCAAATTAAAGAATTGGCACAAAAATCAGAGATTTCAGTTGTTAATCAAGAACGTGAACAAGAAATCAAAGATTATATTGACCAAATCAAAAAAGAAGGTGACACAATCGGTGGTGTTGTTGAAACAATCGTCGGTGGTGTGCCAGTTGGTCTAGGCTCATTTGTTCAATGGGATACAAAACTTGATGCCAAGATTGCTCAAGCGGTTGTTTCTATCAATGCTTTCAAAGGGGTTGAGTTTGGACTTGGCTTCAAAGATGGTTATCTCAAGGGTTCACAAGTTATGGACGAAATTCTTTGGAATGAAGAAGAGGGCTATACTCGTCGCACTAATAATCTTGGTGGTTTCGAGGGTGGTATGACTAATGGTCAACCAATCGTGGTCCGAGGTGTCATGAAGCCTATCCCAACACTTTATAAACCATTGATGTCAGTTGATATTGAAACGCATGAGCCTTACAAGGCAACCGTTGAGCGTTCAGATCCGACGGCTCTTCCTGCAGCAGGTGTGGTTATGGAGTCTGTTGTTGCAACTGTTGTTGCTACAGAAATCCTAGATAAATTCTCATCTGATAACTTGGAAGAATTGAAGGAAGCTGTTGCGGCTCACCGTGACTATGTGAAACATTTCTAAGATAGAAAAAGAGTGTCAGCTTGTCTTGTCTAGCAGTCAAGCCACTCTTTTTTGATAAAGGAAGAAAAAATGCCTAAAAAAGTAATTTATGTGGCTGGTTTGGGATTGATTGGTGGATCGCTGGCTTTGGGGATCAAACGTGATCATCCAGACTATGAGATTCTCGGTTACAACCGTTCTGATAAGTCACGAAACATCGCCTTGGAACGAGGAATCGTTGATCGTGCCACAGGTGATTTTGCTGAATTTGCACCGCTGGCTGATGTTATTATTCTAGCAGTACCTATCAAGCAGACCATTCAGTTTTTGGAGTTGCTAGCGGAGCTGCCTCTTAAGGAAAATGTCATTATTACAGATGCTGGTTCGACGAAGAAGGCTATTGTGGATGCTGCAGAGCAATTTCTCCAAGGGAAAGACATCCAATTCGTCGGTTCGCACCCTATGGCGGGCTCGCATAAGTCTGGTGCCATTGCAGCTGACGTGACCTTGTTTGAAAATGCCTACTATATTTTCACGCCTTCATCTTTGACCAAGGAGGAGACGATTCCTGAGCTTAAGGAGCTTTTTTCTGGGCTTTTGGCACGTTATGTCGAGATTGACCCAGCTGAGCATGACCGTGTTACCAGCCAAATCTCTCACTTCCCTCACTTGATTGCTTCAAGTTTGATGGAGCAGGCTGGTGCTTATGCTAAGGAGCATGAGATGACCAACCACTTTGCGGCGGGTGGTTTCAGAGATATGACCCGTATCGCCGAGAGTGAACCTGGCATGTGGACCAGCATTCTCATGACCAACAAGGAGGCGGTCAAGGATCGTATTGAGGACTTTAAGTCTCGTTTGGATCATATTAGTCGCCTCTTAGATCAGGATGATGAGGATGCTCTCTGGGAGTTCTTTGACAATGGCAGAGCGACTCGCAAGCAGATGGAAATCCATAAGCGTGGCGGAGTTGAGAGTTCATACGATATTTTCGTTGATGTTCCTGACGAAGAAGATGTTATCCTCAACATTTTGGAATTGCTACGTGGAACTTCAATCGTCAACATTCGAATCAACGAGGAAAACCGAGAAGATATCAGCGGTATCCTTCAAATCAGCTTTAAAAATCAAAAAGACTTGGCACATGCTGAGCAAGTTATTTCAGAAAACACCCCTTACTCAGTAGCCATTATTTAAAAACGGGCTCTGAAAAAGGATTGTATCACTAATGAATAAGGAGAAAAATGATGGCAAATATTTATGATTTGGCAAATGAATTGGAACGTGCTATTCGTGCACTTCCTGAGTATCAAGCAGTAGAAAAGCAACAAGAAGCTTTTCAAACAGATCCAGAAAGCAAAGCTCTTTTTGAAGAGTTTGTAGCTTTCCAACAAAAACTCTATACGCAAATGCAAACAGGTCAAATGCCTTCTCAAGAAGATCAAGAAGCTCTTCAAGACTTGGGTCAAAAAATTGAAGCGAAACCAGCTTTGAAAGCCTTCTTTGATGCTCAACAAGCGCTTGGTGTTTATATCAATGATATCGAACGCATCATTTTTAAACCTTTACAGGATTTGAATCAAGAAAATTAAAAATCGAAAGGCTGGGAATTTCCTAGCTTTTTTGGATAGGAGGGGTCGAAGATGGCTAGAAAAATCGGAATTATTGGGCTGGGAAATGTCGGAGCTGCTTTGGCGCACAGCTTAATTTGTCAAGGGATGGCAGAATCCTATGTTTTTATTGATGTTAGTGAGGAAAAATCACAAGCTGACGCCCTTGATTTTGAAGATGCCATGGCAAATCTTAAGCAATTTGCACACATAGAAGTTAATGATTATCAAGCACTAGCTGATGCGGATATCGTTGTTTCTGCTTTGGGAAATATCGCTCTACAGCACAATGCTGGTGAGGATCGCTTTGCTGAATTTCCCTTTACAAAACTTGCGGTTAAGGAAGTTTCCAAGCGCCTAGTCGAGGTTGGTTTTAAGGGGATTTTACTGGTTATCACGAATCCGTGTGACGCCGTTTGTGCTCTTTATCAGCACTACACAGGTTTTCCAAAGGAAAAAGTCTTTGGTACAGGTACGCTCCTAGACACTGCTCGTATGAAACGTGCTTTGGGTAAAGCATTTGAAGTTAATCCAAAGAGTGTCTCGGGTTACAATCTTGGTGAGCATGGAAATTCACAATTTGTTGCTTGGAGTCAGGTTAGTCTGAAGGGGCAGTCGATTATGGATTTGACAACTAGAGATCAACGTGAGGAGCTTAATTTGGCGGCAGTCAAGGGTGGCCATACCGTTTTTTATGGTAAGGGCTATACGAGTTTTGGAATTGCCGCTAGTGCTTGTCGCTTGATTGAGCAGATTCTAACGGATGCTAAGGAGGTCCTACCTGTTTCCTCTTATCAGGAAAAATTCCAGACCTATCTTGGTTACCCAGCTATTATTGGTCGTGATGGAATAGTTGAAAGAGTAGAACTCAACCTAACAGAGGAAGAAGAAATCAAGCTTGCTGCGTCAGCCAAACTGATTAAAGAAAGAGTAGAGGCTGTGCTTGCAGAATAAAGCTTGGATTGTCCAAAGTCGTTTTCAGAAAGCTGAATTGATACCTTTGTCAATTCAATAGAATAAGGAGTAGTCTGGATCAATTTGATCTGGACTCTTTTCTTGTAAAGGATTTCTTCTTGAATTTGTGACTACTCTCAAAATTTTCAGACATTTTATGGTATAATGGAAGTCAATAATGCTAGTATGGGAGTTCTGTCATGAAATTAAAAACCAATGTTAAACAGCTAAGAGGAACCATCCGAGTTCCAGGAGATAAATCAATCAGTCACCGTTCTATCATGTTCGGTAGTCTTGCTAAGGGTGTCACTCGTGTCTATGACATTCTTCGTGGTGAGGATGTCTTATCAACTATGCAGGTTTTCCGTGATCTGGGTGTTGAGATTGAGGACAAGGGCGATGTGGTTGAAATCCACGGTGTTGGTTTCGATGGTTTGAAAGCCCCTCAAAATAAGTTGGACATGGGAAATTCTGGAACATCAATCCGCTTGATTTCAGGTGTTTTAGCTGGTCAGGATTTTGATGTTGAGATGTTTGGTGATGATTCCCTTTCAAAACGTCCCATGGACCGTGTCACAATTCCATTGAGACAGATGGGTGTCGAGGTTTCTGGTCAGACGGATCGTGACCTTCCTCCGCTCAAAATGCACGGTAGCAAGTCATTAAAACCAATTTCTTATCAGCTTCCAGTTGCATCTGCTCAGGTTAAGTCTGCCCTTATTTTTGCGGCCCTTCAAGCAGATGGTGAGTCAGTCATTATTGAGAAAGAAAAAACACGTAACCACACAGAGGATATGATTGTCCAATTTGGTGGTCAGATTAGTGTTAATGACAAGGAAATCCGTATTTCTGGCGGACAGGAGTTCACAGCACAAGAGGTTACTGTACCAGGTGATATCTCGTCAGCTGCCTTTTGGTTGGTAGCAGGGCTTATTGTCCCAAATTCAAAAGTGGTTCTTGAAAATGTCGGTATCAACGAGACACGTACGGGTATTATTGACGTTATCAAGGCTATGGGTGGTAAGATTGAGCTATCAAACATCGATGATATCGCTAAGTCAGCGACTATCACAGTTGAAACTTCTGACCTTCAAGCTACTGAGATTGCAGGCGATATTATCCCTCGCTTGATTGACGAGCTGCCTATTATCACGCTTTTGGCGACTCAGGCAAATGGTAAAACAGTCATCAAAGATGCCGAAGAGCTTAAAGTTAAGGAAACAGACCGTATTCAGGTTGTGGCTGACGCCCTTAATGCCATGGGTGCAGATATCACACCGACTGATGACGGAATGATCATTCAAGGTAAAACTGCCCTTCATGGTGCAACAATCAATACTTTCGGTGACCACCGTATCGGAATGATGGCTGCTATTACAGGTCTGATCGCTGAGGAAGGTGAACTGACACTCGAACGTGCTGAGGCAATCAACACAAGTTATCCAAGTTTCTTCGACCACATGGAGGCATTGTCAAATGGCTAAGATTATTATCGGTTTTATGGGTTCTGGTAAATCTACCATTGCCAAGTTGCTAGATCCAAACTATATTGACATGGATGCTCTCATCACTGAGCGTATCGGTATGTCGATTTCAGATTTCTTTGCCAAAGAAGGTGAAGCGGCCTTTCGTCAGATTGAGAGTCAGGTCTTAGCTGAGCTTGCTGAGACAGATGCCGTCATCTCGACAGGTGGAGGCGTAGTCGTGACCGAGGCAAATCGTCAGATTTTGGCAAATAATGATCACACTATCTACCTTAAAGCTGATTTTGATACGCTTTGCGACCGTATCTCCAGGGACAAGGTCAACGTTCGTCCCCTTTTTGAGAACAATAGCAGAGCAGATTTCAAAGCTATCTTTGATGGTCGTCAAGACTGGTATCAAGAGGCGGCTAATAAGATTGTTGAGGTTGCAGGTAAAACACCTGAAGAAATTATCGAGGAAATCCGATGAAAGTTGGCTATTTAGGACCATCAGGTTCCTTTACGCATAATGCAGCATTGAAATCATTTCCAAATGAAGACCTTCTTCCCTTTGCTAATATCACTGAAGTCATCAAATCATATGAAGAAGGCTTGGTTGATTATGCCATTGTCCCTGTTGAGAATTCCATTGAGGGATCTGTTCATGAGACTTCAGACTATCTTTTTCATCAGGCAGACATTGAAGCGGTGGTAGAGATTATTCAACCAATCAAGCAGCAGTTGATGGCGACTGACAGTCAAAAGTCGATTGAGAAAATCTTTTCGCATCCGCAGGCCATTGCTCAAGGGAAGAAATTTGTAAAAGAAAATTATCCTGATGCTAAGATCGAATTGACAGCCAGTACTGCCTACGCTGCCCGTTTTGTAGCACAAAATCCCAATCAGCCTTACGCTGCTATCGCACCAGATGCAGCAGCGCGTGAGTATGGCTTGACCGTTGTGGCAAAGGATATTCAGGAAATTGAAGAGAACTATACTCGCTTTTGGGTTCTGGGACACGAGGCGCAGCCTATTCCCTTAACTCAGATCGATAGCAAGATTTCTCTTGCATTTACCCTTCCTGACAATCTGCCAGGGGCTCTTTATAAGGCTTTGTCTGTTTTTGCCTGGCGTGGGATTGACCTTACCAAGATTGAAAGCAGACCCTTGAAAACAGTTCTGGGTGAGTACTTCTTTATTATTGATTTTGAAAATCATAAGGAAGAATTAGTTGGCTATGCTTTAGAAGAACTATCTAGTTTGGGTATCGCCTATAAGATTTTAGGGCAATACGATGTTTATCGCATTTAGAGATTTATTAACAAAAGATTCTAGGAAAATCCGTAAGAATCTTTTGGTTTTTTGAGTTTTTAGGAAATAAAGAAGAAGTATAAGAGATTAAAAGATGAATAGAAATGATAGAAGTCGCTTAAGCCGACATGAGCAGCTGCGCTACGACTATCTCCTAAAGAATATCCATTATCTGAGTGATAAAGAAAGGGCAGAACTGGATTATTTGACTGATCGCATGAATGAGTTATCTTACGAAGAAGAGATTGCTTATTCTGAATCAGTCGACACAAGTTATCAGTCATACGATGACCCTTACTATGAGTCAGAACAGTTTGTCACAGATCCTTATTATGACAATCAAGAATCTCTTGATTATCAGGATAATTCTGCATACACGGATCAAGGCTTGCCAAAATATCCAGGTTCTGAATCAAGTCAGAAAGTGACAAAAGCAGCTCAGCCATTTTTACCAAAAAGAAATAAAAAAAGGAAATCCCAAAAGGCGCCAGCTAAAAAGGGAAGCAAGTGGAAAATCGTTAAGCGAAGTCTTTTAGCTATTTTCGCTATACTTTTTCTTGTCTTTGGAGTGCTTATTTTTAACTTTATCAAAGGGATGAATGAGGTAACTTCTGGTTCTAGCGACTACTCGCCAGCAGTTCAGGAAACTTTCAATGGTCAGGATACTAGCGATGGTGTTAATATCCTGATCTTGGGAAGTGACCAGCGTGTAACCCAAGGTTCGACTGATGCTCGTACGGACACAATTATGGTCTTGAATGTTGGTAACAAGGAAGGTAAAATCAAGCTAGTCAGCTTTATGCGTGATACCTTAATCAATATTCCAGGAGTCAGTTACAGCGATTATTCCTATGATCAAAAGCTGAATGTTGCCTTTAACCTCGGTGAGCAGGACAATGGTCAAGGTGCCGAATACATGCGTCAGGCTCTGAAAAACAACTATGATATTGATATCAAGTACTATATGATGGTTGACTTTGAGACCTTCGCTGAAGCCGTTGATACCATGTTTCCTAATGGTGTCGAAATTGACGCTCAGTTTTCAACCGTAGATGGTGAGGAAGTAACTTCTGTTGAAGTGCCTGATGACCTTAATATGAAAGATGGTGTGGTACCAAATCAGACTATCTCTGTTGGTAAACAGAGGATGGATGGTCGTACCCTGCTGAACTATGCACGTTTCCGTAAGGATGACGAAGGAGATTATGGTCGTACCAAACGTCAACAACAGGTTCTATCTGCTTTGATTAGTCAGGTGAAGAATCCAGCATCCTTCTTGAATGGAGCTACTGCCTTGGGTAAAATTTATGCCTTGACGTCTACAAATATGAGTTTTGGAGATATCACTAGTCTAGGACTTTCAAATATATCTAGTCTCTCTAAAGGTGTTGAACAAACGACCATTCCAGAGTACGGCGATTGGGTAGATGAATATGACATGTACGGTGGTCTAGGTCTTTCTATTGACTTTGATACCTACAAGCAGAAATTATCTGACCTCGGATTACGTTAATAGCGTAGAGGATTGAGATAAGGAAGAAACTTGGAAGTTGCAAAGCGACTTAACAAGCTTAAAGCTTTATAAGATTCACAAAGAAGAGATTGGGTCAATGTTCATGTAGAATAGGCTCAGTCTCTTTTATATAGATAGAGGAGAATATAATGGAAACGATTGAATCACTAACTGCAGCCATAATGGCTGATCCTCAGAATAAGGAGTTTACACAGAAAGGGATTGAACCACTATTCACTGTCCCTGAAACAGCCCGCATTAATATTGTAGGACAGGCTCCCGGCATCAGAGCTCAGGAATCAAGACTCTACTGGAATGACCCTAGCGGTGATAATCTGAGAAAATGGCTCGGTGTGGATAAGGACTTTTTCTACAATTCTGGCTTATTCGCAGTAGTTCCCATGGACTATTATTTTCCAGGTACTGGAAAATCAGGTGACCTTCCACCTAGAAAGGGATTTGCAGAGAAGTGGCATGAGAAGACCCTAGAGTTAGCGCCCCAGATAGAATTAATCCTTCTAATTGGAAATTATGCACAGCGCTACTATCTACATCAAAAATCCTCAGCCAAACTTACAGATACAGTCAGAAATTACCAAGACTATCTACCAGAATTTTTTCCGCTGGTTCATCCATCTCCAAGAAATAATATCTGGCAGGCAAAAAATCCATGGTTTATGGAAGAAGTTATCCCAGACCTGCAAAGACGGGTTGCAGAAATTATTGAAAAAAGTACAAAGTAAAAGAGTTTGGAATTTCAAACTCTTTTTATATTTATCTCTATTTACCAAGACAGAATTGGCTGAACAATTGTGTAATCAATTCATCTGGAGCGGCGTCACCAGTGATTTCACCAAGAATTTCCCAAGTACGGGTCATATCTACTTGGAGGAGGTCAACTGGCATACCAAATTCAAGACCTTGATTGACAGCTTTTAGACTTTCAACAGCCTGTTCAATCAAGCTGATATGACGTGCATTCGAGAGGTAGGTAGCATCTTTTTCAACTTCAGCAGCATTGTCGAAGAAGAGTTGATTGATTCGATCTTCAATTTGATCGATATTTTGATTTTTCAAGACTGAGATAGGAATGTAATCATCAGGTAGCAAATCAAGCTCAATTTGACTATCTAGGTCAGTCTTGTTCAGCAAGATAATTCGATTGCTGCATTGACTGATTTCAAGTAATTGTTTGTCTTGATCTGTTAATTTTTCAGAAGCGTTGAGGACAAGGAGAACGAGATCAGCTTCCTCAAGTGCTTTCTTAGAACGCTCAACACCAATTTTTTCAACAACATCATCAGTTTCTCGGATTCCCGCTGTATCAACCAGTTTAAGTGGAACACCTTTGATATTAACATACTCTTCGATGACATCACGAGTCGTTCCTTCAATATCGGTAACGATTGCTTTTTCCTCACGAAGAAGATTGTTGAGAAGGCTTGATTTTCCGACGTTTGGACGACCAATGATAGCGGTAGAGAGTCCTTCACGTAGGATTTTACCACGTTTTGCAGTACGCAATAAACCTTCCAGAAGTTCTTGGAATTCAGCAGTCTTTTCAGCCATGAGAGCAGTAGTCATCTCCTCAACATCGTCATATTCAGGGTAGTCAATATTAACCTCTACTTGAGCTAATGTATTGAGGATTTCTTGGCGAGTGTTATCAATGAGATGTTTTAAAGAACCGTCTAATTGTGAAACAGCGACAGCCATTGCCTTGTCTGTTTTGGCACGGATAAGATCCATCACGGCTTCGGCTTGGGTCAAGTCAACACGACCATTCAGGAAGGCACGTTTGGTAAATTCGCCAGGCTCTGCCATTCTTGCACCAGAACGGATAACAAGTTGAAGGATTTCATTTGTGACTGCAAGTCCTCCGTGAGTATTGATCTCGACAACATCTTCTCGAGTGAAGGTTCTTGGAGCTCGCATGAGGCTGACCATGACTTCATCGACGACTTGATCATTTTCAACGATATGACCGTAGTTGATGGTATGAGAATCAGTCTTTTCAAGATCTTTTCCTTTAAAAATTTTGTTGGCAATTGCAATGGCATCTGTACCAGAAATGCGGACGATACCAATAGCACCCTCACCGAGTGGAGTTGCAATAGCCGTAATTGTATCAAATTCCTTTGTAATCATTTTACTCCTTTAATATAGGTATTCCAGATTTTTTCTCGAACTTATAAGTTTCTAAATACTAATAGTTGAATCACGACCAATTACTGTAAAGATACGAATGTGGTCATCTTCATTAGGTGGGAAGGGAATGATAATATCATCGTAGTCTGGGTTAATAGAAACAAGACGGAGTTGCTCCTTTTCTAGATAAACTTTCTTTAAGAAGGTTTTGTCATTGACTGCAACAGCACAAACCTCACCATCATAACGAGAAAAGCCCTTGTCAACAAGATAGACAATATCTCCGTTTCGATAGTCAGGATACATAGAATCACCGCTCACAATAGATGCAAGGTCATAACGTGGAGGTTCCTGAGAGACCTGGACGGTTTGATAGTCGTAGTCATTGAAAGCATAGCCTAGCCCAGCAGCTAGTTTTGTAACTGCTTTGACAGTATAGACGGGTTCTTGATTTTCCTGAGAAAGCTGACGCTGGAACTCTTTTTGGACTAAATCCAGCACCTTTTCTTGTCTGTCTTCCTCTAATTGTTGATAGAGTTTGGTCAATGTTTCGGTCGCTTGATTATTCTCCATACCAAGTAGAAAATGGCAGTCGATGGAAAGTGCATCCGCAAAGTCTTGGGCACGATTCAAAGGGAAGTCACGATTACCATTGAGATAGGCAGAAACAGCAGACTTTGCCATTCCAACCTGTCTTGCCAATTCGCTCAAAGACATCCCCTGAGCCTCTTTTTCTTTGGAGATTAGGTTGATAATTTCTTGATTAGATCGCATAATTTACCTCATCAGTAAGATTCTGATACATTATAACACCGTTCTCAAAAAAGAACAAGAGAAAACTACTAAAATGATAAGATGGTTAAAGTTCGGATTTTTCTAAGTCTTTGCGTTACAAGTTTACGCTTTCATGATATAATTAGGATAACTATGTCAAAAGCTATTATTTGGAGGTAGTCATGGAAGAATTGAAAAAAATCGCTGGTGTAACAGCAGCGCAGTATGTCAAAGATGGCATGATTGTTGGTCTTGGAACGGGTTCGACGGCTTATTACTTCGTTGAAGAAATCGGTCGCCGTGTCAATGAAGAAGGTCTCCAAGTTATCGGTGTAACCACTTCAAGTCGTACAACTGAGCAGGCTCAAGGTCTCGGTATTCCTCTTAAAGCTGTCGATGATATCGATAGTATCGATGTTACTGTTGACGGTGCTGATGAGGTTGATCCAGACTTCAACGGTATTAAAGGTGGTGGCGGAGCCCTTCTTATGGAGAAAATCGTTGCCACACCAACTAAAGAATACATTTGGGTTGTTGATGAAAGCAAAATCGTTGAGAAACTTGGTGCATTCAAATTACCTGTTGAGGTTGTTCAATATGGTGCAGAGCGTATTTTCCGTGAATTTGAAACAAAAGGCTACAAACCATCATTCCGTGAGTACGATGGCGTGCGCTTTGTGACTGATATGAAGAACTTCATCATTGACCTTGATTTGGGTGTCATTGAAAACCCTGTTTCATTTGGTCAAGAGCTCAAAGCCATGACAGGTGTTGTTGACCACGGTCTCTTTAACGGCATGGTCAATAAAGTTATTGTCGCAGGTAAAGATGGCGTTAAGGTTTTAGAACGTTAAAATAATTTATTACAGGTCTTGGGTGCTAACCGTAACCACCCTTAGAAAGCAATATCATGAGTAAATTTAATCGTATCCACTTGGTTGTCCTTGATTCTGTTGGGATCGGAGCAGCACCAGACGCTAACAATTTTTCAAATGCTGGCGTACCTGACGGTGCTTCAGATACTTTAGGACATATTTCAAAAACAGTTGGTCTTAATGTGCCGAACATGGCTAAAATCGGTCTTGGAAATATTCCTCGTGAGACACCAATTAAAACTGTTCCAGCTGAAGAAAATCCAACTGGTTACGTCACAAAATTGGAAGAAGTATCACTCGGTAAGGATACTATGACTGGTCACTGGGAAATCATGGGACTCAATATCACTGAGCCTTTCGATACTTTCTGGAATGGATTCCCTGAAGAAATCTTGACGAAAATTGAAGAATTTTCAGGTCGTAAGGTCATCCGTGAAGCTAACAAACCTTATTCAGGAACCGCTGTTATCGACGATTTTGGTCCTCGCCAAATGGAAACTGGCGAGTTGATTATCTACACATCAGCTGACCCAGTTCTCCAAATCGCAGCCCACGAAGACATTATCCCACTTGATGAGCTCTATCGTATCTGTGAGTATGCGCGTAGCATTACCCTAGAACGTCCTGCTCTTCTAGGTCGTATCATCGCCCGTCCTTATGTGGGTGAGCCAGGTAACTTCACACGTACTGCCAACCGCCGTGACCTTGCTGTGTCACCTTTCGAAGATACTGTTTTGAATAAATTGGCTGACGCTGGTGTGCCAACTTACTCTGTTGGTAAAATCTCAGACATTTTCAACGGCTCAGGTATCACAAATGACATGGGACACAACAAATCAAATAGCCACGGTATGGATACTTTGATTAAGACTATGGGACTGGAAGAGTTCCAGAAAGGATTCTCATTCACAAACCTAGTTGACTTTGATGCTCTCTATGGTCACCGTCGTGACGCCCACGGTTACCGTGATTGCTTGCACGAATTTGATGAGCGTTTGCCAGAAATCATTGCTGCTATGCGTCAAGATGACCTTCTCCTCATCACAGCTGACCACGGTAACGATCCGACTTATGCAGGAACAGACCACACCCGTGAATACATTCCGCTTTTGGCTTATAGCCCAGCATTTACAGGCAATGGAGTCATTCCAGTCGGTCACTTTGCAGATATCTCTGCAACAATCGCTGACAACTTCGGTGTCGATACTGCCATGATTGGACAGTCATTCTTGGATGAATTGAAATAAAAGAGGTTTTTATGTCACTACTTGAAAATATTCGTGTTACACAAGCCTTTCTTGAAAGTAAAGGTATTGAAAAACCAGAATTTGGTTTGATTTTGGGTTCTGGTCTTGGTGAATTAGCTGAAGAAATCGACAATGCAATTGTCATTGATTACGCAGATATTCCAAACTGGGGTCAGTCAACAGTTGTTGGTCATGCTGGTAAATTGGTTTTCGGTGATTTGGCTGGGCGTAAAGTCTTGGCACTTCAAGGACGTTTCCATTTTTATGAAGGAAATCCACTTGAAACCGTTACTTTCCCAGTTCGAGTGATGAAAGCTCTTGGTTGCGAGGGTGTTATTGTAACCAATGCAGCTGGAGGTATCGGCTTTGGACCTGGTACTCTCATGGCAATCACAGACCACATCAACATGACTGGTCAAAATCCATTGATTGGTGAAAACTTGGAGGAGTTTGGTCCACGTTTCCCTGACATGTCAAATGCCTACACGCCTGCCTACCGTGAGACAGCGCATGCCGTTGCCCAAAAACTTGGCATCAAGCTAGATAATGGCGTTTATATTGGTGTGACAGGTCCAACCTACGAGACACCTGCTGAAATCCGTGCCTTCAAGACGCTCGGTGCAGATGCTGTTGGTATGTCAACTGTTCCAGAAGTTATCGTTGCTGCGCATTCAGGACTTAAGGTTCTTGGTATCTCTGCCATCACAAACTTTGCGGCTGGTTTCCAATCAGAACTCAACCACGCAGAGGTCGTTGCTGTGACTGAACAAATCAAAGAAGACTTTAAAGGTTTGGTAAAAGCTATCTTGGCGGAGTTGTAAGATGAAATCATTAAATTGGTGCTATATTGCAGCAGCACTTGCCTATCTTGTGGCAGTCATCAGTCTGTTTTCTGGCAATCGCACAATGGTCCCTGTTTGGTTCTGTATTGGCACAACTTGGCTAGGCGTCGCGATTTCACAGAAAAAGAAGTAAGTAAGGAGGGGCAGTATGCACATTCATTTTATACTTCACGAGTCATTTGAGCAGCCTGCTGCCTATCTTGATTGGGCTGAGTTGCGTGGGCATGAGGTCAGCATGACCAAGGTCTATCTGGAAGATCCTCTTCCTAGCTCGGCTATGAACTACGACATGTTGATTGTCATGGGAGGTCCACAGAGCCCTGATGAGGATTTGGAGAACTTTCCTTATTATCATCCGCTGGCGGAAATTGCTCTGCTGCAAGACTTCATTCAGTCTAAAAAGCCCATCGTCGGTGTCTGTCTCGGAGCCCAGCTCCTTGGAGTAGCCTATGGCGCAGCTTTTGAACATAGTCCAGAAAGAGAAATCGGAGTCTTTCCAATTGAATTAACTCAGGAAGGACTGGCTGACGCTCATCTGTCTACTTTTGAGCAAGGACTAAGTGTCGGGCATTGGCATGGTGACATGCCAGGTTTGACTGAATATGCTCAGGTGTTAGCGACTAGCCAAGGTTGTCCTAGACAGATTGTAAAGTATGCTGACAATCATTATGGATTTCAATGTCACTTGGAATTTAATCAAGAGGTTCTACCAGACTTGATAGCAGCAGAAGAAGATCTTGTAAAAATGAGTCAAGAGCTGACCTATGTTCAAAATGAAACAAGTATTATGCTATACGATTATAGTCAAATGAATCAAAGCCTCTTTGCTTTTCTAGATTCACTCACACATCAAAACAATAAAAAATAAAAAGAATTGAATACGGGCTAAGGACTATGCCAAAAAGTTTGTTTTTCCAAGAACGTTTAGGTTTTTCGTCTAAACTCTTATTTTGGCTATGTCCGCTTAATGCCCTTCGTATCTTATTAGAAAGGAATGGACATCGAATTCTTTTAAGAGGATTCGAACTGAAGAATAGTGTAATAAAGATAAATTGTCATATTGTCAGTTTTCTATTTTTACCATATTCCTCTCTTGTCCTAAATATCTTATGTCTATCCATATTGCTGCTGAGCAGGGTCAGATTGCTGACAAAATTCTTCTTCCTGGGGATCCCCTTCGTGCTAAATTTATTGCGGAGAACTTCCTTGAGGACGCTGTTTGTTTCAATGAAGTGCGTAACATGTTTGGTTACACTGGTACCTACAAAGGTCACCGTGTTTCTGTTATGGGTACTGGGATGGGTATGCCATCAATCTCTATCTATGCGCGTGAGTTGATTGTCGACTACGGTGTGAAAAAACTGATCCGTGTTGGTACAGCTGGCTCTCTTAACAAAGATGTACATGTTCGTGAACTTGTTCTTGCCCAAGCTGCCGCAACAAACTCAAACATCGTTCGCAACGACTTCCCAGAGTATGATTTCCCGCAAATCGCTAACTTTGATTTGCTGGACAAGGCTTATCACATTGCAAAAGACATGGGTATCACAACTCACGTCGGTAATGTCTTGTCTTCAGATGTTTTCTATACAAACATGCCAGAACGTAACATGAAATTGGGTGAACTTGGTGTTCAAGCTGTCGAAATGGAAGCAGCAGCTCTTTACTATTTGGCAGCGCAGTATCATGTTGATGCCCTTGCTATCATGACTATTTCAGACAGTCTCGTTAACCCAGACGAAGACACAACAGCTGAAGAACGTCAAAATACCTTCACAGATATGATGAAAGTGGGTCTTGAGACCCTCATTGCTGATGAAGCATAGAGAGATATTAGACATCCTTTTGGATGTCTATTCTTATAGTCACGCCTTGACAATCGCAGAGCAGTTAGATAATAGTAATTCTGATCTTCTATTTCTCCTAAAAATGATGAGTGAACGTAGGGAGTTGAATCTTGATTACAGTTTTCAACATCAAAATCGGATTGAGAAAATTGAAGCAAGCTATCATGTCAAACTCCTTTCCAATAATATAGAAGAAGAACGATTAGCTAACTACCTGATGGATTTGGAAGCAAAACTAGCTAATGATCAACTGATTGATTTTGTGAGGGCAGTCAGTCCGATTATTTATAGGCTTTTCTATCGCCTAGCGCAGCAATTTGTTCCAGACCTAAGTGACTATATTCATAATTCAAAAGACTACCATTATGATTCCTGGGATATTGAGAAGATGTCTCAAAGCAGCAATCCTTATATCAAGAAACTCATCTATAAACGAATCGATTCCAAAGTAAAAAGTCAGTCCTTGCTGGAACTCTTGCAATATTGTCAGCTTTCTGATGAGGTTCAGGCGAGTGTAAAAGAATTACGCAGACTAGAAAAGACAGTCAGAAATCCTTTGGCTCATCTAATCAAGCCATTTGATGAAGAAGAACTAGCAGCAACAACAGGATTCTCATCGCAAGACTTTATGTCTGCCTTGATTGTCTTAGCTCAGGAAACTGGAATCAACTATTCACGACAACCTTTTTACTATGATTATGTTAATCAATTGATAAAAACTATTCTATAATAAGAAAAAAAACTCAGTTACAAATAGATGTGGCTGAGTTTTTTTGCGGAAAGGAAATGAAAAGAAGAAACAAATAAAAGAAAATTGTGAAATTCAACGAAAATTAGACTTCTAAAAATATAATAAATTGCAAATATGCATAATTGGTAACGCTTTTTTATATAATTGTGTTCAAAATGGTTGATTTTCTAATCTTGAGATGATATACTAAGTACATAATTTGAACATTGAAAGTGTTGAAGAGATTATAACATTTAAGAAAATCTGATAAAAAACGTTAAGGTGAAACCATTTTGTTGATTTGGAGAGATTGACAAAAGGCTGACTAGGAGAGTCATATCAAGCTTTTAAAAGATTTTTATCAGTAAGATTTGGAGGAATTTTTAAAGGAAAGAAGTATTTTTAATAAGACAGAATACTCTCGAATAGTGTCTTGGAGAGGACATCTTTGAGTTGTCGAATAAGATTAAATTAACTGTTATTTTGCATATAAGTTTCTTAACTTTGGTAGAAAATTGACTTATTTCTGGTTTGGGATTGCTAGAATATCATTTTAGGTGACTAAAACATCCACCTATCCGCAAATAACAGAACCAAAATCAAATAAATAGTAGTAACAATTAGAATAAGTTGGAGAAAATATGTCTAAAGTATCTTCAGTCAGAGTGAACTTCATTATGAACTTCATTTTGACGGTATCGAACTTTGTCTTCCCCCTCATTAGTTTTCCTTATGCGTCAAGGATTCTGGGGGCAGATGGTGTTGGGACGGTCAATTTTGCCACATCCATTATTTCCTATTTCACCATGATAGGAATGCTGGGAATCCCCACCTACGGAATTCGGGCCTGTGCCAAGGTACGTGATGATAAAGACAAGCTTGCAAAAACTGTTCAGGAAATTGTTATCTTGAACAGTTTTGTTATGTTCTTATCAATTTTAGCTCTGCTAATTGCAGTGATGACTGTTGGTAAGCTTAACCAGGAGAAGTTTCTTTATCTGATCATGTCCTCAACCTTGATTTTCAATGTCTTGGGTGTTGAGTGGCTCTACAAAGCTTTGGAACGTTATTCCTATATTAGTATCAGGTCCATCATTTTTAAATTCTTGTCCCTTGTTTTACTCATGTTTCTTGTTAAGACAAGTCAAGACTATGTTCTCTATGGAGGCATTACAGTCTTTGCGGCAGTTGGTTCAAACTTGATGAACTTTATCAATCTTCGTCGAATGATTCCTTTGAAACCTTATAAGGATTTGGATATTTGGCAACATTTAAGACCGACACTTACTTTCTTTTTATTGTCAGTGTCATCGACGATTTACCTAAATGTTGATACAACTCTGCTTGGGTTTATCAAAGGGGACGCTGTTGTTGGCTATTACTCGGCAGCGACTAAAATCAAGGCTATTCTAGTGAGTGTTGTAACCTCATTGGGAACAGTTCTATTGCCAAGGTTATCCTATTATTATCAGGAAAATCGCTTGGATGAGTTTAATAGACTCGTTCAGAAGGCCTTGCAGTTTATCTTTGTTCTTGCCATTCCGATGGTGGTCTACTTCATTATTGAAGCCAAAGATAGTATCTTATTCCTTTCGGGGAATGATTTCTTGCCAGCAGTTCTGGCTATGCAGCTGATTATGCCAGCCGTTTTATTTATTGGCGTGTCCAATCTGACAGGGATCCAGATTCTGGTTCCAACCAACCGTGAGAAGTTAGTCGTTTATTCAACGGTTATTGGGGCGATTGCTGATGTTCTGGTAAATATGATTGGAATTCCTTTGTTTGGAGCAAATGGAGCAGCTTTTGCCAGTGCCTTTGCGGAGTTGGTTGTCGTCCTCGTTCAGATTTATTATCTGAGAGAGATGATTCTACCCTTATTCAAGGGGCTGGGTATCAGTAAGATTTTACTTGGGGCAATTGCTGGCGCAGTTGTAACCATTTTATTTAAAGATCTTGTAGATCTTGGTTTGTTTTTCAGATTAGTTTGGACAGCTTTGCTATTCTTTGCAAGCTATGGACTAGTTTTGATTATTTTAAGAGAGAAATTTGTAACAGAAGCCTTGGCTTCACTTTTAAAGAGACGAAAAAAGGAGAGATAATTCGTGTCACAATATGATTATTTAGTAGTAGGTTCAGGTTTGTTTGGAGCAGTCTTTGCTCACGAGGCAGCCAAAGCAGGAAAGAAAGTAAAAGTTATTGAAAAGCGTGAACACATCGCTGGTAACATTTACACGAAAGAAGTAGAGGGCATCCAAGTTCACCAATACGGAGCCCACATCTTCCATACCTCAGATAAGGAAATCTGGGATTACATCAACCAGTTTGCGGAATTTAACCGTTATACAAACTCACCAGTCGCTAACTATAAAGGAGATATCTATAACTTGCCATTCAATATGAATACCTTCAATAAGCTCTGGGGTGTTGTGACACCAGCTGAAGCACAAGCTAAGATTGAAGAACAAAAAGCAGTGCTTAATGGTAAAACGCCAGAGAATCTTGAAGAGCAAGCTATTTCATTGGTTGGTACAGATATCTACCAAAAATTGATTAAAGACTACACGATGAAACAATGGGGCAAAGAGTGTACAGAGCTTCCAGCCTTTATCATTCGTCGTTTGCCAGTTCGTTTCACTTATGACAACAACTACTTCAATGATACTTACCAAGGTATCCCAATCGGAGGTTATACTCAAATTGTTGAGAAGATGCTTGACCACGACAATATTGATGTTGAGGTCAATGTTGACTTCTTCGCTAACAAGGAAGCCTACATGGCAGAGTTTCCAAAGATTGTCTTTACAGGTATGATTGACCAGTTCTTCAACTATGAGTTGGGAGAGCTTGAATACCGTAGTTTGCGCTTTGAAACAGAGACACTTGATATGGAGAACTATCAAGGAAATGCGGTAGTCAACTACACTGATGCAGAGACACCATACACACGTATTATTGAGCACAAGCACTTTGAGTTTGGTCAACAGGAGAAGACCATCATTACGAAAGAATACTCGAAAACATGGGCCAAGGGAGATGAGCCATATTATCCAGTAAACAACGATCGTAACAACAAACTCTACAAGGCCTATAAGAACTTGGCAGCCCAAGAAGATAAGGTAATCTTTGGTGGACGTCTAGGTCACTATCGTTACTACGATATGCACCAAGTTATCGCAGCAGCCTTGCAATGTGTTAAGAACGAAATAAAATAAAGCTTTTATCATCAATAAAAACTGCATACGAAAGAAAGAGAGAGCTTTCAAGTGCAGTAGTATTAAGGAGAGAAATACTATGAAACGCGTCATTACTTATGGAACTTTTGATTTAATGCACTATGGTCACATCAACTTGCTTAAAAGAGCTAAAGCTCTGGGTGATTATCTAGTTGTAGTTATCTCGTCAGACGAGTTTAACTGGAACGAAAAACAAAAGAAATGCTACTTTACTTATGAACAACGTAAGGCACTCGTAGAAGCTTGTCGCTATGTTGATCTTGTTATTCCAGAAACTTCTTGGGAACAAAAACGTGAAGATGTACATGAATATCATATTGACACCTTCGTTATGGGGAATGATTGGGAAGGTGAATTTGACTTCTTGAAGGAAGAGGGAGTTGAGGTTGTTTACCTTGATAGAACGCCAGAAATCTCTACAACTCAGATTAAAACTGATTTGACAAACGGATAATAAGATGAAGAGTAGATTAATTTATCTTGTAAAACATAATCGCTTAGTGAAGTGGCTTTATGTTAATTTAGGAAGTTTGTTTTTAAGGTTTCTTGGACTTTTTATCAGGTTGGATGAGAATCTCGTACTTTTTGTTCCGAATACAGGTAAAACCTTTAATGGTAGCCCCAAAGATATCTATGACTATATGCAATCTCATGGAGAATATGCAGCTTATCGTACGATTTGGGCATTTGATGATCCAGAGAAGATGGCTAAAGAATTTCAATTGGAAACAGTTAAGCTTGATTCACCAGCTTATTTCTTAACTTGTTTGAAAGCTAAATACTGGGTAACAGATATCAATATTGAGCGTGGCTTACGATTCAAGAAGAAAAAGACAGTCTTTTTGAATACTTGGCATGGTGTTGCTATTAAGCGTATTGGAAATGATGATCCAAATTCAGCGCGATACGATTACAGAGATTTAGATTATCTCTGTGTATCAGGTGATTACGACAAGAAAGTTTTTGCATCAGCGCTGAAAGCACCAGAATCAAGTTTCTTGGAAGTCGGTATGCCTCGAAATGATAGACTGTTTAGAGCCAGCGCTAAAGAAAAGCTGGATCTGAGAGAGTCGCTTGATATACCAGCAGGTAAAAAGGTTATCGTTTATGTACCAACTTGGAGAGATAGCAAAGATAAAGGGAAGACCTTTGGTCTTGCAATAGAAGCTGATTTCAAGAAGTGGGAAGAGCAGTTGGGACAAGACTATGTCATTCTTTTCAGGGCTCATAGTAGAACAACTGATTTGATGTCAATCGAGTTTAACGATTTCTTGCGAGATTACTCTAACTATCCTGATCTCAATGATTTGTTGATTGTAGCTGATGTTCTCATTACTGACTATTCTTCAGTAGTGTTTGATTATGCTATTTTGGAGAAACCAGTAGTTTGTTTCGCTTATGATTACGATGACTATCTTAGTGAACGTGGTTGTTATTTCCAACCTAAAGAAGTCTTTCCTCAACCTATTTTCGAGCAAGAAGACTTGCTTTTGGAACATCTTCTGCATTTAGATGAACAAAAAGAATGTGAGTTGACAAGAGAATTGAAAGAGAATTTCATGAATCGAAGTCAAGGACAAGCAACGCGTATTTGCGTGGAAAAATTATTTAATAAATAAGGACTGAAAATGAAGAGTGAAGATTTAAAACTGATTCAAGATGAACAGTTGAAGATGGCTCAAGTCGTTATCTCTATTTGTAAAAAGCATGACATCCCTTACTATATTATGGGAGGAACGCTCCTAGGGGCAATTCGCCATCAAGGTTTTATCCCATGGGATGATGACTTAGATATTGGAATGAAGCGGGATAACTATGAGAAGTTTTTGGAAGTTGCACCCCAGGAACTTGAGCAACCCTATAGCTTACATCATTATCATAATGATCCAGCTTATATTTATCCTTATATCAGAATTGAAGATTCAAGATACGCTCTAAGACGAGAGCATACACGAAATAAGACAATACAACACTTGTGGGTTGATGTTTTTCCTTTGGATGGTGTACCGGAAAATGGAATCAAACGTTGGTACTGGGAGAAAAGACTTTATTTACTCAGGGGGCTAAGAAATCTTTCCTGTTTTGATCAATTGGTTAATGTCAATAAAGACTATACTGGAATCAAGAAGTTAGTTGTTGGATTAGCTTTAAGAACTAATATTCAAAAGTATTTCAATACTAATAAAATACTCAAGCAAATTGATGACTTTTTAAAGTCTTGGGATTTAAATACGAATCCAGAGATTGGAAATCCAATGGGGGGACACTGGTTTAAAGAAGTTTACCCTAAGGCTTATTATGAAGATAGTATTGAACTACTATTTGAAGGTGAGTTGATGAGCGCACCAAAGGAGTATGAAAAAATCTTAGTACAAATGTACGGTGATTACCAACAACTACCACCTGAATCAGAACGTAATTGGCATGGAACAAGCCTAGTAAAGGATGAGAAGAATGGCAGATAAACTTAGAGTCGCTTTTGTCACCCACCTACCCAACCTCTCTGGTGCCAATCAATCTCTGCTAGATCTTCTAGCTGGACTTCAAGAAAATCAGACAGTTGAACCATTTGTTCTCCTTGGGAGAACGGGTGTTCTGGAAGAAAAACTGAAAGAACTAAACGTCAAATATAAAGTAATTCGATACGGAAACCTTATTCAAGGTGATAATAGCAAATGGCGTACTTTTTCTAAAAATGTATTGAATCAGTTTGCTAAATTTCAAATTGCAAAATGGTTGAAAGAAGAGTCAATTGATCTGGTGCATAACAATTCTTATTTAGTTGGTATTGGTATGGAAGCAGCTAAGCTGGCCAAGATTCCCTATATTTGCCATCTCAGAGATTTTGTTTGGGAGGACCATGGGATTAAACTTGAAAACGAGGCTAGGCAAGAAGAGTTGCTAAATCAAGCTGATGCAGTAATAGCGGTTTCTCATGCAGTAGAGAAAAAATATGCACCGCTATCAGAGCGTATTAGAGTCATCTACGATGCCTTAGATAAAGAAAAATATCGTATTTCACCTGATGAAAGAGCTCCGCTATTTTCAAATGAGGAAGTTAATCTCTATATTGCTGGTAGAATTGTTCCAGGTAAAGGACAACTAGATGCTGTTAAGGCAGTAGAATTGCTCAATAAACGTCAAGAACGTCAGTTTAATCTAGAAATTATTGGGACGGCTACCAATCAAGAATATTTTGATTTTATCGCATCCTATATTGAAGAGAAAAAATTAGCTGATTTTGTAAAACTTAAAGAGTATTCTAGCGATTTAAGAAGCTTACGCTTAAAATCAGATATTGGACTGGTATGTTCACACAATGAAGCAATGGGACGTGTCACCCTTGAAAATATGTTGGCTGGTTGTTTAACCATAGGTGCTAATTCGGGTGGGACAAGTGAGTTGATTCAATCAGATCGCTACGGTTATCTCTATGATCCATCAAATCCTTGTAATCTAGCAGATAAAATCGAAGAAGCTATCGCAGATCCTGAAGAAGCAAGTCGAAGAAGAGATGCGGCTTATCAGTTTGTCGATGAAAGTTTCAATAGACAAAATTATGTAAAAGAGATTGTTGCTCTCTATGAAGAAGCAATAGAAAGGACAAAAAAGTGAGGTATTTTATTACCGAAAGAAAGCCTACTGAGAAGAATATGAAAAATGCTGCTAATAAGGCGCGTGCTGATGTAGAAGCAATTTTGACTGAAGAAGGTTTTCAAAATATTGAAATTGTTATTCCATTCAAAGGAAAACAAGCCCCGCTTAAATCACTAAAAGAGCATTGGGATAACTATGGTATCTGGAAAGAAAAACTATCACATCTTGTAAATGGAGATGAGTTGCTAGTCCAATTTCCTTTGATGTCAAAAAATATTATGGTTTCACGACTCTTATCACAGTTAGAGAACAAGGGTGTGAAAGTCACTTTGTTGATTCACGACCTAGAGAGTTTACGTTATATCAATCGACAGTCAAGTAGTTTCAAGGACAAACTTAGAATCCAATTTGAAGAAGAGTCAGTTTTGAAGGCAGGGTCCAAAGTTATTGCCCATAACCCTAAGATGATAAACTATTTGAAAGACAAAGGAATCAAAAGCGATGCCTTGGTCTCTCTAGATATCTTCGACTACCTTTTACCAAAAGATTTCCAGAGAAAAGAGCAGTCTTTAGCCAAGGAAGCAATTATAGCTGGAAATTTGGATGCTAGCAAGGTTGCTTACTTAGCCTATCTAGATCAATTATCTGATATTAATTTTCAACTCTATGGTGCTAATTTCCAAGAGGAAATGGCTCCAGAAAACACAGAATACCACGGCTCATTTATGCCAGAAGATCTGCCAAATAATCTTTCAGGAAGTTTTGGTCTTGTCTGGGATGGAGAAACGATTGAAACCTGTTCAGGTATGTACGGAGACTATCTTCGCTTCAACAATCCTCACAAAACATCACTTTATTTGGCCTGTGGAATACCAGTTATCGTTTGGGAAAATGCTGCGCTAGCAGAATTTGTCAAAAAACATGGTGTTGGTATTGCAGTAGCAAATCTTAAGGAACTAGCTACTAAAATCGACCAACTGACTCAAGAAGACTATAACCAGATGGTAGCCAATACAGCTCAACTATCAGAGCAGCTTAAAAATGGCTACTATCTAAAGACCGCCTTAAAAAAATAAGGCTAGAATTGTATGACTTATGTTAAGGGAATCATTGAAATTTTCAATTAATATTGCAAAACTGCTAGATGTATTGGTAGTTCTACTGATTATCCTGAGCACTCAGTCTGTTTATTATGTATCTATTTCACCAGACTTTCATATTCTGCAGTTGACCAATATCGTATTGGCAGTTCGAGTTTTTTATAGCCTACCAGGAATTGCAAAGCATTTTAAATCGTCTTTGCTATTGGGTTTGACCTTCTGGGGGATGTATTTGGGCTTGTTCTACTATGTTTCTGCAAATGGTAGTTCTGGTTTTGTTCAGCGCTTTATTCTATTCCCTTTGATGTTGATGCTGTATTTGTGGCTCTACCTCAAAGAAGGAAAACTTAAAGAACTGTTAGCTATTTATACAAAAATCATTAGCATTATCGCTGGTTTATCCCTCTTCTTTTGGTTATTTGGATCAATCTTAGGAGTCATGCCATCAAGTGGTAGTATGAGAATTTACTGGGGAGCAGATCGTTTTATCACCTCTTACTTTGGTCTATACTTTCAATGGCAAAATGATGCAGAATTTATGGGGCATGTCTTCTTTCGAAATATTGGTATTTTCGCCGAAGCACCGATGTATAGCTTACATTTGAGTATTGCCTTCCTCATTGATTTCTTTATTCTAGGACAGAAAAGTAAAAAGAAAATCTTATTGTACGCAATTACGATTTTAACAAGTTACTCAGTTACTGGGATACTTTTGATGATTATGAGTTTGTCGATGAATGTCTTTTTTGATTCGTTCTATCAATTCTTGAAAAATAGAAAATTAAATGTAGTCATTCTCTTGTTACCGTTTTTGGTGTTAGCTGTTCTGTTACTAGGTTCGAATCTCTTGGGTTCAAAATTGACAAGTGCATCGGGATCTTCTCGAATGGAAGACTATGTAATTGGTTTCAAAGCCTGGAAATACCACCCGCTATTTGGATCTGGTTATGGTAACATGACCTTGGTTAACTCGTTGAAGAGTAGAGTAAGGTATGCACGTTCTGCTACTGGTTTTACAAATTCACCAACAACGATTTTAGCTGAAGGTGGCCTATACTTTATCATGCTATATATATATGCATTTTGGCATTTTATAAATAAAGCAATAAATAAAGTTGATAAGAATCTCTTTATTTTTGGGACAATGTGGTTGTACCTCTTTTTGACAACAACCTTTGAACACTCAACACTTATGATTGCCTTTCTAGTCTTTGCTGTTGTCGATAGAATGGCAGATCTAAAAAGAACAAAAAATTCACATAAAATGAGAATTAAATAACTAAATAGACCCTAAAATATAAGAAATAAAATAGTAGATATTTTAATAAATTAGATAAAATTAAAATGTAAAGTTTTTTTAAGAAAACGGTTGAAAAATTTTCTTATTTGCAGTATTATTAATATATAAAACTTCACGAAAAAAATGGAGTGGAGGATTTTGTGAGAAATACTCGTTGGAGAGCCTGTAGATCTTGCGAAAATTCAGTAAATCTTAGATTTACATTGTGTCGTCATTATCTGAGTTTGGAGACTCAGGTTTAGTTTATATTTTTTAAATAGAAGTAGAGGAGAGAGACTACTTATGAAAAAGAGTACTCAAACTAAAGGTTTTGGAACCTTTAAAAAAGCAAAAGGCTATGGACTTGTAGGAGTTCTTGCGCTTTCAGGTGCACTTGCTGCATCAATGAACGGAACAGCAGTAGCTGCCGATGAAGTTACAACTACAGATGCAGATAGCACTACAGTATCACTTGCTGTAGAAGTATCTGAAGCACCTGCAACAACTACTGCAACTATTAGTGAGTATGTTGAAGATGAAACTACTGCTGATGAAACAGCATCAGAAGAAGTTACAACTACAGCTACTGAAACTGCAGCTACATCTGAAGAAGCAGTTGCAACTCAAGGTCAACCTGTTGAAGTTAAAGGTGATTCAGTTGTTGATAACACTACAACAGCAACAATCACAACTAACGATTCATCATCTACTGAGCAACGTGTTTCTGTAACTGTTACTACAGACGTAAATGAGCCAGTTAAATCAGGTCAATATATTGAGTATACTTTGGAAAACCTTCCTTCAGGTGGTTTGAAAAATTCTGATGTTAAACTTGAAGATGGAACAGTAATCGGTAAAATCGAACTCGTTTCAGAAGCAACACCATCATACAGCGAAGAGCAAAATAACACTATTGCTAACGATAGCGAACACGATACAGCACTTTCTGCTGAAAGCATGAACAAAGCTACAGTTCTTCGTGTTGTTTTCAACGAAACTGCTGAAAAATTGGTTGACTTGAAATATAGCTTCAGCTACACTAACCAATACTTTACACATTTCATCTCAACTCTTGAGTATGCTTATGTATCAAAAATCTCTATCGGTGGTGTAACAGTTGCATCAAATACTGTTAATGTACCTGCATACAACAAAACACCAATTAAAACAACTACTGCAAACATTCAAAGTTCATTTAACTCTGTAACATCAGCAAAAAACGGTCTTTCATTGACAAAAGGTCAATTTACAGTTGGTCTTTACAACAGCACTAAGTCACCAGTTACTGAAGGTTCAACAATCACTGTTAAAGTTGATGGAACTGCCCTTGTAACATTGACTAATAAAGTTGGAGATATTATTTCAACTCCTTCACAACGTGGTTACTACGATGATACAGTTGTTAACGGCAACAACATCATCTTGAATGATCTTGAAACAGCTAAATTTGAAGTTGTTTCAAACGATGGTGAAACTATCGTCTTGAAATCATTGACAAACATCGAACACACAAATAAATTCGGTATTACTTTGTCAGCTAACTACACACCAAGTTCTGATGAAATCAGTGCTGATGGTTCAAAAATCATTGGTATCAACAATACTTCAGTAACAATCCAAGATGCTGAAGGAAAATTGATCTACACAACTCTTGATAGCAATGACTATGCTAACATCTACGGAAATAGCATTTCAGCAGCTGCAGCCTTCACAGGTAAACTTGTTGTTGTTCACCAATCTACAACTGGTACTGTTCTTGAATCAGAAACTCCAATCGCTGGTAAAGAAAACGAAGCATATACTACATCAGCTAAATCATTTGATATATACCGTTTGGTATCAACACCTTCAAATGCATCAGGTAGCTTCACTCGTGGAACTACAACTGTAACTTACCTCTATGAGCAAATCGTTGGTGACGTTATTGAACGTAACGTTACAACTGACGGTACAGTTCTTAGCGAAGAAAGCGTAACTGGTGGTAAAGTTGTTGTTGGTTCAAAATATGACACAAGTGCTCAAGCAGCTTCAATCGTTGCAGAAGATGGTACTGTATACAACCTTGTAAGTATCGGTGAAAACTCAGTTGGTACTGTTGTTGAAGGTACAACTGTAGTTACAAACGTTTATGAAAAAGCTCCAGTTATCAAATACGGTAACGTTATCGAAAAAGATGTTACAACTGATGGCGAAGTATTGAGCAGCCTTGATATCACTGGTCAAGTTGAAGTAGGTACTGCTTACGATACAACTGATCAAGCTAGCGATCTTTACACTGAAGATGGACGTCACTTCCACTTGGAAACACGTGCTGCTAACTCAGTAGGTACAGTAGTAGAAGGTACAACTGAAGTTGTGAATGTTTACCGCCTTGTTGAAGACGATAAGACTGTTGATCCAGTAGATCCTAAAGATAACGATCAACAAAAACAAGAGCCACAAAAACCACAACCACAAAAACCAACTACAACTAATTACTGCTACCCAGTATCTTACAACTGTAACTACTACTACCGTTACAACCCATGTGTAACATACAGCGTTGTTTACTACACTGTTCCTAGCTACACTTACTGCTACACAACATCATACTCACGTTCATACACAACATCATACTCACGTTACTCATCAGTTTACAACTATGCTAACCGTTACCAACCAACATCATACCGTAGCTACAGCTATAGCTACAGCAGCTATTCATTCTGCTAATCGGTAAATTCTTCTAAAGAATCTGGAATCTGAGAGCTTGTATCTCAGATTCTTTTTTTTTGACCAATGGTTCTTGGAAAATAGCAGAGCATTTTATATAAGAAAAAGTAGTAGTATATAGAAAAAGAGCTTGAAACCTAAGTTTCAAACTCTGACTGTTATTCAGTTTCGAACTTGACCTCTTCGAGGAGGTATTCGATAAATTTTTCTCCCATTTTAGAGAGGTTTGCTTTTTCATGCTTGATATAGATGATGTCAATTTCATCTTCTACATCAAGAGGAATAGAAACGATATTATCACCGTTGAGATTACTGTTTAGGATACCGGTCGCAATAGTATAGCCATCCAGTCCAATCAAGAGATTAAAGAGTGTCGCACGGTCGCTGACCACGATAGATTTCTTATGAGAAATCTGAGACATGATCTCTTCAGAGAAGTAGAAGGAATTATGAATCCCTTGGTCATAGCTGAGGTAAGGAAAATCTTCCAAATCACTTAAGCGAACGACAGTCTTATCTGCCAGTGGATTTGATTTGCTGACAAAGATATGAGGATGTGCTCTGAAAAGACTTGTATAAGTCAGGCGATTATCATCGAACATCTTTGTGAGAACATCTCGGTTATAGCTATTAAGGAAGAGAACACCGATTTCCGAACGAAAATTCTTAACGTCATCGATAATCTCCCAGGTACGAGTTTCACGTAAAAAGAGCTCGTAGCGAGACATGTCAGCATTTTTTAGAAGTGAGACGAATGCGTTGACTACAAAGGCATAGTGCTGGGCAGAGACGCTGAAAAGTTCTCTGGTCTCTGATTTACTCTTATAACGTTCTTCAAGGAGGGCAGTTTGCTCAACAACTTGACGAGCGTAGGAGAGAAATTCGACACCGTCTTTTGTCAGGGTGATTCCTTTAGGGTTTCGAATGAAAATCTCGATTCCCATCTCTCTTTCTAAATCACGCACAGCGTTGGAAAGACTGGGTTGAGTGATAAATAATTGTTTGGCAGCTTCATTCATGCTACCTGTTTCGACAATTTTGATAATATAATGTAATTGTTGGATACGCATATACTCATTGTATCACAAAATGTTCGTGTATTCCGCAAAGTTGCATATATTCACAAGCTTTTTGAAAAAGAATTGCAATTCTAATGTAAAATGTTATAATTAAAGTATTGATTTTAGTAAAAATAAGATGGAGAAGTTTATGACAAAAAGGTCTAGGAGTACCAGTCGTCGTAAGACTGTGAAACGACCAAGTAAGACTTTGACAATTGTCAATATTGTTCTACTTGTAGTCTTCACACTTCTTTCAGCGATTGCCCTCTTTTTAATGTTTAAATACCAATTTTTGGCTTTTAGACATCTCAATATAGCTTTAACAGCGGTTTTAGGGGTCATTTTTGTTGTCAGTTTATTACTAATAATTCTGAAAAAATGGCAACTGGGGACATCTGTTATCCTAGTTCTTAGTTCTCTAGTCAGCAGCATGCTATTGTTCGGATTTAACTCTGCGATCGGTGTTGCTAACAAAATGAACGAAACAGCATCCTATTCAGAGGTTGAAATGAGTATTGTCGTACCAAAAGACAGTAGCATTTCAGATGTCTCACAGCTCACATCTGTACAGGCTCCGACGAATAATGATGCATCAAATATAAATGCACTCATAGAGCAGATAAGCAAAGATAAGGGAGTCACTCTGACAACAGAAACTGTCGATTCTTACCGAGCTGCCTATGAAAATCTGATTGCTGGTAGCAGTCAGGCTATGGTTATGAATAGTGCCTACTCAGGTTTGTTAGAGTTGTCCTATTCAGATTATGCGGATAATGTTAAGTCTATCTATACCTATACGGTAAAAGTAGCTAAAGAGTCGGATGACAATACATCTACTGATGCAAATGTCTTTAACATCTATATCAGCGGTATCGATACCTATGGGTCAATCTCTACGGTATCTCGTTCAGATGTTAATATCATTCTGACGGTTAATATGAATACCCATAAGATTTTGATGACAACAACACCTCGTGACTCTTATGTTCAGATTCCAGATGGCGGAGCAAATCAATACGATAAATTGACTCACGCTGGTATCTATGGTGTTCAAACATCAGAGAAGACCTTGGAAAATCTCTACGGTATCCCAATCGACTACTATGCAAGGATCAACTTCACATCCTTCTTGAATCTGATTGATGCGGTCGGAGGAGTAACGGTCTATAACGACCAAGCCTTCACTAGTCTTCACGGTAATTATCAATTTGAGGTTGGTAATGTAACCTTGAACTCTGATAAGGCACTAGGATTTGTTCGTGAGCGTTACAGTCTTCAAAACGGCGATTACGATCGTGGTGAGAATCAGTTGAAGGTCATCCAAGCGATTATTAATAAATTGACCTCTTTGAGTTCAATCTCAAGCTACTCAACAATCATTACTAGTCTTGAAAATTCTGTTCAGACTGATATGTCTCTAGATAAGATGATGGAACTGGCAAATGCACAGCTCGATTCAGGAAAATCATTCACCATTACGTCTCAGGAGGTAACTGGTACTGGTTCGACAGGTACACTGGTTTCTTATGCGATGCCAACTGCTAGTCTATACATGATTCAATTGGATCAAACAAGTGTAGCGACAGCTTCACAGGCAATCAAGGATGTCATGGCAGGTAAGTAAGATGATTGATATTCATTCACATATTATTTTTGGTGTTGATGATGGTCCCAAGTCAATTGAACAAAGTCTTGCTCTGATTGATGAGGCCTATAATCAAGGTGTTCGTGAAATTGTAGCAACGTCCCATCGTCGAAAAGGAATGTTTGAAACGCCAGAGGAGACGATTGCGCAGAATTATGCTAGTCTAAATGAGCAGGTTGAAGAACGTTACTCAGGTGATTTGAAACTTCATTATGGTGGTGAACTCTATTACAGCTCCGATATTCCACAAAAACTGGATGATGGTCTAGTACCTCGTATGGCAGGAACACGCTTTGCTCTGATTGAATTCAGTATGAATACACCATGGCATGAGATTCAAACAGCACTGAGAAATGTGATTATGATGGGAGTGACTCCTATCGTTGCTCATATCGAGCGTTATGATGCTCTTGCCTTTAAAAAGGAGAGAGTAGAAGAACTCATTAAACTTGGTTGCTATACTCAGATTAATAGCTCGCATGTCTTGAAAGCTAAGCTTTTCGGAGATAAATACAAGGTCTTCAAAAAGCGCGCAGCCTATTTCCTAGAAGAAAATCTAGTTCACTGCGTGGCAAGTGATATGCATAATTTAGATAGTAGACCACCTTTTATGAGTCAAGCTCAGCAATTGATCGAAAAACGCTATGGTAAGAGACGAGCAGATGATCTCTTTTACAACAACCCAAAAACTTTGCTTGAAAATACCTTTATTTAATAGGAGAAAATCTTAATGGAAAACGCAAATCTTGAAATTGATGTTCTGTATTTGTTGAAAAAATTATGGAATAGAAAATTTCTCATCGTCTTCATCGCAGCATTAGGAGCTGCTGTGGCACTTGTGGGAAGTATCTTCCTCATCACTCCACAATATACATCAACAACCCGTATTTACGTGGTAAATAACTCTAAAGATGGAAACAGTATTACAACATCTGACCTTCAAGCAGGGGATTATCTTGTAAATGACTACAAGGAGATCATCACATCAAACGAAGTTCTACAAACTGTTGTTCGTAATGAAAATCTCTCAATTTCATCAGGTCAACTTTCTAGCATGCTTTCAGTATCTATCCCTTCTGATACACGTGTGATTTCCATTTCTGTTGAAAATGAAAATCCTCAAGAAGCTAGTGATCTTGCCAATGCGATTCGTGAAGTTGCTTCAGAAAAAATTAAATCAGTTACAAAAGTTCAAGATGTAACAACGCTTGAAGTTGCAGAAGCATCAACAACACCTTCATCACCAAACGTGAAACGTAACGTTGTTATCGGTCTTTTGGTAGGTGGCTTTGTTTCAGTAGTAATTATCTTACTTGTTGAAGTACTTGATGATCGTGTGAAACGCCCAGAAGATATTGAAGAAGTACTTGGCATGACTCTACTTGGTGTTGTTCCAAATACAGATAAGTTGTAAGAGGAGATTTTAAATGGCTCAGCTTGAATTAGTCAGAAACCAAGCGCTTCAAATGAAGCAAACAGAAGAATATTATAACAGTATTCGAACAAATATCCAGTTTAGCGGAAGTGACTTAAGAACTATCGTTATCACGTCAGTACAACCAGGTGAAGGTAAGTCAACAACTTCTGTCAACCTTGCGGTTTCCTTTGCACGTGCTGGATTTAGAACACTTTTGATTGATGCCGACACACGTAACTCAGTGATGTCAGGTGTCTTCAAAGCAACTGAACGTATTGATGGCTTGACTGCTTATCTTTCAGGAGCGGTTGAATTGTCAGATGTTATCACTACAACAAATGTTGAGAATTTGATGGTGGTTTCAGCTGGAAAAATTCCACCAAATCCAACAAGTCTTTTGCAAAATGCTAACTTTGATTACATGATCGAAACAACACGTAATCTTTACGATATTGTTATCATCGATACACCGCCAATTGGCTTGGTTGTTGATGCTGCTATCGTGGCTCAGAAATGTGATGCAAGCCTAATCGTTACAGAGGCTGGGGCAATTAAACGTCGTTTCGTTCAAAAAGCTAAGGCTCAAATGGAACAAAGCGGAGCTCAGTTCCTTGGTGTTATCTTGAACAAGGCTGATATCAAAGAAACTAGCTATGGCTCTTACGGAGCCTATGGCGATTACGGTAAGCAGAATGACTCTAAGTCAAAAAGCAAATCAAAAAAACGCCGTAAAAAAGAAAAATAATAAGAAATAAGAGTATTGATTTTAAAGAATCGGATACTTTGATAAATCTAATAAGATTGAGTTTGAAAGGACTTTGCTCCCAAACTCTTTCTTTTGAGTTTAACTAAATTAAGAATAGGAAAATTTTAATAATGTACAGTAATCAATCTTCAAGGAAATTATTTTTCCTGTTATCTGATATTTTGTCATCGCTAATCCTATTTATCTTTTTACCTTTTATTGCACCAAATTATGATACAACTAATTTTCTATTGATCTGTTTGGTTACCTTGCTGACGTCAGTTGCTGTTGTTTGGACCAATGGTTATTCAACCATTGAAACGATGAGCATTCGCACGCGTATCAAAGGAGCAGCCAAGTTTGCAGTTATCTATGCCATCATCTTGCTAGCGGTAGAGTTTTTCGCGAAGCCGTTTGGTCTATCTATGATGCACAAGTTGGAGTCAACTGAGCTAATCAAGATGATCTTGTTCTTGGCTATTGTCGTCTTCTTGCTTCGTACAATAACGAGATATGCGACTGGTTACTTTTTCACTTATCAAAAAAATGTCTTAGTCGTTACAAATTTCTCTGAAGATGTGCAGGGCTTGACTACAAGATTGAAAGCGTCTAGCATGAATGTCATTGGTTTCTTCAGCTCAAAAGAGGTTGATGTTCAGGCAACAACACCAATTCTAAATAGCTTTGAAGAAGTACGCTATCTCTTGTCACATACTGAGGTCAATGAAATCTTTGTAACAGCGGATGCTATTGAAGATTATTTTGATGAACGTGACTACTTTGTCATGATGGGTGTACCCGTTTCTGTCGCTATGAATAGCGGTGAAGGAAATGATGTTTTCTTCAAGAGTAACTTTATTCAGGACTTGGGAGACTATACAGTTCTTACGTCATCATTAAATGCAAGTAACTATCGTAATTTGTTTATCAAGCGTGCTATTGATATCGTTGCAGCCTTGTTTGGTCTTCTCCTTACAGGACTTGTGGCGCTCTGCATTTACCCGATTGTTCAAAAACAATCTAAGGGTCCCTTGATGTTTAAGCAAAAGCGTGTTGGTAAAAATGGTAAGGTCTTTGACATTTACAAATTTAGAAGCATGTATCTGGATGCTGAAGAACGCAAAAAAGAGCTTATGGCTCAAAATGAGTTGACATCAGATCACATGTTTAAGATGGAAAATGACCCTAGGATTTTTCCTTTTGGGCAGAAAATCCGTGACTGGTCTATTGATGAGCTACCACAGTTTATCAATGTCCTAAAAGGAGATATGTCTCTTGTGGGAACTCGTCCACCAACCTTGGATGAATACCACAAATATGAACTTCACCACTTCAAACGCTTGGCCATGAAACCTGGTATCACAGGAATGTGGCAAGTCAGCGGTAGAAGTAATATTACAGATTTCGAACAAGTTGTTTCTCTTGATATGTCATATATTCAAAACTGGTCAGTGTGGCTAGATATGAAAATTATCTTGAAAACTTTTGCCGTAGTCTTAAAAAGGGATGGAAGTAAATAGCCTTCTCGTGTTATAATATAAATAAGTAAAATGCTGTTCAGATATTTTATCTCGAACAGCATTCTCGTATATGTCACATAATACGCAATCTGTCTTGCTTTTATGTGATTGAAGAATATTAAATTTTACAATTTTAAGTCTGGAGTTGGTTGTAAGTAAATGAAAAAGACTAGTTCGGTAAGAATGAATTTCATTATGAATTTCATTCTTACTATTTCGAATTTTATTTTCCCTTTGATAACATTCCCCTATGTTTCTAGAGTGCTAGGTGCTGATAGAGTTGGAACTGTTACTTTTGCTACCTCGATAATTTCGTATTTCTCTATGGTTGGGATGCTTGGTATTCCGACTTATGGTATCCGAGCTTGTGCTAAGGTGCGGGATAATAAAGAGAATTTAGAGAAAACTGTACAAGAAATTGTCGTTTTGAATGCAATAGTAATGCTAGTTTCAATTGTTTTCTTAGCTTTTTCCATTTTCTTAGTTCCTAGACTAGCTCAGGAAAAATTATTGTATTTGATTTTATCTTCAACATTATTATTTAATGTTACTGGTGTAGATTGGCTTTATAAGGCTCTTGAAAAGTATTCGTATATCACTGTTAGGTCAATCATATTCAAATTTTTATCACTTGTTTTCCTTTTACTATTAATTCATTCAAAAAGTGATTATGTCATCTATGGAGCTATATCTGTTTTAGCTAGTGTTGGATCAAATTTTTTGAATTTTATTAATTTACACAGATTCATTTCTCTCAAATTTAGAAATGATTTAAATATAAAACAGCATATAAAACCAACTCTTAGTTTCTTTCTATTAAATATTTCTACCGTTGTTTACAACAACTTAGATACAACTATGGTTGGATTTATAAAAGGAGATACTGAAGTAGGATACTATTCTGCAGCAGTCAAAATTGAACAGATACTTGTTAGTGTGGTTACCTCTCTGGGAACAGTTTTATTACCTCGGCTATCTTACTACTATGGTCAAAATAAGATGGATGAATTTAGAAGGTTAGTCCGAAAAGCGCTCAATTTTGTTTTAGTAATTTCGATACCTCTAACCTTATACTTTATTATTGTTTCAAAAGAGAGCATTTTATTCCTATCAGGTCAAGATTTTCTCCCGGCAGTTCTTCCAATGCAACTTATATTGCTGTGTGTAGTTATGGTAGGATTATCTAACTTAATGGGAATTCAGATTTTAGTTCCAACCGGCAGAGAAAAGCTAGTTGTTATTTCTACGGTTATTGGGGCTTTGTTTAATATAATTGTTAATAGTGTTGCCATTCCATATTTTGGTGCGGCGGGTTCTGCATTTGCAGGTAGCGTAGCAGAATTAACAGTAACAATAGTACAGTTTTACTTTTTGAGAGATTTGATGTTACCAATGCTTAAATCAATTTCTTTCTGGAAAATCCTAATTGCAGCACTAGTTTCTGTCCTTGGCACACTATTTGTTTTATTTAATTTTACAGCAAGTACTTTTATTATATTAGTAATAACAGCTATTGTATTTTTTGGAATCTATGGAATTTGTTTGCTTCTTCTACGTGAGGAATTTATAACTGAGACTATAAGTATTTTGACAAGAAAGTTTAGAAGGAGTTAATATATGTCACAATATGATTATTTAGTAGTAGGTTCAGGTTTGTTTGGAGCAGTCTTTGCTCACGAGGCAGCCAAAGCAGGAAAAAAAGTAAAAGTTATTGAAAAGCGTGAACACATCGCTGGTAACATTTACACGAAAGAAGTAGAGGGCATCCAAGTTCACCAATACGGAGCTCACATCTTCCATACCTCAGATAAGGAAATCTGGGATTACATCAACCAGTTTGCGGAGTTTAACCGTTACACAAACTCGCCAGTAGCTAATTATAAAGGTGATATCTATAATTTGCCATTCAATATGAATACCTTCAATAAGCTCTGGGGTGTTGTGACACCAGCTGAAGCACAAGCGAAGATTGAAGAACAAAAAGCAGTGCTTAATGGTAAAACGCCAGAGAATCTTGAAGAGCAAGCTATTTCGTTGGTTGGTACAGATATCTACCAAAAATTGATTAAAGACTACACGATGAAACAATGGGGCAAAGAGTGTACAGAGCTTCCAGCCTTTATCATTCGCCGTTTGCCTGTTCGTTTCACTTATGACAACAACTACTTCAATGATACTTACCAAGGTATTCCAATCGGTGGTTATACTCAAATCGTTGAGAAGATGCTTGACCACGACAATATTGATGTTGAGGTCAATGTTGACTTCTTCGCTAACAAGGAAGCCTATATGGCAGAGTTTCCAAAGATTGTCTTTACAGGTATGATTGATCAGTTCTTCAACTATGAGTTGGGAGAGCTTGAATACCGTAGTTTGCGTTTTGAAACAGAGACACTTGATATGGAGAACTATCAAGGCAATGCGGTAGTCAACTACACAGATGCAGAGACACCATACACACGTATTATTGAGCACAAGCACTTTGAGTTTGGTCAACAGGAGAAGACCATCATTACGAAAGAATACTCGAAAACATGGGCCAAGGGAGATGAGCCATATTATCCAGTAAACAACGATCGTAACAACAAACTCTACAAGGCGTATAAGAACTTGGCAGCCCAAGAAGATAAGGTTATCTTTGGTGGACGTCTAGGTCACTATCGTTATTACGATATGCACCAGGTTATTGCAGCAGCCTTGCAATGTGTTAAGAACGAATTGGGGTAAACCATGAAAAGTATTTACATTATCGGTTCAAAAGGAATTCCTGCAAAATACGGTGGCTTTGAGACTTTCGTAGAAAAGCTAACTGAATATCAGAAGGATAGCTCAATCAAGTATTTTGTAGCTTGTATGACTGAAAATTCTGCTAAGTCAGGCATTTCAGATCAAATGTTTGAATATAATGGTGCAACTTGTTTCAATATTGATGTTCCAAGCATTGGACCAGCTAAAGCGATTGCCTATGATATTGCTGCCTTGAAGAAAGCTATTCAAATTGCTAAAGAAAATAAGGATGAAAATCCTATTTTTTACGTTCTAGCTTGTCGCATTGGACCTTTTATCAATCGCTTCCGCAAACAAATTCATGCTCTTGGTGGACAATTATTAGTCAACCCAGATGGACATGAGTGGCTACGCGAAAAATGGAGTGCTCCAGTTCGTCGTTATTGGAAGTATTCTGAAAGTTTGATGGTTAAGCACGCAGACCTACTTGTTTGCGATAGTAAGAATATTGAGTCATATATCCAGAAGGACTATGCTAAATATAAACCTGAGACAACCTATATTGCATACGGAACTGAGCTTGCTGGTACTTGTCTCAAAGCAGAAGATAACACAGTCAGAACTTGGTTTTCAGAAAAAGGTGTTACAGAGGATAACTACTATCTTGTCGTTGGTCGATTTGTTCCTGAAAACAACTACGAAACAATGATTCGTGAGTTTATGAAGTCAAAATCTAAAAAGGATTTTGTTCTGATTACGAACGTAGAGCAGAACGCTTTTTATGAACAGTTGAAAGCAGATACTGGTTTTGACAAGGATAGTCGAATCAAGTTTGTTGGAACAGTCTATGACCAAAGCCTACTTAAATATATTCGTGAAAATGCCTTCGCTTATTTCCATGGACACGAAGTAGGTGGCACAAATCCTTCACTCTTGGAAGCTCTCGCATCAACAAAATTAAATCTCTTGCTTAATGTAGGCTTCAATAGAGAAGTCGGAGAAGATGGGGCAATCTATTGGGATAAGGACAATTTACATCGTGTGATTGACGAAGTAGAGACCATGTCTGAGGCGGAGATTTTTGTCATGGATAAGCTGTCAACAGAACAGGTCAAAAACCGTTTCACATGGGACTTTATCGTTGATGAGTATGAGAAGTGTTTCATGAGCGGGGGTAAGAAATAATGCAAATTTATTATACTGCAGTTGTTGTCTATAATTCATTGCTATCAGATTCAGAAACCTTATCAAATTTAAGCAAAATTAATAATCACAATATCAAGGTAATAATTTATGATAATAGTGATAATAAAGAGTATTACTCCCAAAATGAGTTGCTTGCTAATACAAATAATTGGAAATATTTATCAAATCACGAAAATGTTGGTTTATCACGTGCGTACAACAAAATTTTAGATTCTATATCCGATTCAAAAGGTATTGTGGTTTGGTTAGATGATGACACTAATATAACGCAAGAGTATTTTGATGCACTAGACAGTTCTATTTCTGAAAATATTGACATATATACTCCTGTTATAAAAGCTCAGAATGGAAAATTTTATTCTCCGAATGAGGAAGGTTTTTTTAAGAACAAGCAATTAAAATCACCTTCTGGAAATATTAATCAAAATAAGTTTAATGCAATTAATAGCTGTACTGCAGTTAAATTGTCTATATATAGCAATTATAGATATGACGAGAATTTATTTCTGGATCAAATTGATCACGACTTTTTCAGAAGTCAGAGACTTTTGGGGCGAAGTTTTCTAAAATTACCAGTGATAATCCATCATAATCTATCTCTAAAAGATACCTCTGGCAATATAGAGAGTGTGAAGAAAAGATTTAAAATTTTGATACCTGATTACAAAACTTATGTTGCAAAAAAGGGTAGAACTGCGGTAGTCTTTTCTAAGATAAAAATAGTTGCCTGGGGAGTCCAACAATCTATAAAGAACAGAAATGTCGGTTTTACCTTTTGGGTAATTAAAAATTTTCTCTAAAGGAATATATTATTAATTATGAAAATAAATATAAGTGACTTATTTTTCTATGTAACTTTCGTTTTTATTATTTTTTTTGATTTTCTAACGAAAACACAGTTTATTTCAACTTATCCATTTGTAAATGCTATGATTGTTCCTGGATTTGTGTTTACAAGTATTTTGTTAATAATAACAATTTTTTTAGAGTTGAAAATGACATTAGGGCGTTTTGTCTACGTTATTATACTGTCGGTTTTTATTTTGATTTTAGCTAGAACCTCAGGTAACTATCAAAAAGTTGTTACGTTAGGATTATTATTATTAGCCGTAAAGAATCGAAATTTAATTTCTATTCTTAAAGTACATCTGTATACAGTTGTTACCCTCATTATTCTTCTATTATTTTGTTATGGAATAGGATTATTACCTGGAGGTTATTCATTGAGGGAATCTACTATGAGATACTATCTTGGATTCTCTTATACCTCTTACTTAGCAAATTTCTTATTTCATATTATTATTACAGCAATCTTTGTTTATAAAGAGAGACTCAGTTTGCTTGTCTGTGCAATACTTCTGATAATTAATTATGGTGTCTATGTTTTAACAGACACAAAATCTGCATACTATCTTTCTCTATTGGTTCTATTAGTATTTATTTGTCTGAAAGTGTTTCGATTAGATTTGAGACATGATATGATAAAGAATTCTAGAATATCAAGGTGGGTAGAGCAAATCGCTTTTCCTCTGAGTACAATTTTTGTGCTTATCCTGACCTTGCTATATAATACTGGAAATTCGTTTATGATTAGACTTAATCAAATTTTGACATACAGATTAATGTTGGGTGCTAAGGCAATTGATAAATATCCAATAAATTTATTTGGTCATAAAATTGTTTGGGCAGGTTTTAATACAGGTATGGAATATTTATATGTTGATTCATCATTTTTGAATATCTTATTGAATTACGGAATAATCTCAATTGTATTGTTTAGTTTAGGATATTATATTTTAGGGAAAAAGAATATTTATCGAGATGGTTTTTATATGTTGGCGTTCGTTTTCTTAATATTACATTCTCTATTTGATCCACAATATATTGAAATTTCCTATAATCCATTCACATTATTCTTGAGTCTAACCTTGTTAACTCATAAGGAAGTTCAAAAAATAGAGTTATAAAATATAAAAGGGGCTTAGATGAAAACTAATATTACAACACGAGATATCCAACTACTCGAGCTTGAAGCGTTGATTGAATTAAAGAAATTATGTGATGATAACGGTCTGAAATTCTACCTTCGTGGTGGAAGTGTCATGGGTGCTGTTAAATATAAGGGTTTTGTACCTTGGGATGATGATGTTGATATTGCAGTTCCTAGGAAAGATTTTGAGAAACTTATTGAGCTATCTCAAACAGATTGGTCTAGGAAATTTGAGATAATTTCTTATCATTATCAAGAGGATGCTGGATGCTATTTTCCACGAGTATTTTTAAAAAAACAGTTCATAAAGGAATATGGAGTACCAGAAAATAATCGACACGGTGTATCAGTAATTGATATATTGCCGCTTGATGGTGCACCTGATAGTAATTTTAAGCAAAAGATTTACTTTGCTCATGTATATTTTTTGAGGATAATGGGTAGTCTAACGACAAAAAATTTAACTGGACATAAACTACATAGAAGAATTTTGTTGCGATTTTTATATTTATTCGGTATTGATAAAAAATATAGTCAGACTGATATTTATGAAAAGTTAGATAGATTGTACAGTAGCCATAGCATTGAAGACAGTAAATTTATTGGTACTATTACTGGCTCATTATATACTAAAGAAATTTTTCCGAAGGAAGTTTGGGGAGATGGAGAACTTTTAGATTTTGAAACTGAAAAATTTTTAGTTCCAACTCAGTTTGATTCTTATTTGAAGAAGTTGTATGGTGATGATTATTTAACCTCTGAACCATCTGATAAAGCTAAAAATTGGAAAAAACACATAAAGGAAGTGGAGTAATAAAGATGTTTTGTTTTGTGATATTGCATTACATGGTAATTGAAGAAACAGTAGCATTTGTCGAAAATTTATTATATAAAGTTAACGGTGAGAAGAAAATCGTTATTGTAGATAATAATTCATCAAATGGTAGTGGAAAAGAGTTACAGAGAATGTATTTGGATAATCCAGATATAACTATAATTCTAAATAATGAGAACCTTGGATTTGCTAAGGGAAACAATATCGGATATCGATATGCAAAAGAGCATTTTCAGCCTAAGTTTATTGCAATTGCAAATAATGATATTGAACTTCCACAACCTGAGTTTATTCAATTAGTAGAAGATATTTATAAGAAGGAGAAATTTGCTGTATTAGGTCCAGAAATATTCTCGACAAATGAAAAAATTTATCAAAGTCCCAAGAAGTTGTCACACTATACATATGATCAAGTTCTTGCTGAGAGAGATAAATATGCTAAGAGAAATGCTAGTCAATTTATTGTTCCTCTGAAATCTACACTTAAGAAAAATAAGCTAGTTAAATCACTGAATAGTAAGAGAAAAAAAATCACTTCTCAAATTGATCCGACTAAAAAGTATGTTAATCCAATTATTCACGGTTCGTTTTTAATTGTATCTGAATTATTTATTGAAAAACGTGATAATGCATTTTTTGAAGGAACTTACATGTACTTTGAAACTGAAATACTAGACTATCAATGTCAACGTGACGGTCTTAAGGTTATCTATGATCCAAGTGTTAAAGTACTGCACCACCACAGCACCTCTACAGCATCAAGTTTCTCTTCTGAACTAAAGAAAGTAAGATTTATGAATAGATGTATTTTAGATTCACTGAATGCCTTTTTAGTTGAGATGGAGAAAGAAAAATGAAAAATTATATTATTACACATAAAGAATTTTCTCCTGTTACAGAAGAGATTATTTATGAACCATTGCTTGTAGGAGCAAATAAAAATCATGTTGAAAAATACCCACTAAAAGATAATCTTTACGAAGACAATATTTCTGATAAAAACTCAAGCTTTTGTGAGTTAACTGGCATGTATTGGATTTGGAAACATTCAAAAGAAGATATTGTAGGAATTTCTCACTATAGACGTTATTTTACTAAAAATAGATATTTACTCAAAAAACATGCTATTTTATCACAAAAAGATATTGTAAAAGATTTAAAGAGTTTTGATGTAATCGCTTCTTTGAGAGGGACAGGTGAAATTCTTGATAATAATACGAAAGAATATTTTTATGAAAAACATGATGGAATCGTGTGGGAAGAATGTAAAGAAATTATAAAAAATAAGTTCCCGGATTATCTTGATGCATTTGAATGGTATGAAAATCAAACAGATACCTATGTTTGTAACATGATAATAATGAAAAAAGAATTGTATGACTCATATTGCGAATGGTTATTTTCAATTTTATTTGACCTTGACTTAAAAATCGATTATTCAAAATACGATAATTATAATTCAAGGATGATAGGTTTTGTAGCAGAGAGACTACAAAATGTATGGATTAAGAAAAACAACTTGAAAGTTAAAGAATATCCAATTTATTTTACCGAGGATACTCTTTGGAGTAGATTTACAAAAAAAGTAAATAATTTAAAGCAATAAATAGGGTTAATTTGAATTTGGCGGATATACCTTATTGCTATATGGATAACAGAGAGTGTCAGCTGATGCTCTCTGTTTTCTATCTCAAAGGGCTGATTCACTTCAAATTTCCCATAAATGTAATAAATATTAAATATGAGAACATTCTAATGTAGTTTCTGTATATTCTGTGTTATAATGTAAATAGATTTAACATTTAGAGGAAGGGGTAGTTAGATGTCTGTTGTAGAGAGTAATTCTCATAAACTTTTGGTGCGTACTTTGACGATTAGTCTGCATTATCTAGGTCTTTTTGAAGATGAGCTTGAACTTGTCAAGTCGCGCCCGTCTGTGCTATCCCCATTGGGTTCACCCTTGTCTATTAGAGATGAGGTGAGTCAAATTCTGGATGAATTCTCTAAGATTTCTAGACAGCGTGAGTTGATTAAGAGTGCTTTTTGGTATGATGATCAGGGCTTTTATCTCTTGAATGAGGCGCTTGAACTTGTCGAAACATGGACGAATATGCTGGATGATCTTATCAGCTTTGCCTATTCAAAACCCTTGGTACAAGGGGTTTTGCGTGAAGGGAAGAAGCGTAATTATGGGATTTTAATCAACAATTTTACAGCCTTGATTGACACCAATGATTCTGTGAAGGATATGAATGCCGTTTATCGCAGTCATGATGAGATAGAGCTTGATTCGGAGGCGATTTTGTCCTATGTGGAGAGCTTGGATCCGACGACTACTATGTCGTCAGAGCTTTTTGGGGCAAGCCCAATAGCAGAGCCTGTCAAAAAGTCTACGGGTACAGTTAGTGCCTTGGACCGTTTGGCTGCTAGAGTTGGCAATACAGCACTCATGTCATCTGAAGAGCTTGAACGTAGTTTGGTTCAATCTATTTCAGAAAGTTTGGCATCGTCAGAGCTACATTTCGAAGAGAGTTCTCAGAGTATGGCTTTCTCAGAATCGCTCAATTTGCGTGAGACTATTGATTTGTCTTATACCTTTATTGGTGTGCAGTCGTCAGAGAACGCCCATCAAGCAGTAGAAATTTCAAGTATGATTGCTGCTATTGAAGAAAATCAGATGCTGGATGATATTGACTTTACAGATAATATTAGCCGTAAGGATCTGGTTTCAAAAGTGAAACATTGTCTTTTTGACATGTCTAAGAATACGGTTTTGGTCATTGATTCCAATGAGAGTTTAAAAGCTGATTTGGTGGGCTATTTCGGTTTCAAAGGGCTGACTTATCTCGATGAATCTGAAGGATTGATTTCCTTTGATTCATATTTGAGTGACCAGTCTTTGGCCTATGTCTTCTATCCAAATCAATTGGCTGTTTTGGCTGGTTTCCAAACTCAGTTGAAGTTGCTTAAGCAGACAGCACCTCAAGTTATTTTTCATTCATTCTAACTTGACAAGCTACTTAGCTTAGTCTATAATAGTTACAATTTGTAAACCTTTAAGCTCGTCCAGAGAGGCGGCAAGGGAGACGGTCTGTGGATCATCATGTAGCTCAGGAACTAACTGCGGTTAGTTAACATGTAGAGAGGATGTCCTGCCTTTGTGCGGTCATCAGCCTTTCTATGGAGAATTTGTCTAGACAAATTCAGTCTATGCAACTACAAACCTTGCTGCCTTGGGCGGTGAGGTTTTTTCTATGTATTAGATTAAAGGAGGATATTATGGGTCCAAATTGTGGTAACCGTCATTTTTTGAAAGAGGATTTAACAATTGTAAGTCAGGTTGAGATTGCACCGAGAATTTTTGAGATGGTCTTGACTGGTCGTATGGTTGCTTTTATGAATCCTGGTCAGTTTTTACACCTGCGCGTGCCAGATCCATCTAAGCTCCTCCGTCGTCCGATTTCTATTTCGGAAATTGATAAGGACAAGAATCAGGCTACCATCGTTTATCGTGTGGAGCGTGCTGGGACTGCTCTGCTATCTCAGCTGCAGGCTGGTCAAACGGTCGATACCATGGGTCCTCAAGGGAACGGATTTGATCTGTCGGTGGTGTCAAGTGGGCAAAAAGCTCTGCTCATTGGTGGAGGAATAGGTGTGCCGCCCTTGGTAGAAACGGCTAAGCAGCTGGCAAAAAAAGGTGTCCAAGTGGTTTCAGTGATTGGCTTTGCCAATAAGGATGCGGTTATTTTGGAGGAAAAGCTGAGCGCCTATGGTCCAGTTTATGTAACGACAGATGATGGGTCTTACGGTCTTAAGGGCTATGTGTCAACGGTTGTTGATGAATTTGACTGGACAGCGGATGCTATTTACGCCTGTGGTGCTCCAGGAATGCTCAAGTACGTGGATAGTAAATTTGAAGATCATCCGCATGCCTATGTGTCCATGGAATCTCGTATGGCTTGTGGAATGGGGGCTTGCTATGCCTGTGTGGTCCATGTCAAGGGCGAGGATGAAGCTAAGAATAAGCGTGTCTGTGAAGAAGGTCCTGTTTTTGAGACAGGCAGCATCATTTTATAGGAGGTTGATATGTCAAAGTCAAATAATCGTTTAGCCATTCAGTTGCCTGGTCTCGATTTGAAAAATCCCATTATCCCAGCTTCTGGCTGTTTTGGTTTTGGGCAGGAGTATGCCAAGTACTACGATCTTGATAAATTAGGCTCTATCATGATTAAGGCGACAACCAGTCAGCCTCGTTTTGGTAATCCGACGCCTCGTGTAGCCGAGACACCGTCTGGTATGCTCAATGCCATAGGTCTTCAAAATCCCGGTGTTGATGCTGTTCTAGCTGAAAAACTTCCTTGGTTGCAGGAGCATTATCCAGATCTTCCCATTATCGCTAATGTTGCTGGTTTCTCCAATGAGGAGTACGCAGAGGTGTCCCACAAGATTTCAAAAGCTAGCAATGTGACTGCCATTGAGTTAAACATTTCCTGTCCTAACGTGGATCATGGAAATGCAGGGCTTCTGATTGGGCAAGTTCCTGAATTGGCTTATGATGCCGTTAAGGCTAGTGTCAGTCATTCTGATGTGCCAGTTTATGTCAAATTAACGCCCAGTGTTGCAGATATCACAACTGTTGCCAAGGCAGTAGAAGATGCAGGGGCGACAGGATTCACCATGATTAATACCTTGGTGGGCATGCGTTTTGATCTTGCAAATCGTAAACCAATCATTGCCAACGGAACAGGTGGTATGTCTGGTCCAGCAATTTTTCCCGCAGCACTTAAGTTGATTCGTCAGGTAGCTCAGTTTTCAGATCTTCCTATTATTGGTATGGGTGGTGTTGATTCGGCAGAGGCGGCTATTGAGATGATGATTGCAGGAGCGTCAGCTATTGGTGTGGGAACAGCTAATTTCGCTAATCCATTTGCTTGTCCAGAAATTATTGATAGACTGCCTGAGGTTATGGATCGCTATGGTATTAAGGATTTGGAAAGTTTGAGAAGAGAAGTGAAAGAGAGCTTGAACAAGGGTTATTGAGGAGTTTCTATGGTTTTTGCAAAAGAAGAAGATGCCTATAAATGGCTAGATAAACTGGGAATTTCTTATCAGTCTTATGAGCATCAGGCTATAACTACCGCTCATGAATTGACCTTATCTTTTCCGGGTCAGCAGGTTAAAAATTTACTCTTAAAAAATAAGAAGAAGTCTCAATTTTACTTGTTGGTCTTGTCTATTGACAAGCAAGCAGATTTAGGTAGTTTAGCAGAAATTCTGGGAGAGAAACGTCTATCTTTTGCTAGCGAGAAGGACTTGGAAGACTTGCTGCATGTGCCAGCTGGTACAGTCACACCCTTTGGATTACAGTTTGATCAAGAAGACAAGGTCCAGCTACTTGTTGATGACGAGCTAGACCGCTCACAGCACATAGGCTTTCATCCTTTTAGCAACTCAACAACGGTAATGCTAGCTTATGATGACTTTGATAATTTGATGGAAAACTTCAAACATTCTATTAAACTTGTTTCTTGTTAGTTGAACCATTCCCGTTGTTGCCTATCCCAACCCAGACAAGGGATTACTGAACTGAGAAAATAAAAATCTCCACGAGAAATTAAGGTTCTCGTCATGGAATGAGAAGTTGATTTTAGAAGCATTAGCTGTAGGCGTACGAAGTACGCCATCTCCGATAGTCTCCGCCGTGGTGCAAAGAGCGACAAAGTCGTTTGGGAGTGAAACAGTCCAGTGGACTGTTTCAGGTCTGAGCCTTGAAATTAGAAAGCGAAGAGAAAAGACCCTAGGCTTTTCCTTTAGTAATGAAACCGAAGGTTTGCTTACGACCTCACCACCTAAGGAGACTATCAAAAAAACTAAAAATCCAACAACGGGAATGATTCTACTTTGTTTTTCATTGACAGAGTCTTAAAAAAAAGATATACTAATACAAATTGAAAACCTTTAATCATGTCCAGAGAGGCGAGAAAGGTTGGCTATCTGCGGGTAGCCTTGTTCTACGAATAAGAGAAAAGTATTCTTTTCTACAAGAGTTGGTTGATTCCTTCTTTTTCGTGTAACCTCGTCTCATGGCGAGGTTTTTTCTGTATTTGTCAGATGGTTACCTGGTGGCTTTGGATCATGTTATTTGAACACAGCCTACGAGCAGTGCAAAAAAGATAGTTTTCGTTAGAGCCTTGCGTCTCTCTCAAACTCCTATTTTTGCCTTGCTTGATAACGACTTTTGTATCATTTTATTTGAACACGCCCTAAAAACTTGGAATTTAGATAAGTCTCCTTGTGTACAAGTACACTGCGTTGACTTCCTAAAATTCAGTCGTTTTTTAACGGGCTTTGTATCATTAGAAAGGAATCTTATGCGCGAAATTCGTCCTATTGTTGCTCTTGATTTTCCCTCTTTTGAGGATGTTAAGGCTTTTCTAGCTCTTTTTCCTGAGGAGGAAAAACTTTATGTGAAGATTGGGATGGAGCTCTATTATGCTGCTGGTCCTGAGATTGTCCGTTATGTGAAATCACAAGGACACTCGGTCTTTCTGGATCTGAAGTTGCATGATATTCCCAATACTGTCAAGTCAGCCATGAAGGTCCTTTCTAACCTTGGTGTTGACATGACAAATGTTCATGCGGCTGGTGGTGTAGAGATGATGAAGGCTGCGCGTGAGGGTCTTGGTCAAGGTCCAAAACTCATTGCGGTGACTCAGTTGACATCAACTTCAGAAGAGCAGATGAAGGACTTCCAAAATATCCAGACCAGTCTTGCTGAATCAGTTGTTCATTATGCTAAGAAAACGGCTGAGGCTGGACTTGATGGTGTGGTCTGCTCTGCTCATGAAGTTGAGGCCATCAAATCAGCTACAAACTCAGACTTTGTCTGTTTGACACCAGGTATCCGTCCAGCAGGCTCTGCTATTGGCGACCAAAAACGTGTCATGACACCAAGTGACGCTCGTCAAATTGGGTCGGACTATATCGTGGTGGGTCGTCCAATTACCCAAGCGGAGAATCCAGTCGAGGCTTATCGCCAAATCAAAGCAGACTGGAATGCTTAATCGTCATGGGTAAGATTATCAGCAAGGACCTACTGAGAGGTGGCTTCAAGTATCGCTATAATGATGGCAAGGTTGAACACTTTATGCCTAAATTGTTTGGCGATTACAAGGGAGACGATGGCTCGGTGGTCACCAAAAAGTTTCTTGGTGGTTATCAGGTCAAAAGACGTGATGGTTACAAGGAAAATTTTGAAATTTAAGTTAACCTGCTTACGACCTTGAGATTTTCAAGTAAAAGAATTTATAGTAGAAAAGGGTGTATCAAGCCCTAAATTGAAAAGGAGAATTATTATGACACTTGCTTCACAAATTGCATCAGATTTATTGGATATTAAAGCAGTTTACTTGCAACCAGAAGAGCCTTTTACATGGGCGTCAGGTATCAAATCACCTATCTATACAGACAACCGCATTACGCTTTCATATCCTGAGACACGTACTCTGATTGAAAATGGTTTCGTTGAGAAAATCAAGGAAGAATTTCCAGAGGTAGAGGTTATCGCAGGGACAGCGACAGCAGGTATTCCTCACGGTGCCATCATTGCTGATAAGATGAATCTGCCATTTGCCTACATCCGTTCAAAACCAAAAGATCATGGTGCTGGTAACCAAATCGAAGGCCGTGTGGTTAAGGGGCAAAAAATGGTTATCATCGAGGATTTGATTTCTACTGGTGGTTCTGTTTTGGATGCAGCAGCGGCAGCTATTCGTGAGGGGGCTGATGTCCTCGGTGTGGTAGCAATCTTTACCTACGAATTGCCAAAAGCAGCTGAAAACTTTGAAAAAGCTGGCGTGAAATTGGTTACTCTTTCAAACTATTCAGAGCTGATCAAGGTTGCCAAAGTTCAAGGTTACATCAACGCAGACGGTTTAACGCTGCTTAAAAAATTCAAGGAAGACCAAGAAAACTGGCAAAACTAGTTGTTCTTCCAAAGAGGTGAGCTTATGTTTAAAGACCTGCTCGAATAAAATGATTTGATTTTTGCTGAAAACGATCGTTTTCGCTATATTAAAAACGAAAAGCTTAATCTGCGTTACTATGAGAATTACCTCTCTTACAAGATTCAGCCTGATCTTGCGACCTTTCAGTCTGATTTAAAGTATCTGGTTGAGCAGCAGTCCAACTATCCTGACCCCTTTGCCTTCTTCTTTTTTGCGGAAAATGCAGAGCTGACAGGTGATCTTAAGGACTATCTGACAGGCGCAGGTTTTGACTTATCCAAGCATCTGATTTTCACAAATCAATTGAAAAATTTAAATCTCAAAGAAAAGGATATTTCTCCTGTCAGAATTGAGCTTTTGGACGAGTCCTACTTAGCAGATTTTGTTCAGCTAGAGTATGAAGCGCAGCTAGCTTATGGACAGGACTATGCCAATCAGATGAAAGTCTATCATGAAAATGATCTCTTGGCAGATCCTTCTAAGATTTATCTGGCCTTGGATGGTCAGAAGATTGTGGGTGCTGTAACAGCCTGGCATTTTGGAGATTACATTGAGATTGATGATTATCATGTCGATGAAGCTTATCAAGGTCGTGGTATTGGTACAGCTCTGCAATCGGCTGCAAGCCGTGGCTATGAAAAAGTTATCCTCTTATCGGAGGAGCTTAATCGAGAGATGTATGAACATCAAGGATATGAGGAGGTCGGCTATTATTGGACGGCGCTCAAGGCTTGATTTTCTGCAAGAAATAAAGTGAATCACTAGAGTCCTGGAGGATTTTCTTATACAATAGGTATGGGAAGTCTCTGGGATTTTTTGCTGGAGTCAGTACAGTTCGCTAAAAAGGAGAAAATATGATCGAAAAAGATGCTTCAGGCTTGGCCCAGGCAGTAAGAGAAGGACATTTGTCGGCCTTTGAATTAGTCCAAGAAACGATTGAGAGAGCAGAAGAGGTCAATCCAACCATCAATGCCATATCAAGTAGACGATATGAAGAGGCTCTGAAAGAAGCTCAAGAAAGGGATTTGACCGACCTACCCTTTGCAGGCGTTCCTATCTTTCTGAAAGATTTGGGTCAGGAGCAGGCTGGTCAAGTTTCGACAGCTGGATCTAGACTTTTTCGTTCTGTCGTTTCTAAGCAATCTGACAATTATGTCAAGGCGCTAGAAAAGCTTGGTTTTATCGTGCTTGGTCGAACAAATACACCTGAATTTGGTTTTAAGAATATTTCGGATAGTCTCCTACAAGGCAAGGTCAATCTGCCAGATGATATCAGTCGTAATGCAGGTGGTTCTTCAGGCGGTGCTGCAGCCCTACTTTCTGCTGGTGCGGTGAGTCTTGCGCCTGCAAGTGATGGCGGTGGCTCAATCAGGATTCCTGCTTCCTTCAATGGCTTGATTGGACTGAAACCGACTCGTGGACGAATTCCAGTCGGTCCTGATTCCTTCCGTGGTTGGCAGGGAGCATCGGTTAACTTTGCTCTTACTAAGTCGGTCAGAGACACGCGCAGACTCCTCTATTATTTCCAAACCTGCCAGATGGAAAGTCCCTTTATTCTACCCGAACTTTCTTACCAATCCCTTTTTATGGCTAAGAACAAACCTTTGACAATCGCTGTGCAAACTGAGTCACCTATCGGTGGCGAGGTGTCAGCGGATGCTATTGCAGCAGTGGAAGCTGCTGCGCATTTCCTTGAAAAAGCAGGTCATAAGATTGTTTATCTGGATAAACAAATTATCGATGGAGTTGAGGCTATGAAGACCTACTACCTCATGAATTCCGTTGAGACGGCAGCTATGTTTGATAAGATTGAGGCTGCTTTTGGTCGCGAGATGACCTTGTTGGATATGGAGTTGATGACCTGGGCAATCTTTCAGAGTGGTCAGAAAATTCCTGCCAAAGATTACTCAGCAGCCCTGTCCAAGTGGGATCAGTATAGTCATCAGATGGCTGTTTTTCATGAGACTTACGACCTGCTTCTGACTCCGACGACTGCTGGTCCAGCACCTAAGCATGATCAGTTTCTTTTGTCAGATGACTTGCAGCAGAAGTTGATTCAGATGGCTGAGTTTGACCAACAAGAGCAGCAGGAGTTGATTTGGGAGATGTTCTCAGAGAGTCTGGACTGGACACCATATACTCAGCAGGCTAATTTGACTGGTCAGCCATCGATTAGTCTTCCGACTTATCGTAATGAGCAGGGCTTGTCCTTGGGGATTCAGCTGACAGCAGCCAAAGGGCGTGAAGATTTACTCTTGCAAATAGCAGAGCTTTTTGAAAAAGAGGGACAGTTTAAATAGTAGGGAAGATGGATGGATTTAAGATAGATTCGTCTGTCTTTTTTAATTTAAGCAGATTTCTTGCACAAAAACTGAAAATAGTCTAATGTATTTCTGTAAGCGTTTTATGTATGCTTATGAAAAAGAAAAAAAGAAGGAACTGAAGATGAAAAAAATTCTTTCACTTGTTAGTCTTGCTGCAGCGCTTTTTGTGCTAGTAGCCTGTTCAACTAAGTCCACTTCATCAGATAAGTGGGAGTCAATCAAAGAAGCTGGAACACTTAAAGTAGCCACTTCTGGAACGCTTTATCCGCAGTCTTATCACGATGATGACAATAATCTGACTGGTTATGATGTCGAAATCATCAAAGAGATTGCAAAACGTTTGGACTTGAAAGTTGAGTTTACTGAAATGGGCGTTGACGGCATGTTGTCAGCCTTGAACAGTGGTCAAGTTGATGTTGCCGGTTATTCTATCGAGAAAGATAGTGCCAATGCCAAGAAATTCCTATATACAGATCCTCACAAGTACTCATTTGGGTCAATGATTGTTCGTCAATCAGACGATTCTGGAATTTCTTCTTTGGAAGATTTGAAAGGGAAAAAAGCAGCAGGTGCGTCAACGACTTCTTACATGAAAGTCGCTAAAAAGTTCGGTGCGGAGCTTGTTATCTATGATAACGTAACCAATGATGTCTATCTTCAAGATGTTGCCAATGGTCGTACTGACGTTATCCTTAACGATTACTACCTTCAGTCAATGGCTGTCAAAGCTCTTCCAGATATCAAGGTTAAAGTTTTAGAGGGCGTTTACTATAACCCTTCACAGGCTAACTTTGCCATCAAACTTGGAAATACAACCCTTCAAGAGAAGATGAACGATGCCCTTGCAGACATGAAGGAAGACGGTACGCTAACTGAACTTTCAGAGAAATTCTTTGCAGGACAAGATGTCTCACAAGAAAAGGATTATGATTTCCAAACGATTGATGTTTCTGATGTTGTCATTGAGTAAAGAGAGTAGATAAATGCGATTTATAGATTTTGGCTTGATGTGGGATAGTCTCGGATATGTTTTAACAGGTCTTCCCTATACGCTTGGAATTGCAGCACTGAGTTTTTTGACGGGGATGACCTTCGGTTTCTTTCTAGCTTTGATGCGTCGCTCAAAGAACGGTTTTATTTCTATTTTTACCAGAGTTTACGTATCAATCATGCGTGGTGTTCCTATGATTGTTGTCCTCTTCATGCTGTTTTTTGGACTGCCTTATTTCGGGGTTCAATTGCCTGCGCTGCTCTGTGCTTATATTGGTTTTAGTATGGTGTCTGCCGCCTATATCTCAGAGATTTTTCGCTCTGCTATTTCAGCAGTGGACCACGGTCAGTGGGAAGCGGCTAGGGCCTTAGGTTTACCGCAGAAAACCATTATCAGACGGGTCATTTTGCCACAAGCTTTGAGAATAGCTGTGCCTCCATTGGGAAATGTCGTGGTAGACATGATTAAATCAACGTCCCTAGCTGCTATGATTACGGTGCCAGATGTCTTCCAAAATGCTAAAATCGTCGGTGGACGCGAGTGGGACTACATGTCTATGTATGTTCTGGTTGCCATCATCTATTGGACGCTTTGTTTTCTCTTTGAACGCTTTCAAGCTATGCTGGAAAGGTACCTGTCATATTAATAGATGTAAGAGTTGGAGTTTATCTGACTCTCAGAATGTAGAAAAATCCAACTTTCAACGGAATTGGATACAAAAGCTCTGCTTACTTAAAATAAATTTTCCGATTTTTGCGAGCGTTAGCGAGCACCTCAGGATACTTCCGCCGTGATGAAAGTGTAAGAAATGCCTATATAAAAGCATTTCTTATACTCGGAATGTTTCAGGTCTGAGCCTTGAAACTAAAAAGCGAAGATGCTCAAATGGAATTCCACTGATTCCTGAAATCATCCACTGGATAATTTCACCTGACGTCCGACATCACTTAAGGAAAGTATCGAAAAAGACATTATCTTCAACTAGAGAGTCGGAATTTATCCGACTCTTTTTTCTGTTTAATGCTAAAAAGGTACGGATTTTCTCTTAAAATATACTCTATTTATGGTAAAATAAGACTTAGAAAATTCTAAATCAGGAGGCGCTTATGCAAATTAAAACATCGTTTACAGATGGTGTTATTCCAGACAGATACAGTAAAAAGACTGATGAATTAGTTCAGGGCTGTGCTGCAGTTTCATTTCCCTTCCAAGTCCTTGATCTTCCAGAAGCTTGTGAGACCTTGGCCTGGTCTTTGGTAGATTATGATTCTATTCCTGTCTGTGGCTTTGCCTATATTCACTGGGTAGTGGCAAATGTCCCTGCCAGTCAGACGCAGTTTGAAGCTGATTTTTCTCGTTTGGACAAGACGCATTTGCACGGTGTTAATAGTCTGGTCAGCAAGTTTTTGACAGATGATTTTAGCTTGGTAGATCATTATTATATCGGACCTTATCCTCCTGATAAAGATCATCGTTATACCCTTACCGTCTATGCTTTAGATAGTCAGCTGGACTTGCCAGAAGGTTTTCACTTGAACGAGCTTATGCATGCGACAGAAGGGCACCTTTTAGCAAAAGCAGAGGCTGATTTTATCGGTAAGTTTTAGTTATTGTAAAAGGGAAATTGAGATTTATAGAAAGGATTTACCATGCTTCATTCAACATGGCACGATAAGATAAGAGCTGAGCTACCTGAAAATTATTTTGCGCAGATAAATGCTTTTTTAGATCAGGTATATAGTGAGGGGAGGATTTTTCCGCCACGACAAAAAGTCTTTGCGGCACTTCAAGAGACAAGTTTTGAGGATACAAAGGTTGTTATTTTGGGGCAGGATCCCTATCATGGACCAGGTCAGGCTCAGGGTTTGTCCTTCTCAGTGCCAAATGATTTTCCTGCTCCGCCATCGCTCAAAAATATTCTAAAAGAGTTGGCAGACGATGTGGGTCTTCGTGAACACAATGATTTGACGCCTTGGGCGCAGCAAGGCGTTCTCTTGCTCAATGCCTGTCTAACGGTGCCAGCGGGTAAGGCTAATGGGCATGCTGGCTTGATTTGGGAGCCTTTCACAGATGCTGTTATCAAGGTACTGAATCAAAAGGAAGAGCCGGTGGTCTTTATCCTTTGGGGTGGCTATGCTAGAAAGAAAAAATCCCTAATCAAAAATCCCCTACACAAGGTCATTGAGTCTGCTCATCCAAGTCCCTTGTCAGCTTACAGAGGATTCTTTGGGAGTAAGCCATTTTCACAAACCAATAGCTATCTCAGTCAGGCGGGGATAGAAATAGTTGATTGGTTGAGGTAGTGGAGGCTAGTAGGAGTTCTAATGCAAGTAACAATTTCAGATTTACAGGCTTATCTAGCCCAACATTATAGTCAACATGGTAATGAGACAGCACTTTTTATGAAGTTGGTTGAAGAGATTGGTGAAGTAGCTGAGATTCTCAATCAACGTGCAGGGCGAAAAGCTCATGATAATAGTGATTTGGACAAGGAGTTGTCAAAAGAGATTGCTGATGTCATTCATTATGCAGTTGCTTTAGCAGCCATAAACAAGCTTCCTTTGACGGAAACAATCCTTGAAAAGGATAAGAGCGCAGCGATTAAATACCAACATAGTATTGATTTAGAGACCTTTCTCTCAAAAGAATAGGAGTATTTTGATGATTTTAATTAAAAACGGTCGTGTAATTGATCCTAAATCAGGATTTGACCAGATAGCAGATGTCCTTTTAGAGGGACAAAAAGTGCTTAAAATTGCGGAATCTATTGATGCAGAAGTAGATCAAACCATTGATGCGACTGGTTTAGTTGTAGCACCTGGATTGGTTGATATCCACGTTCACTTCAGAGAACCTGGTCAGACCCACAAGGAAGACATTCACACAGGTGCACTGGCAGCGGCAGCTGGTGGTTTTACGACAGTTGTTATGATGGCGAATACAACCCCAACAATTTCTACTGTTGAGACCCTTACAGAGGTTTTAGAGTCAGCTGCCAAAGAAGACATTCATGTTAAAACAGTGGCAACTATTACCAAAGAGTTTGATGGGCAGAATCTGACTGATTTCCCAGCTCTCTTGGATGCAGGAGCCGTCGGTTTTTCAGATGATGGTATTCCTTTGACTTCTGCTAAGGTCGTCAAGGAAGCCATGGATTTGGCTAAGGCTAATAAGACCTTTATCAGTCTCCACGAAGAGGATCCAGAGCTCAATGGTATTCTGGGACTTAATGAACACATTGCTCAGAAACACTTCCATGTTTGTGGGGCGACAGGTGTCGCTGAGTATTCGATGATTGCGCGTGATGTCATGATTGCTTATGACAGACAGGCACATGTCCACATTCAGCATCTGTCTAAAGCAGAGTCTGTCAAAGTTGTTGCCTTTGCCCAGCAGCTAGGTGCTCAGGTCACTGCAGAGGTAGCACCGCAACATTTCTCAAAAACAGAAGATTTGCTCCTGACAAAAGGTAGCAATGCCAAGATGAATCCTCCTCTTCGCTTGGAAAGTGATCGACTTGCCGTGATTGAGGGACTCAAATCTGGCGTTATTTCAGTCATTGCGACCGACCACGCCCCTCACCATGCCGACGAGAAGAATGTGGATGATGTCACCAAGGCTCCTTCAGGCATGACTGGACTTGAAACGTCACTTTCACTAGGCTTGACCAACTTGGTTGATGCGGGACATTTGACGCTTACTCAACTGCTCGAGAAGATGGCATCAAATCCAGCAGATCTTTACGGCTTTGATGCGGGTTATTTGGCGGAAAATGGCCCAGCTGACTTGGTGATTTTCGCTGATAAGGAAGAACGTTTGGTTTCTGAAGATTTTAAATCGAAAGCAGCAAACTCTCCATTTGTCGGAGAAAGTTTGAAAGGTCAAGTTAAATACACTATCTGCGACGGAAAAATTGTCTTTCAAGCAAAATAGAGAATTAAGAAAGTGACGAATGATGAATAAGTTCTCTTCGTAAATCGTTCACTTTATGGTATACTGTTAAGAGAAAATGTGAAAAAGGAAAGCAACATGAAAAAGAAATCACTTTTAATTCCAGCTTTGTCGACAGTCTTTCTATCGACACTTGTTTTATCAAATGCTGTTAAGGCTGATGAGACAAGTAGTGACCAAACTGCCGAAGCAACAACTAGTCTTGTTACAACAAGCGCTAGCGATCTTGCGACTGAAGCAAGTAGCCAGACTGAAACAACAACTGCTGATGCGAGCACAGTAGATAGCTCTGCTATTGCCACAAGCCGAGAAGAAACTACAGTAGCTGATAGCACTACTGAAACAAGCGTGACTGTAGCAGTTGCAGCAGAAGAAACTGCCAGTCAAGCGACAGCAGAAACAAGTGCGCCATCAAGCTCAGATGAAATCACGATCATCCACACCAACGATGTTCACGGTCGTATGCAGGAGGCTTCAGGTGTTATCGGTGATGCCAAGCTTGCAACAATTGTAAATGAGAGCCGCCAAGAAGGCGAAACAATCGTTCTTGATGCAGGTGATGTTTTCCAAGGTCTTCCAATCTCAAATAGTTCAGAAGGTGAAGACATGGCTACCATCCTTAATACTATTGGATACGATGCCATGACTTTGGGAAATCACGAGTTTGACTTTGGTCTTGAACAATTGAAAAACTTGAGTAGTCAACTTAATTTTCCAATGGTTAGCTCAAACGTTTATGTAGATGGTGCTCGTCTCTTCCAAGCCTACACGATTGTAGACAAAAATAAGGCAGTAACTGGTGATGAGTTCGTTGTTATCGGTGTAACGACGCCTGAAACAGCAACAAAAACACACCCGTCAAACGTTGTTGGTGTAACCTTTACAGATCCTGTAACAGAAGTTAATAATGTCATCGCACAAGTTGAAGCGCAAGCTGCAGCAGAAGGCGTGAACTATGAAAACTATATCATCCTTGCTCACTTGGGTGTTGATACAACAACGCCTACTGAATGGCAAGGAACTTACCTAGCGGAAGCCCTTTCAAAAAATGAACTCCTTAAAGGTAAAAAACTTATCTTGATTGATGGTCACTCTCATACAGTTCTTTCAGGAACTTATGGTGATTTCACTTATAATCAAACAGGTAGCTACCTTAACAATGTTGGTATTATCAAGTTGAACTCACAAGAAGTCTTGTCAGCAGGCGTTATCACTGCTGCAGAAGCTCAGTCAGTTACTCCAGATCCAACAGTAGCTAGCCTTGTTCAAGCTATCGAAGACAAGTACAATGCTGAAAATTCAGTAGTTGTTGTTGAAGAAAGCCCAGTTGAGCTAAATGGCGATCGTATTAATGTTCGTGTACGTGAAACAAACCTTGGTAATGTTGTTGCTGATGCCCTACTTGACTATGGTCAAACAGGATTCAGCCACAAGTCAAATCTTGCCGTTACAAACGGTGGTGGACTTCGTGAAACGATCAAGAAAGGTGAGCCAATCACTAAAGGTGATTTGATTGCTGTTCTTCCATTCGGTAATGTTATTTCTCAAATTCAAGTGACAGGTCAAAATATCTATGATATGTTCGCTAAATCATTGGGATCAATCCTTCAGAAAGACGCTGATGGCAATCTTGTTCTTGATGAAAACGGTCAGCCTTTGATGGAGCCAGCTGGTGGTTATCTTCAAATCGCTGGTGCGCACGTCTATTATGATACAACGCTTGATGCTGCAAACCGCATTCTCTACATCGATATTCTTGACCCAGAGACAAATACTTACAAAGCTCTTGATTTGAACGCTACCTACTATTTGGCGACTAATGATTTCTTGGCTGCTGGTGGTGACGGTTATACAATGCTGGGCGGAGCTCGAGAAGAAGGTCCATCTATGGACGTGGTCTTTGCAGATTATTTGACAAGCCATGCAGCAGAGCTTTCAAAATATGCAGTCATCAATCCTAACTCACGTGCTATTTCAATCTCAAGCACTAAAGATGACAATGGAAATGGCATCGCTGACTATCTTGAATTGATTGCAGCATCAACTGTCAAAGCAGTAGAGCCAACTAAAGATATTTCTGCTACTAACTTCCACAAATCAGATTCACAAGCTCAACCACAAGCCTATACTGGTTGGACATCAGCTAACTACACTGTTTACAATGCCAACTACAAAACAAGCGTTAACCCAAATACTTCAGAAATCGTAACCGTACCAGTTACCTATAAATCTGAATCAAGTAAGACTAACCAGACAGAACTCCCAACAACTGCTAGTCATGAATCAATGCTTGCTATCCTCGCAGGAATTGCACTTATCGGCTATGGTATGTATGGTGTTCGTCGTAAATCACACTAATCAAAGCAAAAAATCAAGACCCGAGATGTTTCTCAGGTCTTTTTGCTATGTCGTTTTCTATTTGAATAAGAAAAAACTCGAGCCAACAAACTCAAGTTTCGTATTTTTATTTTTTGATTTGCTTTGATAGGTTTAGACCAAATGGAACCAGGTTTTCAGATTTATTTCTGATACGTTGGATATTATCCTTATGACGATAAATAATAAAGAGTCCCATGATGATGATGATTAAGGTAAAGAGCCAATCATAGCTAGTCAAGATGAAGTGAATAGCAGGGAAAATCAGAACAGTGATGATTCCAACAACAGAAGCCACAACACTTGATAAGGAAATCATACTATAAAGGTAGAGAGTGATTCCAAATACTAATAGTAGGAAAAGAAGATAGACAGGAGCAAATCCTAAAAGGACTCCTGCACTTGTCGCCACAGCCTTACCACCTTTGAATTGAGCAAAGACTGGGAAAGTATGCCCCAGGATCGCAAAGAAACCAATCAAAAGGGGTGAAATCTCAGTAACACCTAACCAAACTGGCAAGAGAGTTGCTAGCGTTCCTTTTAAAATATCAATGACAAGCGTAGTTGTTCCAGCCTTAACACCCAGAATACGGAAAGTGTTGGTTGTTCCAGTATTTCCAGAGCCATGCTCTCTTAAATTAATATGGTAAAAACGTTTTCCAATCCAAAGTCCAGTTGGAATTGAGCCTAAAAGATAGGCAATGATGATTAATCCTATAATTTTCATACTGACATTATAGCATATTTAATTTGAAAACCAAACTACTTTTAAGCTCTAGACCATAATTCAGTCAGAAACTTCAAATTTCTTTTGCAAAAATTTTCAAAAACTTGTAAGATAGAAAGGATGAATAAAGCAAAGCGGATTTTTGATAGAAAAAGAAGAAGCTGCTTTACTAGAGAAGAATAAGATGACACATTGCGTCTACGGAGCTTTGTCTCATAGTTTTGGAGGTCATAATGGCTAAGAAAGAAATTAACATAAAAAATTATAATGATGATGCCATTCAGGTCTTGGAGGGCTTGGAGGCTGTTCGTAAGCGTCCTGGTATGTATATCGGCTCAACAGATGGCAATGGCCTTCATCACATGGTCTGGGAAATCGTTGACAATGCCGTCGATGAAGCTCTGTCAGGTTTCGGTGATAAGATTGATGTGACCATCAATCAGGATGGTTCGGTTACCGTCTCTGATAGCGGTCGTGGGATGCCTGTTGGGATGCACGCTACTGGTCGTCCAACGGTAGAGGTGATTTTCACCGTCCTACACGCAGGTGGTAAATTCGGTCAAGGTGGCTACAAGACCTCTGGTGGTCTCCACGGGGTTGGTTCCTCTGTGGTAAATGCTCTTTCGAGCTGGCTTGAGGTTGAAATCACACGTGACGGTGCTGTTTACAAGCAGCGTTTTGAAGATGGTGGTAAACCAGCCACAACACTTAAGAAGATTGGCACAGCTCCAAAGTCCAAATCAGGAACAAAAGTTACTTTTATGCCTGATGCGACAATTTTTTCAACGACAGAATTTAAATTCAATACCATTTCAGAACGCCTTAAAGAGTCCGCTTTCTTGTTGAAAGAGGTCACAATGACTCTGACAGATCTTCGTGGCGATGAGGAGATTCATGAAGAATTCCATTATGAAAATGGTGTCCAAGACTTCGTTGCCTACCTAAATGAAGATAAGGAGACTCTGACACCGATTATTTCCATCGAAGGGACGGATCAGGACTTCCAAGTTGAGGTTGCTCTGCAATACAACGACGGCTTCTCCGACAATATCCTATCCTTTGTCAATAACGTCCGCACCAAGGACGGGGGCACCCATGAAACAGGTCTAAAATCAGCTATCACTAAGAGTCTCAACGACTATGCAAGAAAGACCAACCTGCTCAAGGAAAAGGACAAAAATCTGGAAGGCTCTGACTACCGTGAGGGCTTGTCGGCTGTCCTATCCATCCTCGTTCCCGAAGAGCATCTGCAGTTTGAAGGGCAGACCAAGGACAAGCTGGGCTCGCCTCTAGCTCGTCCAATCGTGGACGGCATTGTCTCAGAAAAGTTGACTTTCTTCCTTTTGGAAAATGGTGAACTGGCGTCAAATCTGGTCCGCAAGGCTATCAGAGCTAGGGATGCGCGTGAAGCAGCTAGAAAAGCCAGAGACGAAAGCCGAAATGGCAAGAAAAACAAGAAAGACAAGGGTCTTCTCTCAGGAAAATTGACCCCAGCCCAGTCTAAAAATGCAGCCAAAAATGAACTCTATCTGGTCGAAGGAGACTCAGCCGGTGGTTCTGCTAAGCAAGGACGTGACCGTAAGTTCCAAGCCATCCTACCTCTACGTGGTAAGGTTCTCAATACTGAGAAAGCCAAGATGGCGGACATTCTCAAAAATGAAGAAATCAACACCATGATTTATACGATTGGTGCTGGTGTGGGAGCAGACTTCAAGCTGGACGACATCAACTATGACAAGGTCATCATCATGACCGATGCCGATACTGACGGCGCCCACATCCAGACCCTACTCTTGACTTTCTTCTATCGCTATATGAGACCTTTGGTCGAAGCAGGACATGTCTATATCGCTCTGCCACCTCTTTACAAGATGTCCAAAGGCAAGGGGAAGTCTGAAAAAATTGCTTACGCTTGGACCGACGGTGAATTGGAAGAGCTGCGCCAGCAATTTGGCAAAGGAGCTATGCTCCAACGCTACAAGGGTCTCGGTGAGATGAACGCCGACCAGCTTTGGGAGACAACCATGAATCCCGAAAGCCGCACCCTAATCCGTGTGACCATCGACGACCTCGCCCGTGCAGAACGCCGCGTCTCAGTCCTCATGGGTGACAAACCAGCTCCACGCAGACAGTGGATTGAAGATAATGTTAAGTTCACGCTGGAGGAGAATACGGTGTTTTAGGGAATACTAGATAGAAAGTAAGGTGATTATATGTCAGAAGCAATGTTGGAAAAAGAATTTCAAGAACTTATTTATAGTAATAAAGATATTCAAGGAAGTATAGTCTCTCTATTGAACTTCCCTGATTCAAGTAAATTCGAGAGAGAAATTGAATTTATTAATGGTATTACATCTGATTTTATTATTTATGATACCAACAAAGAAATGAAAGCAATTTTAGAGTGTAAGAGAGCAGATATCGGAGTTACTGAGTATGTTCGAGGTGTAGGACAATTATTTCAATATGAATATTTTCAAGATGAGCATATCAGCCCTCGTAAACATAGTGATATTACTTATTCTTCTGACTGTAATAATAATGCTTTAGTTATTCCATCATCTTTCATAAAAAATACAAGTTTAAATATTGGTCGTTTTAGATATCCGGAGCATTCAGTTATTTTGGAAATTCATGAAACCAATCATCATGTTAGATTGATTGATGAAAATGAGTTAAAAAAACTCTCGGATGCTTCAAAACATGATTTAATAACAATTTGTCAGTATTATGTAAGAGATACAAGAATTTTTGAACACTATATTCTTTTACATTTTTTAAAACTTTTACATGAGTTTAAAAAAGATTTGAATAGAAGAAAAATAGAAAAAGACTATTTAATTGATATAAATGTTATCAATAATGGAAATTGGAGAAATGCTTTTATTTCATTATCTAGCTATGGTCTAATTGGACGAAATAGTCAGTTGACAAATGTAGCATTTTCACTTATGGGTTTATCAGTTTTTGAGTTTATTAATTATGTATACCGAGATTATATTTCTCCTTTTATAGACGAGATTATGGCTATATTAATAGATAATGTTGATGCTAAAACTGGTGTAGTCTCTCTTAATAATAGAGAAATTGCTCAAAAAATTCGTGATAAACACAATGGAAGAGATATTCTTTTCTTAACTGATAGTGATAGTCGTTATATTTCAAGTTGGCTTAATATTATGCGAGATGATATTGGATGTATTTCATTTGAACCTCGAAAACCAGAAAGAAAAATTAATTTTACACCAAGTGAATTAACTGATGAACAACGTTGTAAAAAAATAAAAGAGTTCTCAATAGCTCAAAAATTTATTAATAATTACGAGGGAACGAAAGAAAAATTAGTGAGGAAAATAATAGATGGCTGCTAATACAGGTTATACCATTTTTGAAACCTTTGTTGGTGCTGGAGGCTCTCATCTAGGTTTTATGCAAGAGAACTTCAGGACTGTTTATGTAAATGATTTTGTTAAAGAATGTTTAGATACTTTAGTCTATAACAATCCTAACTTAAAAGAAGAGAAGGCATTTATTGATAATAGTTCTATCACAGATATCAATCCAGCGGCATTACGTCAAAAATTAAATGTAAAAAAAGGGGAGATTGATGTTTTCTTTGGAGGAGTGGTTTGTAAAAGTTTTAGTCTTGCAGGGGAAAGGAATCCTATTGATGAACGTAATTATCTCTATCATAAGCAATTAGAATTAGTAGAAGAGTTCTTACCAAAGATTTCTATCGTTGAAAATGTACCAGGAATCCTAAATGCTAAAATCTATATTGGAGATGATAATGATGAATTAAGAAATGAGATTACTGAGTTATGGACTTCACTAGAAAACTATAAAGGAAGAAAATCGGCGTTACGAAAATCAAAATCTATAACAGAGGAGTTTGAAGAAGAGGGAAAGCGACTTCGAGATCAGAAAAAAATTCTTCTAAAGAGGATAGAAAAATCAGAATACTATATTTCTGTAATGGAGGATATTGAACGTATTTATAAAAGGTTGGGTTATAAACTATATACTTCTGTTTTAAACGCTTCTTGGTATGGTTCTTCTACAAAACGAGAACGTGTTATCATAGTTGCAGTTAGAGAAGATATAAAGTTAGATTTTGTTTTTCCTGAACCTAAGTTTATGAGTCCTTCGGTTTATAAGTCTAGTCTAGATAAAAAATACCTATCATTACCACCAGTACGAACTGTTAATGATGCTCTAGCAATGATTGATTATCAAGATAAAGAAGATATAGATAATCAGCCGATGAATCATAATGCAAAAACAGTAGAACGTTTTAAATATATTCCAGAAGGAGATAGTATTGCTAATCATATTGATGAACTACCTCAGGAGTTAAAAATTAGTAAGTTTTATTCTCGAGGTTCAACAATGCGTCTAGACGGAAAAGAACCTAGTCCAACTTTAGTTCCAGGACATAGTAATTTTCCAGTTCATCCTAAAGAACATCGTAGCATAACAGTAAGAGAGGCTGCTACAATTACTGGTTTTCCACTGAATTATAAATTTTTTGGAACACATAGTAAACGTTGTGAACATGTTGGGAATGCTGTTCCTCCTCATTTAGCTAGGGCAATAGCTCAGGAATGTGTCAAATTACTAGATTCTTACTATGGAAAAGTCTAGGATGTTCTATCTATAAAACCGTCCCAAACTCAGACAACTAGACTTTCTATAAAGTTTATACAGTCTTAGATTAAGTCAGTCACATTTAGGTAATCGGAGTATTTAACTTAGTTTAGGACAAGGATAAAATCTTTTGGGACTAGCTATCTTAGTCTAAGACAGTCTTTTATGAAGTGAGACTTAGTTTGTCTTAAACTAAGTCGGTCGTCTTGTTATGGTTATTGCTATGGCTTAGTCTATGTTTTGCTGTTTGTTTAACTCTGTCTTGTATTTTTAGAAAGGAAAAATGATGAAGAAAAAAATTTATGATATTCAATCTCTGACACTTAGTGTTCTTGATAGTCAGGAGTTTGCTCAGTTGATGACTGAGAGCGCTGAGGTGATTAAGGCTTTTACAAAAAAAGCAAAGCCTGAATTGACCTATGTATCCAAATTAGCTCTTTTTGAACCAACTCTGGATTCTTATAAGGCTAGTCTTCATCAGGCTAGAAAGAGCCAGACAGCGGCTAATCTTTCAGAGGCAGATCGTGAACGTGATGAGGCATTGCTGACACTTTTTCGTCTCCATAAGGCTTATGCCTTGGTTAAGACTCCTGCAACTAAGACAGCTTATGAGGGCTTAGCTCAGCTATTTAACAATTACAAAGGTATCGCTGAAGCTAACTACGAAAAAGAAACAGAAAGTATCAACCATCTTTTGAAGAAGTTAGCAGAGCCTAATTACCAAGATGCTCTTACTCAGCTTAATTTGACAGCTTTTGTTGATAGTCTAACTAGCAGTCAGAGAACTTTTGAAAAGTTATATCAAGAGCGTCTCAAGGAAACAGAAGGTAAACAAGTAGGAAAAACGAAGGAACTGCGTCGTCAACTGACTGAAATCTATGACTTCTTTGTTGATTATACAGCTATCAGTGTTTATGCTTATCCAGAACGTGCTTATTTTGCAGAACTACGTGACCAACTCAATGCTATTCGTAGTCGTTATAAGAAACGTAAAAGTGGGAAGAAGACGATAGATACCTCAACGGATAGTGAGAAATAAGCTGAGGGGAATTGATGATGACTTTACTTGTTAATCGTGAAGAGTTATCTATCATGGGAGTGACTTTCGATAACTTAGCTGATTTTGAAGCAGTTTGGTATGCGATTGGCTCTTCAATGATAGAGGACTTTCAGCCAAAGAAACAAGATGTTGAATACTTGAAAAACTATATCATGAATAAGCGGAAGTGAAAAAATGATATTTAAATTTTTAAAACATAAAGTAAATCTTGATAATTTGAAAGAGGAGCATTATCAATCAAACTATTTAGAGGAGTTGAAATACATTTGGGAAACATACATTCCTACAAATGGTGAGTCAACTTGTTTGCAAGGTGAATTACTTCGTCGGTTAGAAAAGATTCGTTGGGAAGCGCAGGAACATGGTAATATAAATTGGTGGCGTCAGTATGATGAAGATTGTGATTTTATTCGAGATACTCTTGTGAAAGAAAAAATTTATAATCGTCAGCAAAAAGAATGACCGTTATTATGAACTATTTAAAAACTTGTGGTCAATATGCAGAAGCTTATCACAATAATCTCATATCAAATGAGGAGTTAATTATTGAAAATTTAGCTTATGTGGATGATAATCTTTATGACAAGGTGGGAGACATGATTGCCATGTTCTATCACGTTAATAGAGAACCGATTACAAGCTTTGAGAGTTAGCAAATTAAGTAATTTAAATGAAATTTGAAATACACTATTAGCCGTTAATCAGGTCAGAAGAAAGGAATGTTTGATTCGTTTGAATTGAACACGCCCGAACGACTGTGTGAAAAAGACCAATTGCCTAGGAAATCAGGATTTCCTGTCGATTGCCTATTTTCACTGTGTCGTTTACGGGCTTTGTATCTTAAATTATGAGTAACATTCAAAACATGTCCCTTGAGGACATCATGGGAGAGCGTTTTGGTCGCTACTCCAAATACATCATTCAGGAGCGTGCGCTTCCTGATATTCGTGACGGGTTAAAACCTGTTCAGCGCCGCATTCTTTATTCCATGAATAAGGATGGTAATACGTTTGAAAAAGGCTACCGCAAGTCAGCCAAGTCAGTCGGCAATATCATGGGGAATTTCCATCCTCACGGTGATTCATCCATTTATGACGCCATGGTGCGTATGAGTCAGGACTGGAAAAACCGTGAGATTCTTGTTGAAATGCACGGTAACAACGGTTCGATGGATGGTGATCCGCCAGCCGCTATGCGTTATACAGAGGCTCGTCTTTCTGAGATTGCAGGCTACCTTCTGCAGGATATCGACAAGAAGACAGTCCCTTGGGCTTGGAACTTTGACGATACAGAGAAGGAGCCAACGGTACTTCCTGCGGCCTTTCCCAACCTTTTGGTCAATGGTGCAACGGGGATTTCTGCTGGTTATGCAACGGATATTCCACCTCACAATCTCTCGGAGGTAATTGATGCGGTTGTCTACATGATTGACCATCCGTCTGCTAAACTAGACAAGCTCATGGAGTTCCTGCCTGGACCAGATTTTCCGACTGGAGCTATCATTCAGGGAGCTGATGAGATTAGGAAAGCCTATGAGACTGGTAAAGGTCGTGTGGTCGTTCGTTCACGCACAGAGATTGAAAAGCTCAAGGGTGGCAAGGAGCAGATTGTCGTTACCGAGATTCCTTTTGATGTCAATAAGGCTGTGCTGGTCAAGAAGATTGACGATGTCCGTGTCAACAACAAGGTGCCAGGTATCGCAGAAGTTCGTGATGAATCAGACCGTACAGGACTTCGTATCGCTATTGAGTTGAAGAAGGATGCGGATAGTCAGACTATTCTTAATTACCTGCTCAAGTACACTGATTTGCAGGTTAATTACAACTTCAACATGGTGGCTATTGATAATTTCACCCCACGTCAGGTTGGATTGCAGAAGATTTTATCTAGCTACATTGCCCACCGTCGTGACATTATTGTGGCTCGTTCTAAGTTTGACAAGGAAAAGGCTGAGAAGCGCTTGCATATTGTTGAGGGCTTGATTCGAGTAATCTCCATTTTGGATGAGGTCATCGCCCTCATCCGTGCTTCTGAAAATAAGGCTGACGCTAAGGAAAATCTAAAGGTCAGCTATGCTTTTTCAGAGGAACAGGCAGAAGCCATCGTAACCTTGCAGCTCTATCGCTTGACCAATACCGATATCGTTACACTTCAGAAAGAAGAAGCTGATTTGCGAGATCAGATTGCTACATTGACAGCAATCATCGGTGATGAACGCACTATGTTCAATCTCATGAAGAAGGAACTGCGAGAAATCAAGAAAATCTTTGGAAATCCACGTCGTTCAGAATTACAGGCTGAAAGCCAGACCATTGAGATTGATACCGCTAGTCTGATTGTCGAAGAAGAGACCTATGTTAGCGTGACAAGAGGTGGTTATCTTAAACGTACTAGCCTTCGTTCTTTCAATGCCTCAACGCTAGAAGAAGTCGGTAAGCGTGATGATGATGAGCTGATTTTCCATAAACAAGCTAAAACAACTCAGCATCTTCTGATTTTCACCAATCAAGGAAATCTGGTCTATCGTCCAGTTCATGAGTTAACAGACATCCGTTGGAAGGATATCGGTGAGCATCTATCACAGACAATCACCAATTTTGCGACAGATGAAGAGGTTATCTACGCTGAAATTCGTGATGACTTTGAGTCAGGAACATATTTCGCAGCGACTAAGCTTGGTCAAATCAAACGTTTATCTATCACAGACTTGTCACCTTGGCGAACTTATAAGTCTAAATCAAGCAAGTACGCTAAGATTAAAGATTCTAGCGACAGCGTCATTACCGTATCGCCTATCCTCTTAGACGATGTTATGCTGGTCACATACAATGGTTATGCTCTGCGATTTTCAATCGAAGAAGTGCCAGTAGTAGGTGCCAAGGCAGCTGGTGTCAAGGCTATCAACCTCAAGGATGGCGACCATGTCCAGTCAGCCTTCATCGCCAACACAGATTCCTTCTATATCTTGACGCAGAGGTCTAGCCTCAAGCGTGTTGCAATGTCTGAAATCCCTCAGGCTAAGCGTGTTGGTCGCGGTCTTCAAGTTCTGCGCGAGCTCAAGAGCAAGCCACATCGTGTCTATATGGCAGGACCGGTTTTGACGGATAATAGCAGTGCTGACCTTGGTTTATTCACAACTGAAACTAGCATGGTCAAACAAAAATTGAAGGTTCAGTCAACAACTGGCGAAAAAAATGAAAGAGTTCTAGCAGAACTAAGTTTGTCAGACAGAACAAGTAACGGCAGCTTTATCCTAGAACAAGATATTTTCTCAGCACAAATAGTTGATGAAAAGTAACTCTATAAGCCTACGCTCAGCGTAGGTTTTTCTTTTAGCGTCATAGAAAACGCTATCATAAAACTAAATTGTCAGAATTTTACAAAAATCCTTGCCAATGCTTCTAAAAAGCGATATACTAGACAACAGTTAATCACAGAAAAGAGGATACTCATATGACAGTAGATATTGATTGGGAAAACCTAGGATTTGCTTATCGTCAACTTCCATTACGCTATATTTCTTACTATAAAGATGGTAAGTGGGATGAAGGACAATTGACAGAAGATGCAACCCTCCACATTTCAGAAGCATCACCTGCACTTCACTATGGTCAACAAGCCTTCGAAGGTTTGAAAGCCTACCGTACTAAAGATGGTTCAGTGCAACTTTTCCGTCCAGACCAAAATGCAGAGCGTCTTCAACGTACTGCAGACCGTCTTTTGATGCCACAAGTTCCAACAGAAAAATTTGTTGAAGCTGCAAAACAAGTGGTTAAAGCAAATGAAGACTTTGTCCCACCATACGGAACAGGTGCAACTCTTTACCTTCGTCCACTTTTGATTGGTGTTGGTGATATTATCGGTGTTCATCCAGCTGAGGAATATATCTTTACTATCTTTGCTATGCCTGTTGGTAACTACTTCAAAGGTGGTTTGGCACCAACTAACTTCTTAATTCAAGATGATTATGACCGTGCAGCTCCTCATGGAACAGGTGCAGCCAAAGTAGGTGGTAACTACGCTGCCAGTCTTCTTCCAGGTCAGTATGCAAAATCTAAAGGATTTTCAGATGTCATCTATCTCGACCCAGCAACTCATACTAAGATTGAAGAAGTTGGTTCAGCAAACTTCTTTGGTATTACAGCAGATAATGAATTTATCACACCACTCAGCCCATCAATCTTGCCATCAATTACCAAGTATTCACTCCTTTATTTGGCTGAAAATCGTTTCGGTATGAAAGCTATCGAGGGTGATGTTCGTGTAGATGAGCTTGATAAGTTTATTGAAGCAGGTGCTTGTGGTACAGCAGCAGTTATTTCACCAATTGGTGGCGTGCAACACGGTGATGACTTCCATGTTTTCTATTCAGAAACAGAAGTTGGACCAGTGACACGTAAACTCTATGACGAGTTGACAGGAATTCAGTTTGGTGATGTTGAAGCACCAGAAGGCTGGATTGTCAAAGTTGACTAAGAGCTAAGATTTTGAAAAGCTTTGCAGGTTAATCTTGCAAGCTTTTTTGTTTTCGTGTAAAATGGTAAGGAAAATGAGGTCAAGAGGTAAATTATGAGTAAAAAAGACAAAAAAATCGAAATTCAAATCGCTGACGCAAAAGTTTCAGTAAACAATGTGAAACTTGATGGCTATTCACTATCAATCGGTAAGAAAGCTATTGGTGAAATTGCAGAGCTTGACGACCAATTTGTTATTGTTAAAGATGGAATCGCAAGTTCTTTCCACAAGAAGCTTGAAGCAGCCGTAGCAGTAATCGTTGAAGAATATAACCTAAATCGCTAAAAAAATAAAAAAAGTCTTGCACACCAACAAAATCTATGATAGAATAGTTTTTGTTGTTAAGGAAAGATAGCGAAGAGGCTAAACGCGGCGGACTGTAAATCCGCTCCTTCGGGTTCGGGGGTTCGAATCCCTCTCTTTCCATTTAATGGGGTATAGCCAAGCGGTAAGGCAAGGGACTTTGACTCCCTCATGCGTTGGTTCGAATCCAGCTACCCCAGTCAAAGGTATCAGATTTTATCTGACACCGTCAAAGAGATAATTGCTTGTCCTTGCGGGTACCTTGAGAAAATATATTGTTATCAAAAGCTAGCTCTGCTAGCTTTTGTTGGAGGATTTTTTAGAATGAATGAATTTGAAGATTTGCTAAACAGTGTTAGCGAAGTTAACCCTGGTGATGTTGTCACTGCGGAAGTTTTAACTGTTGATAATGGTCAAGCAAACGTTGTTATCGAAGGCACTGGTATTGAAGGTGTTCTTACTCTTCGTGAATTGACTAACGATCGTGATGCTGACATCAACGACTTTGTTAAAGCTGGCGAAACACTTGAAGTGCTTGTTCTTCGTCAAGTTGTAGGTAAAGATACTGATACTGTTACTTACCTTGTATCTAAAAAACGCTTGGAAGCTCGCAAAGCATGGGACAAGCTTGTTGGTCGTGAAGAAGAAGTTGTTACTGTTAAAGGTACTCGTGCCGTTAAAGGTGGACTTTCAGTTGAATTTGAAGGTATCCGTGGATTTATCCCAGCTTCAATGATCGATACTCGTTTTGTTCGTAACACTGAACAATTCGTAGGTCAAGAATTTGGTGCTAAAATTAAAGAAGTTGATGCTTCAGAAAACCGTTTCATCCTTTCACGTCGTGAAGTTGTTGAAGCAGCTGCAGCAGAAGCTCGTAAAGAAATTTTCTCAAAAATTGAAGTTGGTTCAGTTGTAACTGGTAAAGTTGCACGTTTGACAAGCTTCGGTGCTTTCATCGACCTTGGTGGTGTTGACGGACTTGTTCACGTGACTGAATTGTCACACGAACGTAACGTTTCACCAAAATCTGTTGTATCAGTTGGTGATGAAGTTGAAGTTAAAGTTCTTGCTATTGACGAAGAAGCAGGTCGTGTATCACTTTCATTGAAAGCTACAACACCTGGACCATGGGATGGTGTTGAACAAAAACTTGCTGCTGGTGATGTTATCGAAGGTAAAGTTAAACGTTTGACTGACTTCGGTGCTTTCGTTGAAGTATTGCCTGGTATCGATGGACTTGTTCACATCTCACAAATTTCACACAAACGTGTTGAAAATCCAAAAGATGTTCTTTCAGTAGGTCAAGACGTTACTGTTAAAGTTCTTGAAGTAAATGCTGATGCAGAACGTGTATCACTTTCAATCAAAGCTCTTGAAGAACGCCCAGCACAAGCTGAAGGTGAAAAAGAAGAAAAACGTCAATCACGTCCACGTCGTCCAAAACGTCAAGAAAAACGTGATTACGAACTTCCAGAAACTCAAACTGGATTCTCAATGGCTGATCTTTTCGGTGATATTGAATTGTAATTATAATACAGAGCTTGCTTAGCAGGCTCTTTTCTATAGTTTGAACCAATCGTTCAAACTACTTTCCATCCTTAGTGTAATGGATATCACGCAAGATTCCGGTTCTTGAAATAGGGGTTCGATTCCCTTAGGGTGGATAAACACAAGCTAAAAACTCTTGATATATAAGAGTTTTTAATTTTCTTGCTCCAAATCAAAGAAAAGAGATTGAACAATTTTATTCAATCTCTTTTTTCTATTTGTTTTTGAGGTCTTAAATTAGTTACTTAAACCAACTTGATTTTCAGTAGTTAAGATATTATTTGTAAAGTTCAATTCAACTTGTGCTGTTGAATCAGTTTTGAGTCCACTAGTCCAAATTGCTTGAACTTGTTCGCTATCTGAAGAAACTGCACGAGACATAACGTCTGGTTCACCCAGAATTTGTACTGCTTGATCATAGGTAGTTTCATTAACTTTAAGCTTATTATAGTCTTTTAAGGTAACCTTGGCATCGCGAATAAAGCTAAAGCCTGAAATTGATTTTGCAATCGTAGAGTTGTTATACAATTGAGCTTCAATTGTTATTGCATCAATTTGCCAAGTATATGCTTCTACAGTTGCGTCGCCAGCTGCTCTTTGTTCATGGCTGTTAGGTTGACCGAAAAGTTCAGTGAGTTGTTCCAAGGTAGAACCACCTTGGAAATTATTAGCAGCTGTTCCTGTAGTGATTTTGTTAAAATTTAAACGAGTTTCTTGATTATCAGCAGTTAGCTGGTTAACACTACTAGATGAGCTTGAAGAAGTGTCTGTACTTGATGTTGAACATGCAGCTAAGCTTAGACTTGCAATAATTGCCAGTGAGAGACTGACTAGTTTTTTTGATTTCATAAGTTTCTCCAATTTTTATTTATTAAATATTATAGCATATTTAATATGATAATTCCTCTTGCTTATTCTTTGTAATATAAAAGAAAGAACCTAAGACATTGTCTCAAGTTCCTTTTCTGATGGAGCCGGTGGGAGTTGAACCCACGTCCAAACACCTGCCAACATATTTGTCTACAACCATAGGTTATGTTTTTGATTTAACCATCAGACGAGACATAACTCAACCCTTCAGATAGCGAGCCTATCAATCTCTTTTTAACTAGCTAGGCAATAGTTAAACGTATCTTGCTAATAATAAGACCTGAAACTAAACGCAAGCAATCCAGTCCAAGTCACGCGAGCTGGTGTTTAGGCAGCTACAGCGTAAGAGTTTGTATTTTTTGCAGTTATATTTAACTGAGCGTTTACGTCGCCACACGAGTCGCAAAATATGCCTCATAATGCCTGTCGAATCCGTAACGACCCCATATGAGAAATGATACTTCCTTATTATAACAGAGAGTTCTTGAAATAGCAAAAATTTCAATATTGAATCATTCCTGTTGTTTTTGTTTTTTCGATATTCTCCTTAGGTCGGCAACCCAAAATTCAGACTTGCTATAAGTTCATCGGTCTGTTTGAGGAGGGTAACAGGAAACGAAGAATTATCGAAATTACCATTTCGTGTCGCAAACCTTCAGTTTCATTACTAAAGGAAATGCCTAGGGGCTTTTCTCTTCGCTTTCTAGTTTTAAGGCTCAGACCTAAAATAGCCCACTGTGCTATTTTACTCCTAAACGAATGTGTCGCTCTTAGCACCACGGTAGAGAGAATCGAAGGTGGCGTACCTCGTACGCCTAAAGCATCGTCACGATAAATTAACCTCCCATCATATATGATGATATTTTTAATTTATCGTCGCGATTTTTTTGACTTAGCAAAGCCTTGTCTATGCTGAGATAAGCAACAACTGAACTTCTTCAATATCAGGTATGCTAAGAGAACTTTTTGCCTATTTTATCCTATTCATAGTATAATAGATAAGATAAATCAAAAAAGAAGGAGGGGATTTGCCATGTTTGCACCCTTGGATACCAAAACGGTCTATTCCTTTATGGATAGTGTGATTGACTTGAGGACCTACATTGACCGTGCTAAAGATTTGGGTTATAGCCATGTCGGTATCATGGATAAGGATAATCTCTATGCTGGCTATCATTTTATCAAAATGGCAGAGCAGGCTGGTTTAACTGGTGTTCTTGGCTTAGATTGTCAGATTGATTTTTCTGGTCAATTACTATCCACACGTTTGCTTGCGCTGTCTAGTAAGGGCTACCAAAATCTGATGAAAATTTCAACGGAAATCATGTCAGATAATCATGACTATTCTCTCTTAGAAGCCTTCTTTGAAGATATTTGTTTGATTATTCCTCATTTTCAAGGAATTGAGACTCTTAATTTAAATCGTGATTTTTATATTGGTGTTGATTTGGAAACAGAAGAAACTGTCTTTTCAAAACCAATTCTCCCTCTCTATACCATCCGCTATTTTTCAAATGAAGATAGGGAGACCATCCAGGTTCTACATGCCATCAAAGATAACCTACCTCTGAGAGAAGTGAAGCCGGTTGCTGAAAATCAGTTACTGTTTCCAATGAAGACAATGGAGCAAGCCTTTCTTTCAAAATTCCCTGAGAGTATTGATAATTTAGGAAAAGTTATCTCTTCAATTCATTATGACTTCGATAGCAATCTTAAATTACCACGATTCAATCGTCAGAAGGACGCTTACCTTGAACTTCGTGAGAAAACTCAGGCTGGTTTGGAGCAGAAAGGTCTTTGGTTAGCAGACTATCAAGAACGTCTGGAAAGAGAGCTTGCGGTCATCCATAAGATGGGCTTTGATGATTACTTCCTCATTGTTTGGGATTTGCTCCGCTTTGGGCGTAGCCAAGGCTATTACATGGGGATGGGACGAGGCTCTGCTGCAGGAAGTTTGGTTGCCTATTCACTTGATATTACTGGGATTGATCCAGTTAAGCATAATCTTCTTTTTGAGCGTTTCCTAAACGAAGAGCGTTATAGTATGCCCGATATTGATATCGACTTGCCAGATGTTTATCGCAGTGAGTTCCTGCACTATGTTAGAGATCGTTATGGGCGTGATCATGCAGCGCAGATTGTGACCTTCTCGACATTTGGTGCCAAGCAGGCGGTTCGTGATGTCTTTAAGCGTTTTGGTGCTGCTGAGTACGAGCTTTCTAACCTAACCAAAAAGATTGGCTTTAGAGATAACCTCACCAGTGTTTATGAGAAGAATGCCTCTTTTCGTCAGTTGGTTAATAGCAAAGCAGAGTACCAGAGAGCCTATTCTATTGCTAAAAAACTTGAAGGGAGACCAAGACAGACTTCTATCCATGCCGCTGGTATCGTGATGAGTGATGATTTGTTGACAGATCATATCCCACTTAAGCCAGGTGAGGATATGATGGTGACCCAGTATGATGCAGGAGCAGTTGAAGCAAATGGTCTCTTAAAAATGGACTTTCTAGGTCTGCGAAATCTGACTTTTGTCCAGAGAATGAAAGAACTCCTTTTGTCAGAACAAGGGATTGATATTGATATTGCCAGTATCGATCTTGAAGACCAGGAAACCTTAAAACTTTTTGCTGCTGGAAATACTAAGGGTATCTTTCAATTTGAGCAAGCTGGCGCTATCAATCTCCTTAAACGTATCAAACCAAGACGATTTGAAGAAGTAGTAGCCACAACCAGTCTAAATCGACCTGGTGCTAGTGATTACATTGATAACTTCATTAATCGTAAGTTTGGCAGGGAAGAAGTTGACTTAATCGATCCAACCATTGCTAGCATTTTAGAGCCAACTTATGGCATCATGCTCTATCAGGAGCAGGTCATGCAGATTGCGCAGGTCTATGCAGGTTTTACACTAGGTAAGGCGGATTTGCTCCGCAGGGCCATGTCTAAAAAGGATGCTAGTGAAATGCATAAAATGTCAGCAGACTTTTATGAAGGAGCTCAGCGATTGAACAGAAATCCTCAAACAACAGAGCGCCTCTTCACCATGATGGAAAAGTTTGCAGGCTATGGTTTTAACCGAAGTCACGCCTTTGCGTACTCGGCTCTAGCCTTTCAGTTAGCTTATTTTAAGTGTCATTATCCAGCAATTTTCTATAATGTCATGCTTAATTATTCGAGCAGTGACTATATTACAGACGCCCTCAATGCCCAGTTTGAAGTGCAGCCTTTGTCAATCAATCAGGTTCCTTATATGGACAAACTATCTGAAGGGCGAATCTACTTGGGGCTCAACAATCTTAAACCTGTTCCTAGAGACTTAGCTTACTGGATTTTAGAAAACCGTCCATTTCAAAATATGGAGGATTTTCTTAGCCGTTTACCTGAGAAATATCAGAAAGAGGAGTTTCTTGTCCCAATGATCCAAGTCGGACTTTTTGATCAGTTTGACTCAAACAGACGAAAATTGATTGAAAATCTTTCTTCTCTGATAACTTTTGTGAGCGAACTGGGAAGTCTCTTTGCTGATTTGAGCTACAATTGGATAGAAGCTGAAGATTTTTCAAATTTGGAGAAGTACCAAGCTGAAAAAGAGATTCTAGGCATTGGCATCAGTCCACATCCGCTTAAGGAACTTTTGAAACAAGGCGGAGCTTATCAGATGATTGGACAAGTCCAAGCAAATCAACAAGCAACGCTACTGGTACAGCTAGATAAATTGAAAATTATCAGAACTAAAAGTAATGGACAGCAGATGGCATTTGCAACGGTAACAGACACACAATCAACGATTGAAGTTACAATTTTCCCAGAAACTTTCCATCATTATAGCCAGCTTCTAAAGGAAGGCGGGCTCTATTATATGACAGGAAAGATTCAAGAACGAGATGGTAAGAATCAAATGATTCTTGGTAAACTAGAACAGGCAAGTCTTGAAAAGCTCTGGCTTTTAATTGAAAACCACCAGAATGATCAGGCAATTGCCAGAGTTCTAGCAGCTTTTCCGGGTCATCTGCCAGTAGTATTACACTATAAAGAAACTGGAGAAACTATTCAAAGTCAAACCTATTTTGTTATGAAAAATGATGAAATTCAGAATGAATTACAAGGCATAACCTTGAAAACGGTTTTTCGTTAAATTTTTAACAAAAATAGGAGCGTTTTGAAAATCTTTGTGCTATAATAAGAACGTTAAATTAATAAAAGGAGTACCAAGCATAATGAAACGTATTGCTGTTTTGACTAGTGGCGGAGACGCCCCTGGTATGAACGCTGCTGTTCGTGCAGTTGTTCGCAAAGCAATTTCAGAAGGAATGGAAGTTTATGGAATCAACCGTGGCTATGCAGGTATGGTCGAAGGTGATATCCACCAATTCGACGCTAAGAGCGTAGCTAACGTGCTTTCTCGTGGTGGAACATTCCTTCAATCAGCTCGTTACCCAGAGTTTGCCCAACTTGAAGGTCAACTTAAAGGTATTGAGCAACTTAAAAAACATGGAATCGAGGGAGTTGTTGTTGTTGGTGGTGACGGTTCTTACCACGGCGCTATGCGTTTGACAGAGCACGGATTCCCAGCAGTTGGTCTTCCAGGTACAATTGATAATGATATCGTTGGTACAGATTACACTATCGGTTTTGATACTGCTGTAAATACTGCTTTAGAAGCACTTGATCGCCTTCGCGACACTGCTTTCAGTCACGGACGTACATTCGTTGTTGAAGTTATGGGTCGTGGCGCTGGAGATATCGCTCTTTGGGCTGGTATCGCAGGCGGTGCAGACCAAATTATCGTTCCTGAAGAAGACTTTGACATCAACGAAGTTGTTCGTAAAGTCACTGAAGGTTACGAAACTAAAAATAAAAATCACCACATCATTGTTGTAGCTGAAGGTGTTATGAGCGGTGAAGAATTTGCTGCTAAAATGAAAGAAGCTGGAGATACTAGCGACCTTCGTGTTACAAACCTTGGTCACCTTCTCCGTGGTGGTTCACCAACAGCCCGTGACCGTGTCCTTGCTTCATGGATGGGTGCACACGCTGTTGAACTTCTTAAAGCTGGTCGTGGTGGTCTTGCCGTTGGTATCCACAACGAAGAATTGGTAGAAAGCCCAATCCTTGGTACAGCTGAAGAAGGTGCTTTGTTTAGCCTTACTGAAGAAGGTAAAATCGTGGTAAATAATCCACACAAGGCACGCCTTGACTTTGCTGAACTTAATCGTGATCTTGCACACTAAGAAAAAGTCAATTAATTATATTTGTTAAACCGTCGCTAGTCGACATTAAATAAAGGGAGTTTCATATAATCATGAATAAACGTGTAAAAATCGTTGCAACACTTGGACCTGCGGTTGAAATCCGTGGTGGTAAAAAATTCGGTGAAGATGGATACTGGGGTGAAAAACTTGACCACCAAGCATCTGCTGAAAAAATCGCTCAATTGATCACTGAAGGTGCTAACGTTTTCCGTTTCAACTTCTCACACGGTGACCATGCAGAACAAGGTGAACGTATGGAAGTTGTTCGTAAAGCAGAAGAGCTTGCAGGACAAAAAGTTGGTTTCCTTCTTGATACTAAAGGACCAGAAATCCGTACTGAATTGTTTGCTGAAGATGCAAAAGAATATTCATACAAAACTGGTGAACAAATTCGCGTTGCAACTAAACAAGGTATCCAATCAACACGCGATGTTATCGCATTGAACGTTGCTGGTGCACTTGATGTCTTCGACGATGTTGAAGTTGGTAAACAAGTTCTTATCGATGATGGTAAACTTGGACTTCGTGTTGTTGAAAAAGATGCTGATAAACGTGAATTCATCGTTGAAGTTGAAAACGATGGTGTTATCGCTAAACAAAAAGGTGTAAACATTCCTTACACTAAAATTCCTTTCCCAGCACTTGCAGAACGTGATAATGCTGATATTCGTTTTGGTCTTGAACAAGGTCTTAACTTTATCGCTATCTCATTTGTACGTACTGCTAAAGACGTTAACGAAGTACGTGCTATCTGTGAAGAAACAGGTAACGGACACGTTAAATTGTTCGCTAAAATCGAAAACCAACAAGGTATTGACAACATTGATGAAATCATCGAAGCTGCTGATGGTATCATGATTGCTCGTGGTGATATGGGTATCGAAGTTCCATTTGAAATGGTTCCAGTTTACCAAAAAATGATCATCACTAAAGTAAATGCAGCTGGTAAAGCAGTTATTACAGCAACAAACATGCTTGAAACAATGACTGATAAACCACGTGCAACTCGTTCAGAAGTATCTGACGTCTTCAACGCTGTTATCGATGGTACTGATGCAACAATGCTTTCAGGTGAGTCAGCTAACGGTAAATACCCAGTTGAATCAGTTCGTACAATGGCTACAATCGATAAGAATGCACAAACACTTCTTAACGAATACGGTCGTCTTGATTCATCAAAATTTGCTCGTACAACTAAGACAGAAGTTGTTGCTTCAGCTGTTAAAGATGCTGCAAGCTCAATGGATATCAAACTTGTTGTTGCGTTGACTGAATCAGGTAATACTGCACGTCTTATCTCTAAATACCGTCCAGATGCTGATATCTTGGCAGTAACATTTGATGAGAAAACTCAAAAATCATTGATGATTAACTGGGGTGTTATTCCAGTTGTTACTGAAAAACCAGCTTCAACAGACGATATGTTTGACGTAGCTGAAAAAGTAGCTCTTGAATCAGGACTTGTTGAATCAGGTGATAACATTGTTATCGTTGCTGGTGTCCCAGTTGGTTCAGGTGGTACAAACACAATGCGCATCCGCACTGTAAAATAATAAAATAAAAAAGTCTATCGAATAGCGAGATTGCCTATTTGATAGGCTTTTTATCTTGTCTTGAAAATGATAGTAGGCCTTTACCATGTCATTTTACTTTAGGATGATAATTATAATTCATGACTTTCTTACTATTATATTTTAAAGTCATCCTTTTTTTGCCTTCTAATTCATGGTATAATATTATTAGAGGAGTAACGAATGGTAAAAAGAGATTTAATTAGAAATATTATACTTATAGTCATTGCAATCTTAGCTTTTATTCTTTTGAGAATGTTTATTTTTTCAAGTTTTAGGGTTCATGAAGATGCTTCCAATACTTTCTTGCAAAAAAATGACATAGTTGTTGTTAATAAAAATGTTACTCCAGCTTATAAGGACTTCATTGTTTATGAAGTTGATGGTATTTTTTACATTAGTAGGGTAATTGGAACTCCAGGTGATACGGTAACAGTAATGGATGATATTCTGTATATTAATGATGTTGTTCAGGATGAGAGTTATATTGAAGAAGAGAAGGCTGACTACCAAACAAGTAATAATCAGCAAGTTTTTACTTCAGATCTTTCTGTTTCGACAGTTAGCTCAGGAAAATATACCAGTGTACCTGACGGGACTTATTTAGTTTTAAATGATGATCGTCAGAATACTAATGACAGTCGTAAATTTGGTCTCATTAAGAAGAGTCAAATCAGAGGGGTTATTAATTTTAGGCTTTATCCTTTAGATAAATTTGGATTTTTTGATTCAGAAAAATAATTGATTTCTTTTAGAAATTACTAGTTTAGAAGAGCCTGATGTTTACATCAAGCTTTTTATTTTTATGAAATTGACTATACCAATTTATTTCTTGACAGAAAAAATGATTAGGTATATACTGTAATTGCAAGGTTTTGGTAGTCATTGATTGACTATACCAATTCTTAAATAAAACTTAAGGAGAGTAGCAGTTAGTCTCTGCTACGATAATTTATTATGTGTGGTATTGTAGGTGTTGTAGGAAATTCAAATGCAACTGATATTTTGATGCAAGGTCTTGAAAAATTGGAATATCGTGGCTATGATTCAGCTGGTATCTATGTCGTAAACGGTGAACGTTCAAACTTGATTAAATCTGTTGGTCGAATTGCTGATCTTCGTGCTAAGATTGGTATCGATATCGCTGGTTCAGCTGGTATTGGTCACACTCGTTGGGCAACACATGGTCAAGTTACTGAAGATAACGCTCACCCTCATACTTCTGAAACAGGTCGTTTTGTACTTGTTCACAATGGTGTTATTGAAAACTATCTTCAAATTAAAGAAGAATATCTTGCTGGTCATACACTTAAAGGACAAACTGATACCGAGATTGCAGTTCACTTGATTGGCCAATTTGTTGAAGATGGGTTAACAGTTCTTGAGGCTTTCAAAAAAGCACTTCATATTATTGAAGGATCTTATGCCTTTGCATTGATTGATTCTGAGAATGCTGATACAATCTTTGTTGCAAAAAATAAATCTCCTCTTCTTATTGGTCTTGGAGATGGTTACAACATGGTATGTTCTGATGCAATGGCAATGATTCGTGAAACATCACAATTTATGGAAATCCATGATAAAGAACTTGTTGTTCTTACAAAAGATAGTGTTCAAATCTCTGATTATGATGGAAATCTTGTAGAACGTCAAGCGTACACTGCTGAACTTGACCTTTCAGATATTGGTAAAGGAACTTATCCATTCTATATGCTTAAAGAGATTGATGAGCAACCTACAGTAATGCGTAAATTGATTTCAACTTATGCTGATGCTGATGGTAATCTTACTGTTGACCCTGCAATTGTGAAATCTGTACAAGAAGCAGGTCGTATCTATATCCTTGCAGCTGGTACATCATACAATGCTGGTTTTGCATCAAAAGCAATGATTGAAAAATTGACAGATACACCTGTTGAACTTGGTGTTGCATCAGAATGGGGCTATAATATGCCACTTTTGAGTGAGAAACCAATGTTTATTTTGTTGAGTCAATCAGGTGAGACAGCCGACAGCCGTCAAGTTTTGGTTAAAGCAAATGAAATGGGAATTCCTAGCTTGACAGTAACGAATGTTCCAGGTTCAACACTTTCACGTGAAGCAACCTATACAATGTTGTTACACGCAGGTCCAGAAATTGCTGTAGCATCTACTAAAGCCTATACAGCTCAAGTTGCTGCACTTGCTTTCCTTTCAAAAGCTGTTGGTGAAGCTAATGGTAAGAAAGAAGCAGTTGAGTTTGATTTGGTACACGAACTATCACTTGTTGCACAATCAATCGAGGCAACCCTTTCAGAAAAAGACCTCATTGAAGAGAAAGTTCAAGGGCTTCTTGCAGATGCACGCAACGCTTTCTATATCGGACGTGGTAACGATTATTATGTTGCTATGGAAGCATCACTTAAATTGAAAGAAATCTCATACATTCAATGTGAAGGCTTTGCAGCAGGAGAATTGAAACACGGTACAATTTCCTTGATTGAAGATGGTGTGCCAGTTCTTGCCCTCATTTCAAACAACGAAGTCCTAGCAGCCCACACACGTGGTAACGTTCAAGAGGTTATCGCTCGAGGAGCTAACGTTTTGACTATCGTTGATGAAACTATGGCGCGTGAAGATGATGACATCAAAGTCTCAACTGTCCACCCGTATCTATCATCAATCACAATGGTCGTTCCAACACAGTTGGTTGCTTACTATGCAACTCTCCAACGAGGGCTTGATGTTGATAAGCCACGTAACCTTGCAAAATCAGTTACAGTTGAATAAAAATAAGGGCCTTTCGTAAGTTTTCTATCGAAAGGCTTTTCATTTTCTAGGAATGCTTGTCAGCTCTGCTATTTTACGGTAAAATAGTTGTTATATTAAAAAATAGGAGTTAATCATGTCACTACCAAATTGTCCAAAATGTAATTCAGAATATGTTTATGAAGATGGAGTTTTGCTTGTTTGTCCTGAGTGTGCCTACGAGTGGGATCCAAATGAGGTTGAAGAAGAAGGTGTGGTAGCTATTGATGCTAATGGTAATAAATTAGCTGATGGTGATACTGTTACTTTGATCAAAGACCTTAAAGTTAAGGGTGCTCCAAAAGATCTTAAGCAAGGTACTCGTGTTAAAAACATTCGTATCGTTGAAGGTGATCACAATATTGACTGTAAAATTGATGGTTTTGGTGCCATGAAATTGAAATCAGAATTCGTTAAGAAAATCTAAATTTGTAGGATCAGATATTCATTCTCCTAGTAGAGTGCGTCTGGTCCTTTTTACATAGAAAAAACTATCAAAAAAGGTCAAATTTTGGTATAATATTGGTATTAGTTTGGATTTTGGTGCTTAGAATAGGTAATGAAGCCATAAAGTTAGTAAACTGTGCTTGTTTATCTATCATTCAATTGAGTTTTTATCTAAAACACTGAATATCAGGTCCAAAAGATTTTGTTAGGAGAGACTATGTCTTACATTTTACAAGTCCTACCAAGCCTGCTAAGCGGTGCTGTGGTAACATTAGAAGTTTTTGCAATTGTGGTTGTTCTTTCAATCCCAATTGGAGCAGCTCTTGCCTTTCTGATGCAAATTAAATTTAAACCTTTACGTTGGCTCTTGACCATCTATGTTTGGGTTATGCGTGGAACACCTTTACTCTTGCAATTGATTTTCTTCTACTATGTATTGCCAAGTGTTGGAGTGGTTATGGAACGTATTCCTGCGGCAATCCTTGCTTTCACTCTTAATTATGCGGCTTATTTTGCAGAAATCTTCCGTGGTGGTATCGAGGCAATTCCTAAAGGTCAGTTCGAAGCAGCTAAGGTTTTGAAATTCAATCAACTTCAAACCATTCGTTACATCATTTTGCCACAAGTTTTCAAGATTGTTCTACCAAGTGTTTTCAATGAAATTATCAATCTTGTTAAAGATTCTTCACTTGTCTACGTTCTGGGTGTTGGAGACCTTCTTATGGCAAGTAAAACTGCGGCAAACCGTGATGCAACGCTTGCCCCAATGTTTATTGCAGGTGCCATTTACCTTCTATTGATTGGTGCTGTCACAGTACTATCAAAACAAATTGAGAAAAAGTATGATTATTATAAGTAAGGTGATGACATGTTAGAATTAAAAAATGTTTTCAAAAATTTTGGTCAAAAGGTTATTTTTCATGACTTTAGTCTGACAATTCAAGATGGTGAAGTTCTAGCGATTGTTGGTCCATCTGGTGGTGGTAAGACTACATTGCTTCGTATGCTAGCTGGTCTTGAGACAATGGATGCTGGTGAAGTCATTTATAATGGGAAACCAGTTCCTACCAATCACTTAGAAACTGAAAATCTTTTGGGCTTTGTTTTTCAAGATTTCCAACTCTTTCCGCATATGACTGTTTTGGATAATCTCATCTTGTCACCAACCAAAACGATGGGAATGACAAAAAGCGATGCGACAGATAAAGCTCTTGGTCTTTTAAAACGTTTGGGATTGTCTGAGCATGCTAATGTCTATCCATCTTCACTGTCAGGTGGTCAGAAACAGCGTGTTGCTCTTGCGCGTGCAATGATGATTGATCCTGAGATTATTGGTTATGATGAGCCTACATCGGCTCTAGATCCTGAGTTGCGTCAGGAAGTTGAAAATTTGATTAAGCAGAATCGTGAAACTGGTGTTACACAAATTGTGGTTACCCATGATATGACTTTTGCTGAAAATATTGCAGATAATATTCTTCGAGTAAATCCAAAATAAAGTGAGGACTATTTATGAAATTGAAAAAATGGATTGCCCTTGGCGTTGCAGCACTTGCAACTGTAACTTTAGCAGCTTGTAGCTCTTCAAGTTCAAGTAGCTCAAAAGCTAATTCTGATAATTGGTCAACCTATGAGAAAGACAAAACAATTACTATCGGTTTTGATAACACATTTGTACCAATGGGTTACGAGAATGAAGATGGTAAGAATGTCGGTTTTGATATTGACCTTGCTAATGCTGTCTTTGCAGAATACGGTATTACGGTTAAATGGCAGTCAATCAACTGGGATATGAAAGAAACTGAGTTGAACAACGGTACCATTGATTTGATTTGGAACGGTTACTCAGTGACTGATGAGCGTAAGGAAAAAGTAGCCTTTACTGATCCTTATATGGTAAATGAGCAGGTGCTTGTCACTAAGAAATCATCTAATATCACAACTGTAGCTGGTATGAAAGATAAGGTTTTGGGTGCCCAGGCAGGTTCATCAGGTTATGATACCTTTACATCAAATCCAGAAATCTTGAAAGATATTGTTTCAGGTGGCGATGCAACTCAATATGAAACATTTACTCAAGCTCTTATTGACTTAGATAATGATCGTATTGACGGTCTCTTGATTGACCGTGTTTATGCGAATTACTATTTGAATCAAGAAGGTACTTTGGATAATTACAATATCATCAGTACTGGCTATGATGCTGAAAACTTCTCAGTAGGTGCTCGTAAAGCTGATAAAACATTGGTTACTAAAATCAATGAAGCTTTCAAACAACTCTACAAAGAAGGTAAATTCCAAGAAATTTCAAACAAATGGTTTGGAGAAGACGTTGCTACTGACGACATTAAAAGTTAAGAAAAGAGAGTGGGACAAAAATCGGTAATTCCGAAGGAATTCGATTTTGTCAGCAAGTCTTTCTTTTAGGTTGCTGACCTGAAACAGTCTATCCCCAGACTGTTTCACTCCCACCTCCGCACACTTCCAACAGTTCAGTGAACTGTTGGAAGTTGGAAATGAAGCAAACAAAGTTTGCGTCATTCGTTAGGGCTGTAAGAGTTGATTTTTCAACGAATTAGAGCCCACTCAACCACTGCGTCTTGCAAATCAGACTAAAAAGAAAGAGGACTAGGAATTTTTTTCCAGCCTCTTTTTATTTGTGCAAAAATAGTCTAATCAGTTTGATAAGACTATTTTTGGTTTTATGATGATTTTTTAGTAATTTGATGATAAATCAGATACCATTCTTCATTTCGACGCCAGATGCTTGTGTGGAGACAGCCTTCAAGTTCATAGGTGATAAGTTTTGTTTTTTGACTGACTGATTCCATCTTGAAATGGGTAAAATCATTGTGGAAGTGTCTGTCTTTGTCGATGGTTTCTTCTTTATCACGTTTTTGACCAAATTCGTCAATGCTATAAAAGTCATCGGCAAGGAGAAGTTGGTAATCTGGGATTTTTGAGAGAATAAGTTTCTCGTTCTTGAAGAGCTTTTTAAGAACATTACCAAAGATTTCATCCTCTGGAATGGCAGAAGGCTCAACGTGGATATCAATATCATAGACTGAGTAGCGCTGACTAAGCATTTCTTCAACCTGTTCGGTGATGGCATGGCTCTCGTAAACAGAGAGGTCTGGGTTCATCTCGAGGACGATATCGAGATAGATATTGCTACCGTAGGTACGCCCACGTTGGGATTTGACACGTGTAATTTTAGGAATTTCTAAAATGGCTTCTTCATACTGTTTTAACTGCTTATCATCAAATCCATCAGATAGGCTGAAGGTTGCTTCCATGAAAATCTCGTAGGCTGTTCTGAGGATTAGGTAGGTAATGATGATGGCAACTATCTGGTCAAGGATAAGTAGGTTAAATGCAGAAGCGATAATGGCAACTGAGGTTCCTAATGAAGTTAGTGCATCTGAAAGGTTATCTTTTGACGCAGCAACAAGAGCGCTTGATTTGACCTTTTTAGATAATTGGCGGTTGTAGAGATAAACTCCGAACATAACCAGTGCCGACAGAATACCAACCAAGGCACCCAAAGGGTCAATTTCTGTACTGTCACCTGAAATAATCTTTTGGATGGTCTGTATCAAAACCTGAAAACCAACGATAAACATGATGAAAGAGGTAATCAAGCTGGACAGATCTTCTATTTTCCAGTGACCAAACTTATGGTCTTCATCAGCAGGTTGGCTAGCAAGGTGGAGACCAATCAAGAGCGCAATATTACCGACAATATCTGACAGGTTGTTAAACCCGTCGGCAGTCAGTGAGGCTGAGTTGAGAAAGTAACCAGCTCCGAGTTTGGCGACAGATAGTCCGATGTAGGCGATGATACTGAGGATAGGACCTCTTTTAGCAAGTCTGAGGTTATCTGTTGGACTAGACATAGGTCAATTCCTTTCTGTAATAAGTTGTTCAGAGGTTGCCTTATAACTTTTAGCAATTCTTCCTATTATAACATGTTTGGAAAAAGTAAAAAAGCTGAAAATCAGCTTTTTTTATTTTATTTTCTTAAAGTAAGTCTTGGTTTCCTTAATGATAATTGGTGACAAGAAGAGCAGTGCAATCAAATTAGGGAAGGCCATAAGACCGTTTACGATATCAGCGATGACCCAGATTGTTTCAAGACTGATATAACCACCGAGGGCAACCATTGCGACAAAGACGATACGATAGATTGGAATGACTTTAGTTCCGAAGAGGAATTCGAAACATTTTTCGCCATAGTAGCCCCAACCGAGGATTGTTGTAAAGGCAAAGAGGATAAGGCTAATGGTCAATGCCCAAACTCCAAAATCACCAAAGACAGTTGAGAAGGCTGACTGTGTTAAGCTAGCACCATTAAGATCAGTAGACCATTGACCTGTAACGATGATGGCAAGTCCAGTCATGCTACAGATGATGATCGTATCGATAAAGGTACCTGTCATTGATACAAGTCCTTGCTCAACAGGTTCCTCTGTTTTAGCGGCAGCGGCAGCGATCGGTGCAGAGCCAAGACCAGATTCGTTAGAAAAGACACCACGAGCAATCCCTGATTGAATAGCAATCATAACAGTTGCACCAGCAAAGCCACCAGTGGCTGCTTGACCGGTGAAGGCAGATTTGATTACCAAAATCAAGCTAGGAATGATATTAGTCCAGTTGAAAAGAAGGACTGTCAAGGCAGCGATAATGTAGATAATCGCCATGAAAGGTACGACTTTCTCAGATACTTTGGAGATGGATTGAATACCACCAAAGATGATAATGGCAACGACTACTGCAAGGACAATGCTGACAATCTGTGGTGCCAGCCCGAGCGAATTTCTCAAAGAATCTGTAATCGAATTGACCTGAGTGAAGGTACCTGATCCAAAGAGGGCAACCATCACTCCGAAGAGAGAGAAAAGAGTAGCAAGCCATCTCCATTTTTCCCCCATACCATTTGTGATGTAGTACATAGGGCCACCAGCGATTTCGCCCTTGTCATCAACTGTACGGTATTTAATAGCTAGAACACCTTCGGCATATTTGGTTGCCATCCCAAAGAAGGCTGCAACCCACATCCAAAAGAGTGCTCCAGGTCCACCCAGCTTAATAGCTGTTGCAACTCCAACGATATTTCCTGTGCCGACTGTTGCGGCTAGTGCTGTAGCAAGTGCGGCAAAGCTTGAAATATCACCTTCCCCCTTATTGTCGCTTGCAAAGATCAACTTGAGAGCCTTTGGCAATTTAAAGACTTGAAGTAGTCCGAGACGACTTGACAGGTAAATCCCTGTTCCAACAAGAAGAACTAGGAGTGGTGGTCCCCAGACAAGTGTGTCTAGTGACGATAAGAATTGATACATGATTAACTCCTAAATATAATTAATTGAGCATAAAACTCCTGTTGCTTTCTGTAATAGCAGAAAAACAACAACCTATCTATTATATGTTAGAATACTATTATTTGTCAAACTTTGTTAACTATCAAACAATCTTATGTTAAAAAAACAAGTTTGGAAATTTCCAAACTTGCTATGCTATTTAACGATGACGGTCAAAATACGACTTGGTTTCCTTGATGATAACTGGTGATAAGAAGAGTAGGGCAACCAGGTTAGGTAGCGCCATAAGACCGTTAACGATATCGGCGATAATCCAGATAAGGTCAAGGCTGAGGAAGCCACCAAGAGCCACCATAAGGACGAAGATAGTACGGTAGAGGCTGATTCCTTTTGTACCAAAGAGGAATTCAAAACAACGTTCGCCGTAGTATGACCAGCCGAGGATAGTAGTAAAGGCAAAGAGAACAAGTGACAAGGTAAGTGCGAGACTACCCATATCACCAAAGACAGAAGCAAAGGCAGCTTGAGTCATTGGTGCCCCCTCCAAATTACCAGTCCATTGGTTGGTAACAAGGATTGAAAGACCTGTTAGTGTACAGATGATAATGGTATCTATGAAAGTACCTGTCATTGAAATCAAACCTTGTTCAACAGGTTCATTGGTCTTGGCAGCAGCGGCAGCGATTGGAGCAGAGCCGAGACCAGATTCATTTGAGAAAACACCACGAGCAATCCCTTTTTGGATAGCTTCTTTGACAGTCGCACCAGCAAATCCACCGATAGCAGCAGCAGGTGTGAAGGCATCTTGAACAACTAAAACGAGTGTAGGAATAACCTTGTCGATATTAAATCCAATAACAATCAGCGCGGCGATGATATAGAGCGCAGCCATGAAAGGAACAACTTTTTCAGAAACTTTTGAGATAGACTGGATACCACCAAAGACGATGAATCCAACTAAGACCGCAATCAAAATACTAACGATCTGTGGAGACCAGCCAAAGCTATTTTGAAGGGCTGATGTGATTGAGTTAACCTGTGAGAAGGTACCGATTCCCAACCAAGCAACTAGGACACCAAAGATGGCAAAGAGGATAGCCAGCCATTTCCATTGTTGTCCCATACCATTAACGATATAGTACATTGGACCACCAGAAACCTCACCATTAGCATCTTTTGAGCGGTATTTGATAGCGAGAAGCCCTTCGGCATATTTGGTTGCCATACCAAAGAAGGCTGCAACCCACATCCAGAAAAGGGCACCAGGACCACCAGTCTTAATGGCTGTTGCGACCCCAACAATATTCCCAGTACCAACTGTTGCAGCGAGGGCAGTTGCAAGGGCTGCGAAACTTGAGATATCTCCCTCACCCTTGTCTTCAGCGAAGATAAGCTTGAAGGCGCGTGGCAAACGAGTAACCTGCAAGAGTCCGAGACGAACTGTCAAGTAAATCCCTGTTCCGACTAAGAGGATGAGCAGCGGTGCACCCCAGACCAGATTATCCAGAGCAGTGAAAAAAGCTAACATAAAAGGTAATCTCCTTGTAGAATGAGCATTAAAAAAGAGGTTTCTTCAAATGGAAGAACCTCTGGAAATAGATAAGAAGGTTAGCCAAAAAGACCTGAAAATCTCAAAGTCCTAGCCAACATTATTATCTTCTGTCCTTTTGCCTGAGAGATTGAGCGATTACTTTGCCCCTTCGGCGCCTGTAAGAGCAGAAAAAAAGTTTATAGTAAGCCTTTTTCTGCAAGGTCTCTCCAGAAGTCCGTCCCTTAATCAGTCCCACCTCAAACTGAGGCACCTGAGAGTTTACTCCTTCGGCGAAAGTACTAACTTTCTTCTCCTGATTAACGTCATTCGGTATATTTTATTTGTTTTTATTCTAATAAAAAAAACGAACTATGTCAATTGTGTTTTGAAAATAATTCGCTATTTACTGAAATAATAGCAAAGCTTTCTGTAAATGAAAGAGTATTTTCTCATTACAAGATGGACTCAAGAGAGCAATATTTGCCAAAACATGGTACAATAAGAAGGTTAATGATTATAGTAGATTGAGAAAGGAATAGGTCTAGGCAAGGAGGTAGGGATTGAACAGGTGTTCATCAAAAGGACTTGAACCTCATCCTAACCTTATTCCATTCACTATAGAAAGACTAGAGAGGAAAGTTTAGAAGGAACTGTAGCCTTCTAAGTTCTAGGTAGAAGAATGAATCCCTTATTAAATGGAATGAATGACAGACAAGCCCAGGCGGTTGAGACGACAGAAGGACCTCTGTTGATTATGGCTGGGGCTGGGTCTGGAAAGACTCGAGTTTTGACGCATCGTATCGCTTATTTGATTGATGAGAAGATGGTCAACCCTTGGAATATCCTTGCCATTACCTTTACCAATAAGGCTGCGCGTGAAATGCGTGAGCGTGCCATTGCACTCAATCCAGCCACAGAAGAAACCTTGATTGCCACCTTCCACAGCATGTGTGTTCGCATTTTGCGTCGTGAGGCAGATCATATTGGTTATAACCGTAACTTCACCATTGTCGATCCAGGTGAGCAGCGCACGCTGATGAAACGTATCATGAAGGCTCTCAACTTAGATCCCAAGAAATGGAATGAACGTTCTATTCTGGGTACCATTTCCAACGCTAAAAATGACCTACTAGACGAGGTTGGCTACGAAAATCAAGCAGGCGATATGTATACGCAAATCGTCGCTAAATGTTACAAGGCCTATCAAGAGGAGTTGCGCCGTTCTGAGGCTATGGACTTTGACGATTTGATTATGATGACCTTGCGTCTCTTTGATCAGAATCCGGATGTTCTTGCCTACTACCAACAGCGTTATCAGTATATCCATGTGGATGAGTATCAGGATACTAACCATGCCCAGTACCAGTTGGTTAAGCTTTTGGCGTCACGTTTCAAGAATATCTGTGTCGTTGGGGATGCTGACCAATCTATCTATGGTTGGCGTGGTGCCGATATGCAGAATATCTTGGACTTTGAGAAGGATTATCCTGAGGCTCAGGTTGTTCTACTTGAGGAAAATTACCGTTCAACTAAGAAGATTCTTCAAGCGGCAAATGAGGTTATCAATAATAACCGCAACCGTCGTCCTAAGAAACTCTGGACTCAGAATGCTGATGGTGAACAGTTGGTCTATTACCGTGCTAACGATGAGCGAGATGAGGCTGTTTTTGTAGCCTCAACCATTGATAATATCGTTCGTGAGATGGGGAAAAACTTCAAAGATTTTGCCGTTCTTTACCGTACCAATGCTCAGTCACGTACTATTGAGGAGGCGCTCCTCAAGTCAAACATTCCTTATACCATGGTGGGTGGAACCAAGTTCTACAGCCGTAAGGAAATCCGTGATGTTATTTCTTACCTCAACATTATCGCTAACCCAGCTGACAATATTTCCTTTGAGCGTATTGTCAATGAGCCTAAGCGTGGTGTGGGACCAGGGACTTTGGAGAAAATCAGACTCTTTGCTTATGAGCAGAACATGAGTCTGATGGATGCTTCAGCGGATATCATGCTATCTCCCCTTAAGGGAAAAGCTGCGCAGGCAGTCTATGAGCTAGCCCATCTTCTCTTGAATCTCAGAGATAAGTTAGACGGCATGACCATTACAGAGATTGTTGAAGTCGTTCTTAACAAGACAGGTTACCTAGATGCTCTCAAAATTCAAAATACCTTAGAGAGTCAGGCACGTATTGAAAATATCGAAGAGTTCTTATCTGTAACCAAAAACTTTGATGAGACTAATGATGATGGACCTGCTGACGAATCTGGTTTGGACAAGCTCAGCCGTTTCTTGAATGACCTTGCCCTTATCGCTGATACAGACGACGGTCAAGCTGAGGCAGCCGAAGTGACCCTGATGACTCTCCATGCTGCCAAGGGTCTTGAGTTCCCAGTTGTCTTTCTGATTGGGATGGAGGAAGGTGTCTTTCCATTGTCACGCGCAGCCGAAGATCCTGACGAGTTAGAAGAAGAGCGTCGCCTGGCTTATGTTGGTATTACCCGTGCCGAAGAAATCCTCTTCATGACCAATGCCAATACCCGTACCCTCTTTGGTAAGACAAGCTATAACCGTCCGACTCGCTTCTTGCGTGAGATTTCTGACGAACTCATTGCCTACCAAGGCTTGGCAAGACCTGCCAATTCATCCTTCGGCGTTAAATACACCAAGGAACAGCCAACTCAGTTCGGTCAAGGTATGAGTTTGTCACAGGCGCTCCAAGCTCGTAAGGCACAAGCGCAACCTCGTTCAGCAGCTCAGCCATTTGCCCAAAGTACAGGCAAGTCAGCTCCGTTGCCATTTGGAAAAAATGCTGGTGCAGAGAAGGCTGAAGTCAGCTGGCAGATTGGTGACATTGCCCACCACAGAAAATGGGGTGATGGAACTGTCCTTGAGGTGACTGGAACTGGCAAGACGCAGGAACTCAAAATCAAATTCCCAGAAGTTGGTCTCAAAAAGCTTCTAGCAAGCGTCGCACCGATTGAGAAGAAGTAATTAGAAGAAAATAAATCTCCACTTTTCACAAGGTTGGGGATTTTTTTGATACCTGCTTTTTTATAATCATTCTTAAAACTATTATAAATAAAATGAATATTACGTTATTTTAATAATTTTCTTTACCACATGCGACAAATCTTCTATAATAGAGGTGTTCAAACTTTTTTAGGAGAGATTGTATGAAAAAAGTAAAACTTTACACCTTATTGGCAACGGTTGCTTTATCAGCCTTTGCTTTGACTGCTTGTTCTTCAAGCAATACATCAACTAGCACATCTAGCTCATCAACATCAACCTTGTCTTCATCTGAGCAGAAACAGATTGACCAGATTACTGAAGATTACCGTAGCTATGTTGAAGGTCAAATTGATCAACTCTTGACAGATACGGAAAGCTGGGCAACTCTTTTGAAAGAGGGTAAATTGGATGAAGCAAAAGCACAATATCCGCTTATCCGTATGGCCTATGAGCGTTCAGAGCCAATCGCAGAGAGCTTTGGTGAGTTGGACATCAAGATTGACTACCGTTTGGTGGACTATGTTGATGAAAACAATACCGAAGAGGGCTGGACTGGTTTCCACCGTATCGAACGCATCCTTTGGGAACAAAATACGACTTCTGGTACAGAAGAATACGCAACACAGCTTGTCAATGACATCAAGGAATTGCGTGCCAAGGTATCGACCGTTGACGTGACTGCTGATATGATGGCAACAGGTGCTGTGGATCTTCTTAATGAAGTTGCTACAAGTAAGATCACTGGTGAAGAAGAGGTCTACTCACACACAGATCTTTATGACTTCAGAGCCAACATCGAAGGTGCTGAAGAAATCTTTGAACTCTTTAAGCCAATTCTTGAAGAGAAAGATGCCGATTTGGTTGAGACTTTGACAGCTGACTTCAAGACAGTTAATGACTTGCTTGACAAGTACATGACTGATGAAACTCACTACAAGTCTTATACTGAATTGACAGATGCAGATACCAAGGCATTATCACAAGCTGTTACAAAACTTGGTGAGCCTTTGTCACAGATGGGTATCGTCTTAGAATAGGAGAGCAAATGACAGAAGACAAGAAAAAAGGTCTCTTTGACCAAAAATTGTCTCGTCGTGACTTCTTGAAAAAATCTGGAATTGCTGGGGCAGGTGCATTAGTTGGAGCATCTGCCCTTGGCGGTTTTGTTCTTCCAAAAACACAAGAGAAGACCAGAGAAGCCGACGGCGATGAGAAAATTTCATTTTACGGAAAACACCAAGCGGGTATTACGACCAGCATGCAGAAGAATGTTTATTTTGTGGTTCTTGAACTAGAAGATAGCAGTAAGTCTGCCATGAAAGAGCTTTTCAAGGACTGGACAGAATATGCGGCCAAGTTAGTTGACGGTCAAATTGTTGAAACTGAGTCAAGCAATGGCTACCTTCCTCCAAAAGATACAGGTGAGGCAGTTGGTCTCAATCCTTATCGACTAACTCTGACTTTTGGTATCAGCAGAACCTTCCTAAAAAAATGCGGTCTGTCTGACAAAGAGATGTCCATTTTCAGAGATTTTCCACCTTTTCCAAAAGAACAGCTGGAAGACAAGTATACTGGTGGTGATATTGCCATTCAAGCCTGTGCTGATGATGAGCAGGTAGCCTTCCATGCAGTGCGAAATCTGGTTCGAAAAGGGCGAGGCAAGGTGACTATGAAGTGGAGTCAATCAGGCTTTGCAGCAATCGGTGACCGCAAGTCCACACCTCGTAATCTCTTTGGTTTCAAGGACGGAACAGCTAATGCTACCAAGGAATCCGACTTTGATAAGATTGTCTGGTATGATGGCAATGATTGGCTTAAGAACGGTAGCTTTATGGCGGTGCGACGCATTCGCATGCACCTTGAAACTTGGGATAGAACCAATCTTAGGGAGCAGGAGAATACCTTTGGTCGCTATCGTGATAGCGGAGCTCCTATGGGTAAAACAGGCGAGTTTGACGACTTCTCATGGGATGATAAGGACAAGGATGGTAACTATCTCATGCCGGTTGATTCCCATGTCAGTCTAGCAAATAAGGCCGGTAAGAAATTGCTGCGCAGGTCTTATTCTTATGCTGATGGTATCAATGACTCAACAGGACAGTTTGAATCAGGCTTGCTCTTTATCGCTTACGAGAAGGATCCACAGCAGTTTATTGATGTGCAGACCAGTCTTGGTGCCACAGATAAACTCAATGAGTACATCACTCACATCGGAAGTGGGCTCTTTGCCTGCTTTGGTGGTGTAGAGAAGGGAGGCTATCTTGGTCAAGACTTATTTGAATAAACTTATTCTTGTCACATTCTTGGGAATAGCTCTGCTATTTAGCCAAAGAGTATCAGCCACATCTTATAGTGACCTTTTCATCAAAATCACAGATGCTCAGACTGCCCTGAAAGAGGACAATCAAAGTCAAGCCCTGCAATTGATCCAGGAAGTAGGAGACAGTTTCAGCCAAGTTGAAAATGCAGACTCAACTGCAGGAAAAGCCTTTAGTCAAGCAGTCACTAAGGCGACAAAAGATAGCAAAATCACAAATGATGAACTAACTGAACTATCAACAGCCCTCCTAGCCTTTGAAGAGGAACAAAATCCAGTTGACCTAGAAGCAGAAAAAGCAGACTTCAAGAAAAAGGTCTATCCTGCTCTTGAAAACTTGGAAGAAGTCATCAACATAGGTGATGTCGAGGCCATGAAGACCGAGTACCTGACCTTCAACTCCATCTGGACCAGAAATGAATCGGTAGTCAGAAGTTCAGAAGGCGGACACTATGGAACAATCGAGTCTGCTATGTCCTTCCTGAGAGCATCGATGGAGGCAGAACCTTTTGATCTTGCAACGGTTCAATCCAATGTCAAGGACCTGAGAACAGCCATTGATAACTTTATGGATGGAAAATCAGCAACCAGCTCAAGTGATGTCAAGACCTTATCAGAAGGAATTGAGCTTCTAAAAGATGCCTATGATGACTTCACAAGTGGAGATACGGCAGCTGGTCAGAAGAAGATGAAGACCTTTATCAGTAACTGGACAACCTTTGAGGGTGAAGTCAGCACACGTAGCTCTGCCCTTTATTCTAAGGTGGAAAGCCAGACTCCTCTTATCATGGCAAAAGGTGCTAGCGCTGAGTATCAGGAAAAACTCAAGAGTCTCATTAGCGAGCTTGAAGCCATCAACACTGACTCGTCTTACTCTGCTCTTGATGCCATGGTTATCTTACTGCGTGAGGGTGTGGAGGCACTCTTAATCGTCATGGCTCTAGTAGAAGCGCTGCGCTATTCAAAACAAAAACGTGGGATCAAGTGGGTTTACGGAGGTGCTTTGGCAGGTATTGCAGCATCAGGAATTGCTGCCGCCCTTCTTCAAATGCTCTTCCCAACAGTGACATCTGGAACCAACAGAGAAATCATCGAAGGAGCCGTTGGACTCTTTGCAGTTGTCATGTTGATTGGTGTTGGTATTTGGCTACACGGCAAGTCCAATGTCAAGGCTTGGAATGCCTACATGGAAAGACAGATGAATCTAGCCATGTCAACAGGAAGCTTCCTGTCTATGTTTGCCCTCAGCTTCCTTTCAGTTTTCCGTGAGGGTGCAGAGACCATCCTCTTCTATGTGGGGATCTTGCCAAAAATCAGTAGTCAGAATTTGATTATGGGAATTGGCTTAGCTATTTTGGCCTTGGTTATCATTGCGGTGCTTATTAATCGCTTTTCAAAGGTCCTGCCTATGCACTGGCTCTTTAGAATCTTGACTTGGACAATCTACATTCTTGCCTTCAAGATGTTAGGTGTCAGCATCAATGCCCTGCAATTAACCAATATCCTTCCAAATCATGTTCTAGACTTTGTACCATCAATTGATTGGCTGGGAATCTACTCAAGTCTTGAGACAAGCCTAGCTCAGCTCTGCTATATTATTGTTATCTTTGCTTTAAATGTTTGGATGAGTCGTCGTCAGAAAGCAGCAGAACATGGATAAGAAGGAAGAAACGATTGTTGAGCATTTGACTGAGTTGAGACGACGGTTGATTTTCAGCTTAATTTTCTTTATCATCTCTTTTGCTCTGTCACTTTTCTGGGCAGCGGATATCTATCGCTTTTTGACCAGCCAATTTGACCAGAAATTACTAGTGTTGGGACCTAACGATATTTTGTGGATTTATATTAGTCTGGCCTCTCTGTCAGCGGTCTGCTTGTCGGTTCCTTTTATCACTTTTCAGATTTGGGCTTTTGTACGACCTGCCCTTGAGGATAGGGAGGCGCGTGCATTGCTAGCCTACATTCCAGCGGTTTTTATCTTTTTTCTAGCAGGCTTGTCTTTCGGATTTTTCCTAGTGACGCCAGCTCTCTTGACTGTTCTTCTAGGATTTGGAGAGGACTTATTTGAGACTCAGTTGACGGCACAGAACTATATGCTCTTTGTCTTTCATACGACTCTGCCTTTGGCGGTGCTCTTTGAGTTTCCGGTTGTTGTCGCCTTTTTGACATCTATTCGATTGATTAGCTCAGCTTTTTTAAGAAAATACCGAAGGTACGCTTATTTTATCCTCATTGTTATTGCAGTTATTCTAACGCCAGCTGACTTAGTCAGCGACCTGCTGATGGCTCTGCCATTGATTTTTATCTACGAAGTCAGTGTGACTATCAGTAAATTTATCGAGAGAAAAAGGAGATCTTAAAATGGGATTTTTAAGAGATATTGGACTACCGGGCTTACTGGTAATCGTCGTCGCAGCCCTGCTTATCTTTGGACCACAGAAACTACCAGAAGTCGGAAGTTCCTTGGGAAAAATGATTACAGAATTCAAAAAAGCACTTTACGGTGAGAGCGATAAAGACGATAAAAAGTCAGATAAAGAGTAGAGGAGTAACCTCTACTTTTTCTTCATAGTTTCCATAGTATTAGAATACAAAAATAAAGTATTTCAATACTACATCGATATAAACAAAGCTTATCAGACTGATAAGAAAATACTATTAGTCATCGAAAACGTTTTCCGATATGATGGTTATAAGAATATTTAGGAGGCTATCTATGACACGAGAATACAGTTTTGAGACCAAGCAACTTCATGCAGGACAGGCAGTTGATAAGGAGACTAAGTCCAGGGCACTACCTATCTATCAGACGACATCTTATGTATTTGATGATGCTCAGGAAGCTGAGGAGCTCTTTGCCCTCAGTAAACCAGGGAATATTTACACCCGTATCACTAATCCAACGACTGCAGTTCTAGAAGACCGTATTGCAGCCTTAGAAGGTGGAGTAGGAGCTCTAGCAACCGCATCTGGTATGGCTGCCATAACTTATGTAGCCTTGGCTCTTGCTCATGCTGGAGATCATATCGTTTCAGCAACAACTGTCTATGGAGGGACCTTTAATTTACTAAAGGAAACCTTGCCACGCTATGGAATCACTACTAGTTTTGTAGATGTTGCAGATTTTGATGCCATTGAAGCGGCAATCCAGGATAATACGAAGTTTATCATTGCTGAAACTTTGGGAAATCCACTAGGTAATATTGCAGACTTAGAGGTTCTATCAGAGATTGCTCACCGTCATCAGATTCCACTTGTGATTGATAATACTTTCGGAACACCTTATTTGATCAATGTCTTTTCATTTGGTGTTGATATTGTTGTGCATTCTGCAACGAAGTTCATTGGTGGTCACGGTACTTCCATTGGTGGCTTGATCGTGGACTCTGGTAATTTTGACTGGGAGGCTTCAGGAAAATTCCCGCAGTTCGTTGAACCCGACCCATCCTATCATAATATCAGCTACACAAAGGATGTTGGTCCAGCAGCTTTCGTGACGGCTGTGCGCACGCAATTGCTACGCGATACAGGAGCTTGCTTGTCGCCTTTTAATGCCTTCCTGCTTACTCAGGGACTGGAAACCTTATCCTTACGAGTTGAAAGACACGTTGAAAATGCTAAGGCGATTGCGACCTTTTTAGAAAACCACCCTAAGGTTGAGACTGTGAACTATGCAAGTCTCCCATCTAGCCCTTACTATGAGCTAGCCCAGAAGTACCTTCCAAAAGGTGCTAGTTCCATTTTTTCTTTCACGGTAAATGGCGGAGCAGAAGAGGCGAGACGAGTTATAGATCATCTTGAAATTTTCTCCAATCTTGCCAATGTCGCTGACGCTAAATCCCTAGTTGTCCATCCAGCCACAACGACCCATGGTCAAATGAGTGACGAAGACCTTGCAGCTGCTGGCATTCAACCTAATCAAATTCGACTCTCAATTGGCCTTGAAAATGTCAATGATCTTATCGAAGATTTGGAAATTGCTCTGAAAACCATCTAGTTCTAGGAAGTGTTTGCTTGAGTCAAAAAAATTGAAAATTTTCATAAAAATCCCTGTTAAATATGGTATGATAGGGTTATCATAAGAAAATAATAAGTTTTTTATGGCTAATTTGTTTTCTTTTGACAATGTCATATTTTTAGGAGAATTGAGGAGGAAAGTTATGGCAATTATCATTATCTTGTCGCTACTCTTTATTGTAGCTTTGATTATTTTCTTGGCGGGTTTTGTCTCAGCATCACCAGGTGAGATCAAAGTTATTTCAGGACCACGTGGTCAACGTGTTATTCAAGGTAAAACAGGTTGGAAAATCCCTGTCTTGGAACGTGTGGATAGCATGACAGCAGGGATGATTTCTGTTGACGCTAAAACAACTGACTTCGTTCCTACAAACGATTATATCAATGTTAAAGTCGATGCTGCGGTTAAGGTTAAGATTGGGACAGATCGTCCTGAGCTTTTCCAATCAGCAACTCGTAACTTCTTGTACAAGGAACAACAAGAGATTGCAGACGAAGTCCGTGACACACTTGAAGGGCACTTGCGTGCCATTATCGGTCAAATGAAGCTTGAAGCAATCGTGACTAACAGAGCATCATTTTCTGAAAAAGTTCAAGAGAATGCCACCAAAGACCTCGAAGAAATGGGTCTTGAAATTGTTGCTTTCAACATCCAAGGTCTGGTCGATGAAAAAGGTGTTATCGAAAACCTTGGTATTGATAATACGGAACAAATCCGAAAAGAGGCAGCTAAAGCCAAGGCTCGCGCTCAACAAGAAATTGCTGAGCAACAAGCTGCTTCCGATAAATTAGCTAACGATGCACGTGTCGCTGCTGATCTTGAAATCGCTCAAAAACAAACGGAGTTGGCTAAACGTCAAGCCGCCCTCAAGGTTGAAGCTGATACAGAAACAGCCAAAGCCGACGCTGCTTACTCAATCCAACAACAAATCCAGCGTAAAGATATCGAACGTGAAACTGCGGAAGCTGATATCGTGAAACAAGAGCAAGAAGCCCTTGTTAAAGAGCAGGAAGTTAAGGTTAAACGTCAATCTCTTGAAGCTGAAATCAAGGCTCAAGCTGACGCTGAACGTTATGCGCAAGAACAAAAAGCTCAAGCCGATCTCTTTAAACGTCAAAAAGAGGTAGAAGCCGAAGCTTACGAGCGTACACAACAAGCCAAAGCGGATAAAGAAGCCATGCTTGCTGAAGCTGAAGGTATCCGTGCAAAAGGGGAAGCCGAAGCCGCTGCAGTTGCTGCTAAATTGAAAGCCGAAGCCGAAGGTCTTGAGAAAAAAGCTGAAGCCATGGCCAAAATGAACGAAGCTGCTGTGCTTGAAATGTACTTCAATGCGCTTCCTGACGTTGCCAAAGCCGTTGCAGAGCCGTTGTCTAAAATTGATTCAATCACTATGTATGGCGAAGGAAATTCTGCCAGAATGGTTGAAGACATTACTAAATCAATGACTCAGGTGCAATCTGGTTTGAATGATGCCGTAGGACTCGATGTTAAGACGTTGATTAATACCTTGGTTGGTGTTAAGGCTGCAAGCCCAGTAATCGAAGAAGCTGTTGAAAACGGTGTTTCAAAAGCTGGTGATGATAAGCCAACTTATCGTCGTAGCCGATAAAAAGTGAGAGGGTTAAGTAGTTTTACGTAGCTCTCTTTCTGTTTAGTATTGAAATATAGGAGGAACTGATGAAATTTGTATTTGACCTTGATGGGACTATTTGTTTCGATGGACAAACCATAGCTCAGGAGATTAAGGACATCCTTGAGAACGCCCACCTATTTGGACATCAAGTTGTTTTTGCATCTGCTCGTTCTTATCGAGACTGCATAGCAGTCTTGGGAGAGAAACTTGCTCAGAATTTGGTTATTGGTCTTAATGGCGGTCTAGCTTATGAAGAAGGTCAGCTCAAACTATCCCACAAACTCGATGATCATGTCTTTCAATCAGCCTTAAAGTCATGTCAAACTTACAATCTTCCTTATTTTGTCGATGACCATTTTAATTATAGTTACAGCCAAGCAGACAAGATCCCTTTTATTGATAGTGTCAGTCCGTTAGGACAAGCTGTGTTAATCAATGAGCTGACGCAACCAATCAAAATGGTGATTTATATGGGAAATCACCTGAATCTTCTCGATGATATCATTGCAGAGCTTAATTCATTTGATAAGTGTCATCTTTCCTATCATGAACTAGAAGAATGTCTCTACCTGAACCCAGATCAAACGACCAAAGCATCGACAATTCTTGATATCATTGGAAAGAATTATGTAGCATTTGGTAATGATAAAAACGATATCGAGATGTTTGAGCAGAGTTTATATGGCGTACAGGTTGGCGATTTTGCCTATCTTGAGAAGTATTCAGATGAGAAGGTTTCGGCAAATAGCAGAGCAGTTGCTACTAAGATTCATGACTTATTCAAAAACTTTCAAGAGGATTAGATTCTGAGCAAGATATTAGAGAATGCCCGCTATTTTTGATAAAATAATGGTACTAAATGATTGGAGGAGCACTTATATGCCTACATTTATTGGAAAACCAGTTACCTTAGCGGGAAGTCAGTTACAAGTTGGAGACACAGCTCGTGACTTTAAATTGATGGGAACAGATCTTGAGACTAAATCTCTCAGTGATTTTGATGGAAAGAAAAAAGTTCTTTCAATTGTTCCATCAATCGATACAGGTATTTGTTCAACACAAACACGCACCTTCAACAAAGAACTTTCTGAGTTAGACAATACTGTTGTGATTACGGTTTCAGTTGATTTGCCTTTTGCTCAAGCACGCTGGTGTGGTGCAGAAGGTCTCGAAAATGCTATTATGCTATCAGACTTCTATGACAATACTTTCGGTAAAGACTATGGTGTTTTGATGGAAGAATGGCACTTGTTATCCCGTGCAGTACTTGTTCTTGATGAGAATAATCAAGTTACCTACACTGAGTATCTTGAAAATATCAACTCAGAACCAAATTATAGCGCAGCTATTGAAGCTGTCAAAGCCTTGTAAGAAGTCGGATTTCCGACTTCTTTTTCTTATGAACTTCGTGAAAGTCTTTTCAAGATAAGAGATACATGATAAAATAGTAGTACTATATGTTAAAAGGAGATTCCTGTGATTCAAAAGCAAGCTATTAAGACTACTGCACTTCATAGTCTCTATTATTTTCTCTGTGTTTGCCTAGCCGTATTGATAGATCTCTTCATTATCGGTAGTCGAAATATGTACTACACACCAGGAATGGCTGCCTTCTTCTCTGGTTTTGTCTATATGCGTCTGATTAAAAAAACGAAGGCATTTGGAGCAATTACAATTCTTGGTATTGTTATGTCAGCCTTTTTCTTTGCTTCAGGTCATTTTGTTTGGGCTTTTCTACCTAATCTCTTGTGTGGCTTGTTGGCAGACTATGTTGCCAGCCAAGGGAAGTATGAAAATACCAATCTTAATCTGACATCTTTTATTCTCTTTTCATTCGGGAATTTAGCACCAATTCTTACCATGTGGATTGCTCCGAAGCAGTATGTTGCTCAGCTATTGGCAGAAGGAAAAACACAGGATTATGTCAATGCTGTTATGGTGCCATTTGACCTAGCTAACGTTGGATTTTCGATTTGTTTTATCATTTTGATGGCAGCTCTAGGCGGCTTAATCGGTCAAAAGTATCAAAAATAATGTCATTATTATCTAATTAGGAGACTGAAGTTCTATTCAGCTCCTTGTTTTTATTTGTCAGACAAAAGGAGGGAGCATGTCCTTACTGCAACGGACAATTAAACTTGTCCTAGCCACTGTATTATCCATCGCTATCGCAAATTGGCTTGGTCTTCATTATGCTAGTTCAGCGGGAATAATAGCACTTTTGAGTGTTATGGATACACGTCAATCGACGATGCAGATAGCCTGGCAACGATTTCTATCAGTCCTCCTAGCATTCTTGATAGCCATCGTTCTCTTTAGCCTATTAGGCTACCAACTTTGGGTATTTGGCCTTTATCTACTTATTTTTGTGCCTCTATCATACCGCTTGCAGATACAGGTTGGCATTGCCCCCATCTCTGTCTTGGTGCTACATCTTTACGCCGAGCAGGCACTTTCTCTAGCTTTAATTGGAAATGAGCTGGCGCTGTTTAGTATAGGAGCAAGCCTAGCGCTTCTTTTGAATAGTTATATGCCTTCAAGACTTGATGAAATCATGACCTATCATGAAGGAGTTGAACTGAAATTAAAGGCAATCTTGCAAAAATTTCAGCTTTTTCTTGAAGTTGGTGATGGGACAAACGATGCAGAGCTTATCAATGAATTGGAACTTTTTCTCAAGAAGGCTCTTGACTTGGTCTATCTAGAACAGGCAAATCAGTTATTCCAGTCAACCAACTACCATATTCACTATTTTGAAATGAGACAGGCGCAGAATCGCATTTTGAAGCAAATGGCTACTAGTGTGAAACGCTTAAAGGTATCAAGTCAGGAGGCGAGATTGCTGGCAGAGCTTTTTGAGCAAACTGCAGAGCAGCTGAGCCAAGATAACCCAGCAGTAACGCTTCTAGCAGACATAGATAGAACACTTGCGACCTACAGACAAATGCCATTACCAAATAGTCGAGAAGAATTTGAATACCGAGCCTTACTTTTCGAATTATTAAGTGAGCTAGAGCGATTTATTCTTTTGAAGGTCGATTTTTATCAAACCTATGGAAAATCTAGCTCAAAATAGATTTTTGTATTATAATACTAATTAAGAAAAGAAATATTTGGAGACTTACAATGGATTTGATTAGTCAATATCAGGAGAGGAATATCAACCGCTTGCCTCTAGGTGACTTAGTGACAGCTTTCAAAGGAAAGGCTGTTCCCGCTAAAGCAGAAGCGGGAGATGTGGCTGTCGTCAATTTGTCAGATATGACAGAGAATGGTATCTTATACGATCAGTTGAAGACTTTCTCTGATCAAGAGCATAAACTTTTACGCTATCTTTTGAAGGACGGTGATGTCCTGATAGCGTCAAAGGGAACGGTAAAAAAAATAGCTGTTTTTGAGGGACAAGAAAGAGATGTCGTTGCTTCATCCAACATCACCGTTTTAAGACCAGGTGATCAGATTCGTGGCTACTTTATCAAGTTTTTCCTGGATACTGATTTGGGACAAGCTCTTCTTGACCAAGCAGACAAGGGAAAGGCGGTGCTCAATTTATCAACTAAGGAAATTCTTGATATTGAAATACCAGTTGTTCCACTTGTGAAGCAAGATTATCAGATTGCCAACTATCTGCGCGGAAAAGCGGATTATGACCGAAAATTAGCTCGTGCTAAGCAAGAATGGGAAATGACACAAGATAAAGTGTTACAGACACTTTTTAGATAGGAAGTGATGTTATCATGACTGAAATCAAATGCCCGCACTGCGGAACTGCCTTTACCATCAACGAATCGGAATACAGTCAATTACTCAGTCAAGTCAGGACTGCTGAATTTGACAAGGAAGTAACTGAGCGACTCCATAGTCAACAACAACTCTTGCAACAAGAGGCAGACAATAAGCTTCAAGCTCAGCTATTTAGCAAAAATCAGGAAATTGAAAAACTAAAAAGTAAGCTGACAGAAGACCAGCAGGCTTCAGAGTTGAAAAAGCAGGAAAGCCTAGCTGCAAAGGACTTGGAAATCGCACAACTGCAGGCACAGATTGAATCCCTATCAGGCCAGACCCAGCAAGAAGTGGATAAAGCCCTAGCACTCAAAGAGCAAGAAGTCCTCTCTTTGCAGGCTCAGTTAGAAAAGCTGGCGCTTGAGAAAGAGAGCGAGAAGCAGACAGCTTTGACTGTCTTGGAAAAAGAGCGTGATCAGGTCAAGAATCAACTGCAACTTCAAGAGAAAGAGTCAGAGTTGAATTTATCATCGCTTCGTCAGGACTATGAAAGTCAGCTTAAGGCTGCTAATGAGCAAGTTGAGTTCTACAAAAATTTCAAGGCCCAGCAATCTACCAAGGCTATCGGTGAAAGTTTAGAAATCTATGCGGAAACTGAGTTCAATAAGGTCCGAAACCTTGCCTTCCCAAATGCCTACTTTGAAAAAGACAACACAGTATCAAGTCGTGGGTCCAAAGGTGATTTTATTTATCGAGAGCAGGATGAAAATGGTATTGAAATACTATCTATTATGTTTGAGATGAAAAATGAGGCTGATGATACGGTTAAGAAGCATAAAAACGAGGACTTTTTCAAGGAATTAGATAAGGATCGTCGTGAGAAGAATTGTGAGTATGCTGTCCTAGTTTCTATGTTAGAGAGTGACAATGACTATTACAATACTGGTATCGTGGATGTTAGCCATAAGTACGACAAGATGTATGTGGTTCGTCCTCAATTTTTCATTCAACTGATTGGCTTACTTCGAAATGCTGCTATGAATGCTCTCAAATACAAGCAGGAACTGGCACTTGTTCGAGAGCAGAATATCGACATTACTCATTTTGAAGAAGATTTGGATGTCTTCAAAACAGCTTTTGCTAAAAATTATCAGTCAGCTAGCAAAAATTTCCAGAAAGCTATTGATGAAATTGATAAGTCTATCAAGCGAATGGAAGCCGTTAAGGCAGCACTGACAACCTCAGAAAACCAGCTGCGCCTTGCCAATAATAAATTAGAAGATGTCTCTATCAAGAAATTAACCCGCAAAAATCCAACCATGAAAGCTAAATTTGATGATTTGAAAGAGGTTAAGTAAATGATTAGAGAGGTTCAATCTGCTGACTTTTGCCAATTAGTGCCACTCTATGAGCAACTTGGTTATCCTGTAGATGAGTTAGAACTAATTAATCGGCTTGAGCAACTCTTGCTACATGAGGATTACCATTTGCTAGTAATAGAGAGTAGTGGCGAAATTAAAGGATTTTTAGGCTATGCCAAAATGTACTTTTTGAGCATACTGGTTTTTATTTCAGAGTATTAGCGCTTGTTATTGATGAGAATAACCGCCGTCAAGGACTAGCAAGCTCTTTATTGGAGTATTTGAAAGGGCAAGCTATATCTGAAGGAGCTCAAGCGATTGCGCTAAACAGTGGTTTGAATCAGGAACGTCAAAATGCGCATAATTTTTATGAGCATTTTGGATTTGAAAAGTCCAGTATGGGATTTAGATATTCGATTGAAAGTAAGTTGGATAGTAATTAAAAAAGAATCTTTGCAATAACATAAAACAATAAGGAGGTACTTATGAACAACACAATAGATTTATCAAAACCAGTCGCAGAAACTATCGCTGAGCATCCAGAAGTTAAGGATATTTTGGTTGACCTTGGTTTCAAACCTCTAGCTAACCCTGCCATGCTAAAGACTGTTGGTAAGGTGACAAGTTTGAAGACAGGTTCAAAAATGACTAAGATTCCTCTGGAGAAAATCAAACAGACTCTGGAATTTCATGGCTACGATGTGATTGGAGACTAGGATGTCAGAAAATCGTATTGAAATACTAAGAGATATTCTTATCGAACTTCATCAAGGAGCCAGTCCTGAGTCTGTTCAGGAACGCTTTGACCAGCACTTTCAGGGTGTATCTGCTCTTGAAATTTCCATGATGGAGCATGAGCTCATGAATTCTGATTCTGGGGTTACCTTTGAAGATGTCATGAGTCTCTGTAATGTCCACGCCAATCTATTCAAGGGAGCTATCGCAGATGTCGAAGTAGCTGATACTGAGCAAGAAGGTCATCCTGTATATGTTTTTAAGCAGGAAAATCTGGCTCTTCGCTCTGCCATTGCCCGTATCCGTCGTATCATGGACAATTATAGCAAGCCTGAAAATGAGGACTTTCGTGAGGATTTGCTTAAAGGGCTCAAACATCAGGTTAGCCTTGTTGGGCAATTTCATAATCACTATACTCGGAAAGAAAAGCTCTTTTTCCCAGTCATGGAGCGTTACGGACATGATTCGCCTCCAAAAGTGATGTGGGGGGTTGATGATGACATTCGTGAGCTCTTCAAACAGGCTCGAAGTCAGGTGGATCAGCTTCCAGACTTGCCAATCGAAGAGGTTGTTGAAAGTTTTGAGGCTTTTGCCAAGGAGTTTGAGGAGATGATTTTCAAGGAGGAGGCTATCCTTCTCATGATTTTGCTCGAAACCTTTACGCAGGATGACTGGCTGGCTATCGCTGAGGAGAGCGATCCTTACGGCTATGCCATTATCAAACCTACTGCTAAGTGGGTTCCTCACCGTGAGTCCTTTGGACAATCAGCTGACGCTGAGGTCGAGATAGAAGAGCAGTCATCTGACGATTTGCAAGAAGCTGCTAGTCAGGAAATGAATGCTGCGCAGCCCAATACAAGAGTTATTGACACACCAGAAGGTCAGTTCACTATTACCTATACACCAAAAGTTAAGGAAGAAAGTCCAGTTGACCGTCACACCGAACAACCATTTGGGAATGGCTATCTGACTGTAGAACAGGCTAATCTTATCCTAGATCATCTTCCTCTGGAAATCACTTTTGTCAACAAGGATGATATTTTCCAATACTACAACAACAGTGTGCCAGCCAATGAGATGATTTTTAAAAGGACACCGAGTCAAATTGGTCGTCATGTTGAGCTCTGCCATCCGCCTAAAGTTTTGGAAAAAGTGAAAAAAATCTTCCAACTGCTTAAGTCAGGCGAAAAAGATAAGGTTGTTATGTGGTTCAAATCTGAACGACTAGGCAAATTTGTTTATGTCACCTACGCAGCAGTCCGAGATGACCAAGGAGAATTCCAAGGAGCCTTGGAGTACGTTCAAGAAATTCAAGACTTTTTCGAATTAGAAAGTGACTTCAAACGAGATATCGATTAAGTAGATATGCTAAAACAGTCTGGGAGACTGTTTTAGGTTGGAAATAAAGAAAGCGTAGCTTTTATCAAAACAGTCTGGGAGACTGTCTTAGGCATTTACCTGATACTTCCGCCGTGATGAAGGAGTAAGGAATGCCTAATATAAAAGCATTTCTTACTCTCGGAATGTTTCAGGTCTGAGCCTTAAAACTAGAAAGCGAAGAGGCTCAAATGGAATTCCACTGATTCCTGAAATTATCCACTGGATAATTTCACCTGACGTCCGATATCACTTAAGGAAAGTATCGAAAAAAGGTTATGTCTTCAACCCAAGAGTGGACTCAAAGTCCGCTCTTTTTTCATTCTAGGTAAACTTATGCTATAATAGGTGCTATGATTTCAGGAATTATTAATTTGAAAAAAGAGGCAGGAATGACCTCGCACGATGCTGTTTTTAAGCTCCGCAAAATTCTACATGAGAAAAAAATTGGTCATGGTGGCACCCTTGATCCAGATGTGACAGGAGTGCTACCTATTGCTGTTGGCAAATCAACCCGAGTTATAGAGTTTATGACAGAGGCTGGCAAGGTCTATGAAGGGCAGATCACGATCGGCTTTTCAACAACGACAGAGGACGCTTCAGGTGAGGTCGTGGAGTCGACTCCTGTTCTTGATTTGACAGAGGAAGCTGTTGATCAGGCTATGGCGGATTTTCAAGGGGAAATCACTCAGATTCCGCCTATGTATTCTGCGGTAAAGGTCAATGGACGTAAGCTCTACGAGTATGCACGTGCTGGTGAAACCGTTGAACGCCCAGAGCGTCGTGTGACCATTACTTCCTTTGAACGTACCAGTCCTATTGTGCTGGAAAATGGCAGGGCAGTCTTTGATTTTCGTGTGGTATGTAGCAAGGGAACCTATGTTCGAACCCTTTCAGTTGACTTGGGTGCCAAGCTAGGCTATGCTAGTCATATGTCAGCCTTAAAGCGTACAGCGTCAGCAGGATTGGAGCTCTCCCAAGCACTCACACTTGAGGAAATTGCGGAGAAAGTTTCTCAGGAAGATTTTTCCTTCCTTCTACCAATAGAGTATGGTGTTTCAGATCTTCCACGTTATGATTTGACAGAAGAAGAAAAAGTAGAGATCTCTTTTGGTCGCCGTATTAGTCTAGATCGTAAAGAGCCGCTTTTAGCTGCTTTTTATCAAGACAAGGTTGTAGCGATTTTAGAACCAAGAGATGACCAGTATAAGCCACGAAAAGTACTGGTTTAGAGGATTATTATGCAAATTAGACAATTTCAAGATGCCAGCCAACTTACACTCGACCAAGATTGTGTTTTAGTATTGGGCTACTTTGACGGTCTTCACCGTGGTCATAAGGCACTCTTTGATAAGGCAAAAGAAGTAGCTGAGAAGAAGGGACTACCCATCGTTGTTATGACTTTCAATGAGTCTCCCAAGCTAACTTTTGCGCGCTTTTCTCCAGAGTTGCTACTTCATATCAGTCATCCTGAAAAACGATATCAGAAATTTGAAGAATACGGTGTTGACTATCTTTTCCTGACTGATTTTACAAGTTCTTTTTCAAAAATATCATCCGATGATTTTATCCGAGACTACATCTGTCAATTACGTGCGCAGACTGTTATTGTAGGCTTTGATTACAAGTTTGGTCATAATCGCACAAATAGCGACTACCTGGCTCGAAACTTCTCAGGTCAGGTTATTACCATGGAAGAAGTCCAAGAAAATGGTCAGAAAATCTCATCAACTCGCATACGTGAGCTTATCTCCAAAGGTGATGTTGCCGAGGCGAATACTCTCTTGGGTTATGAATTTTCAACTCGAGGTATTGTTGTTCATGGAGATGCTAGAGGACGTACTATCGGATTTCCGACTGCTAATCTTGCACCGATTGATAGAACCTTCCTACCATCAGATGGTGTTTATGTTGCGGATGTCATTGTCGGTGGCAAACGCTATCGCTCTATGACTAGCGTCGGAAAAAATGTGACTTTTGGTGGGACAGAGCTGCGCTTGGAAGCTAATATTTTCGATTTTTCAGGTGATATTTATGGTCAGAGTATTGAAATTATCTGGCTAGAAAAAATTCGTGACATGGTTAAATTTAATGGGATTGATGATCTGGTTGACCAACTACATCAAGATAAAGCTGCTGCATTGAATTGGGGAAAATCTGAAAAATAATAGCTATTTAAGATAATTTTTAGTATAATAAAACATAACTAATTGTTTAAAGAGGGCAAGTGCAATGATTACCTTATTTCTATCCCCCAGTTGTACCAGTTGTAGGAAGGCTCGTGCATGGCTAACTAAGCACGAAGTAGATTACCAAGAACATAATATTATCACCAGTCCCCTAACACCTCAGGAGTTGATGTCGATACTATCCTTCACTGAAAATGGGACTGAGGATATCATTTCAACGCGTTCTAAGGTATTTCAAAAATTAAACATTGATGTCGATGAGTTGTCAATTTCTGAATTGATCAATCTTATCGCAAGTAATCCAAGTCTCCTTCGTCGTCCAATTATCATGGATAAAAAGCGTATGCAGATTGGATTTAATGAGGATGAGATTCGTGCCTTTCTTCCGAGAGATTATCGTAAGCATGAACTCAGACAAGCAACTATTCGAGCAGAGATAGAGGGAAAAAATGACTAATAATTATTCTTATCCGCTTGATCTAACCTGGAGCACTGACGAGATTTCATCAGTGCTTCATTTTTTGAATCAAGTCGAAAAAGCCTATGAGAGCAAGGTTGATGCTCAAACGCTTTTAGAAAGCTATGCTATTTTCAAAACAATCGTAAAAAGTAAGGCGCAGGAAAAACAAATAGACCGTGAGTTCCAAACTTCAAGCGGTTATTCAACCTATCAGGCAGTCAAGGCAGCCAAAGCTAAAGAGAAAGGATTTATCTCTCTTGGAAAGTAAATTGCAATTTGCGCAAGCTTTGGTTCGCCAAGCGGGTAGCTATATTCGACAACACATGTCAGACGATTTGGCTATTGAGACAAAGTCGCGTTATGATGATTTGGTGACTAATCTTGACAAGGATACTCAGAATTTTGTGGTTGAGGCGATTCAGACGGCCTATCCTGATGATTTTCTAATGGGCGAGGAGAATAATCTTCGTCATCCGATAAAGGATGGTAATGTTTGGGTTATTGATCCTATCGATGGGACTGTCAACTTTATCGTTCAAAAAGAGGACTTCGCTATTATGTTGGCTTATTTTGAAGATGGTGTTGGTCAGTTTGGTTTGATTTACGATGTGATGCAGGATAAACTCTATTCAGGAGGTCCTGATTTACCTCTGATGATGAATGACCAAACACTAGAAGCTTTCGACAACCGTCCCTTGACTCGAAGTCTGATTGGTTCAAATGGCTCAATGTACGCTCACAATGTCAGTGGTATTTCAAATTTGATTAACCAGACCTTGGGAGTACGTGTTTATGGAGGTGCTGGAATTAGTATGGCGCATGTTCTCAGCGGTCGTCTCCTAGCCTATTTTTCTCACCTTTATCCTTGGGATTATGCAGCTGCGCAGATTATTGGTAGTCAGTTGGGTTATGAGCTTCTGACGCTTGATGGAGAGCAAGTAGACTACCAGTCAAGGCAGATGGTTATGTTTATCCCAAGCGCTTATAAACAAACAATTCAAGATTATATGGAAAGAGGGAAGTGAGCTGTGCTCTGCCCTTTTTCTCTGCCTAAAATTTTTGAAAGTCATAAGGAAAGTGTAGTATAATAGACGTATGTTTTTACCAAAAGATTTTATTGAAAAATACCAGAAAATTCTGGGTTCAGAATCAGATGATTTTCTGAAAACATTTGACGATTCAGCTGTCTCAGCTTATCGCACTAATCCGCTAAAGAAGGCTCAAAAAGATTTTTCAGATGCCATTCCTGGTACGCCTTGGGGGCATTATGGCAAGGTTTCTGGGAAATCAGCAGAGCATGTGACTGGTCTGGTCTATTCCCAAGAACCAGCTGCTCAGATGGTTGCCCAAGTTGCTGCGCCTGAAAAAGGGATGAAAGTTCTGGACCTGGCTGCTGCTCCAGGGGGCAAGACAACCCAGTTACTCTCTTACCTTGATAATACTGGACTACTTGTTTCTAATGAAATTTCCAAAAAACGCAGCAAAATACTGGTTGAAAATGTCGAGCGTTTTGGTGCTCAAAATGTTCTAGTCACTAATGAAAGTTCGCAAAAACTAGCTAAGGTTTTCAAATCCTATTTCGATCTTATTGTTTTTGACGGTCCTTGCTCGGGTGAGGGAATGTTCCGAAAGGATCCAGACGCCGTTCAGTACTGGCATAAGGCCTATCCAGCAGAATGTGCTAGTTTACAGAAAGAAATTCTGGAAGAAGCGATGAAAATGCTGGCGCCAGGCGGTCGACTCATCTATTCAACCTGTACATGGGCTCCTGAAGAGAATGAGGAAGTTGTTGCATGGCTGCTAGAAAATTATCCAGATCTCTCCTTGTTGAATATCCCTAAAATCAATGGTATGCAAGAAGGAATTGATATGCCTGAGGTTGCTCGTATGTACCCCCATCATTTTAAGGGTGAGGGTCAGTTTGTTGCTCATTTGCAGGATAGGCGTCAGCCAGAAACTAAGAAAATTAAAGCAGGAAAAAGTAATCTTCGTAAGGACCAAACCAAACTTTGGCAGGATTTTGCTAAGAAACATCTGAAAAGGGAGTTGTCAGGTTTTTACCAAACCTTTGGAGATGAACTTTACTTATTGCCTGAAGGGCTCCCTGATCTTTCTAAGTTAAAAATCGCTCGAAACGGTCTTCATCTCGGAACTTTTAAGAAAAATCGTTTTGAACCTTCCTTCGCTCTTGGAATTGCTTTAAGTAGTGACGACGTTTATCAAGGCCTTGAATTAACTGCTGATCAGTTTGCTGCCTATACATCAGGGAATATTGTCCAACTTGATCAAACTTTTCCAAATGGCTGGTATCAGATTAGGGTTGATGGAAATGGCTTAGGTTTCGCCAAAATCGTTGGAAATACAGTGAAAAATTACTATCCAAAAGGTCTCCGATTTAACAGCTAATGAAAGAAGTGAAAATTTTACATTAATAGGAAGAAAAAAAGATTTTCAAGTGAGACATAATATGTTACTATTTGATTATGGGGCTTTTTTCACCCCATAAACGATATTTTTTCAAAATGAATAGGAAAAAACAAATGAAATTGAAGAAGAAACAAATGGGAGTCTTTCTTGCTCTTGCAAGTGTTGCTCTCTTAACTCTTTCTGCCTGCTCTAGTTGGATTGATAAAGGTCAGTCTATTACTAGTGTAGGTTCGACCGCTCTTCAGCCTTTGGTTGAAGCAGCAGCGGATGAATTTGGAACAGAATATTCTGGTAAAATCGTCAATGTCCAAGGCGGTGGATCAGGTACAGGTTTGTCTCAAGTTCAATCAGGTGCTGTACAAATCGGTAATAGTGACCTCTTTGCAGAAGAGAAGTCTGGTATTGATGCTAGCGCTCTAGTAGATCACCAGGTTGCTGTTGCTGGTATGGCGGTTATCTTGAACGAAGATGTAGAAGTTGATAATTTAACAACTGAACAACTCCGTAAGATCTTCACAGGTGAATATACTAACTGGAAGCAAGTTGGTGGACAAGATCTAGAGATCTCAATCATCAACCGTGCAGCAAGTTCAGGCTCACGTGCAACCTTTGATAGTGTTATCATGAATGGTGAATCTGCTGTTCAAAGTCAGGAACAAGATTCTAATGGTATGGTTAAATCAATCGTTTCTCAAACACCAGGTGCCATTTCTTACCTATCCTTTGCCTATGTAGATGACTCAGTTAAAACGATTAGCCTCAATGGTTTTGAGCCAACTGCTGAAAATGTAACAACAAATGACTGGCCACTTTGGTCATATGAACATATGTACACTAAAGGTGAAGCAACTGGTCTTACTAAAGAATTTTTGGACTATGTTTTGAGTGACACTGTACAAAAGGGGATAGTTGAAAGCATGGGCTATATTTCCATTAATGATATGAAAGTTACTAAGAGTGCCGATGGTACGGTAACTGCTAAATAGGAGAAGTTATGAAAAATTCAGATCTTGAAAAACAATTAACCTCCCCTTCTAAGAACTCACGTTTAGAGAAGTTAGGGAAGTACCTGACATTTTTCTGTCTGGGATTGATTGTTTTCATCGTAGCAATGATTTTGATCTTCGTTGCTCAAAAAGGGCTATCTACATTCTTCGTGAATGGGGTTAATCCTTTCAGTTTCCTCTTCGGTACTAAGTGGGAGCCATCTTCTGGTATCTTTGGTGCCCTCCCAATGATTATGGGATCTTTCATTGTCACAATCTTGTCAGCCTTGATTGCGACTCCGATTGCCATCGGTGCAGCTGTCTTTATGACAGAAGTATCACCTAAGTATGGTGCGAAAATTTTGCAACCTGCTATCGAGCTTCTTACAGGTATTCCATCAGTTGTTTATGGATTTATCGGTTTGCAAGTTATCGTTCCATTTACCCGTAGTATTTTCGGTGGGACTGGTTTTGGTATCTTGTCAGGTGTCTGTGTGCTTTTCGTTATGATTTTGCCAACAGTAACCTTTATGACAGTTGATAGTTTGAAGGCAGTACCTCGTCACTACAAGGAAGCTAGTCTTGCTATGGGTGCGACTCGTTGGCAAACAATCTGGCGTGTTATCCTTAATGCTGCACGTCCAGGTATCTTTACTGCGGTTGTCTTCGGTATGGCCCGTGCCTTCGGTGAAGCCTTGGCAATCCAAATGGTTGTTGGTAACTCAGCGATTCTTCCAACATCATTGATAGAGCCAGCATCAACATTGACATCTGTTTTGACAATGGGTATCGGTAACACAGTTATGGGAACTGTTCAAAATAATGTTCTCTGGTCATTGGCCTTGGTTCTCTTGATTATGAGCCTTGCCTTTAATACATTGATTAAATTTATTACAAGAGAGAGAAAGAGAAATTATGAACGCTAAAAAAATTGATAAACTGGCAACAGGTATTCTCTATACGATTGCTGGAGTTATTGTGATTATCTTGGCATCTCTTTTGCTTTATATTTTGGCAAATGGTCTGCCACACATTAGTTGGAGTTTCTTGACTGGTAAGTCATCATCATACCAAGCAGGTGGTGGTATCGGAATTCAACTTTACAATTCCTTCTTCTTGCTAGTGATTACACTTCTGATTTCAGTTCCTCTTTCACTTGGAGCTGGTATCTACCTTTCAGAGTATGCTAAAAAAGGTCGTTTGACTAACTTTATCCGTACCTGTATTGAAATCTTGTCATCTTTGCCATCAGTTGTTGTAGGTCTCTTTGGTTACTTGATCTTCGTTGTGCAATTTGAGTATGGATTCTCAATCATCTCTGGTGCCTTGGCGCTTACTGTTTTCAACCTGCCACAGATGACTCGTAACGTTGAAGATAGTCTTCGTAATGTTCACCACACACAACGTGAAGCAGGGCTTGCTCTTGGTATCTCACGTTGGGAAACAGTAGTGCACGTTGTCGTGCCAGAGGCTCTTCCAGGTATCGTAACAGGTATCGTTCTTGCCTCAGGTCGTATCTTTGGTGAAGCTGCTGCCCTTATCTATACAGCTGGTCAATCAGCACCAGCCCTTGACTGGTCAAACTGGAATATTTTCAGTGTTACCAGTCCGATTTCAATCTTCCGTCAGGCTGAAACCTTGGCCGTTCATATTTGGAAGGTTAACAGTGAGGGAACTATTCCTGATGCGACAGCTGTTTCTCAAGGTAGTGCTGCAGTACTTTTGATTTTCATTTTGATTTTCAACTTGTCAGCTCGCTATATTGGTAAGAAACTTCACGAAAAACTAACATCAGCCTAAGGAGAAGTAATCATGGCAGAATACAATTGGGATGAAAGACATATCATTACTTTTCCAGAAGAAAAGCTAGCTCTTTCAACAAAAGATTTGCATGTTTATTATGGCGAGAAAGAAGCCATTAAAGGTATCGACATGCAATTTGAAAAAAATAAAATTACAGCCTTAATCGGTCCTTCAGGATGTGGGAAATCAACTTTCCTACGTAGCCTGAATCGTATGAATGATACCATTGATATTGCTAAAGTAACTGGCGAAATCCTTTTTGAGGGTATTGACGTTAATGCTCAAAATATCAATGTTTATGAAATGCGTAAGCATATTGGGATGGTTTTCCAAAGACCAAATCCATTTGCGAAATCAATCTATAAAAATATCACCTTCGCTCATGAGCGTGCAGGTGTTAAAGACAAGCAAGTCTTGGATGAGATTGTTGAGACTTCTCTCAAACAAGCTGCGCTTTGGGATCAGGTTAAGGATGATCTCCATAAGTCAGCCTTGACGCTATCAGGTGGACAGCAACAGCGTCTCTGCATTGCCAGAGCGATCTCTGTAAAACCTGATATTCTTCTTATGGATGAGCCAGCCTCAGCCCTTGACCCAATCGCTACCATGCAGTTGGAAGAAACCATGTTTGACTTGAAGAAGAATTATTCAATCATTATCGTGACGCACAACATGCAACAGGCTGCGCGTGCAAGTGACTACACCGCCTTCTTCTATCTTGGTGATTTGATTGAGTACGATAAGACTAAGAATATCTTCCAAAATGCCAAATTGCAGTCTACAAACGATTACGTTTCAGGACACTTTGGTTAATCAAGAAAGGAAGGAAATGATTCTCGGGTGAATTGAGTAAAACTTGATTCATCATAAGAGAGTTCTAAGATTACATATGACAGAACCTATTTTACAAGTGAGAGACCTATCGGTCTACTATAACAAGAAGAAGGCTCTCAATAACGTTTCTATGGATTTCCATCCTAATGAAATTACAGCCTTGATTGGACCATCTGGATCTGGGAAGTCAACCTTACTTCGCTCAATTAACCGAATGGGTGACTTGAATCCTGAGGTGACCTTGACTGGAGCGATTTCCTACAATGGTCACAATATCTACAGTCCTCGTACGGATACCGTAGAATTGCGTAAAGAAATTGGAATGGTTTTCCAACAACCTAATCCATTTCCTATGTCAATCTATGAAAATGTGGTCTATGGTTTGCGTATCAAAGGGATCAAGGATAAGGATGTTCTAGATCAAGCGGTAGAAGAATCTCTTCGCGGTGCTTCAATCTGGGATGAGGTTAAAGACCGTCTTCACGATTCAGCTGTTGGTCTATCAGGTGGACAGCAGCAACGTGTCTGTGTGGCGCGTGTTCTTGCGACAAGTCCTAAAATCATTCTATTGGACGAGCCAACTTCAGCCCTTGACCCAATTTCAGCTGGTAAGATTGAAGATACACTTTATGGTTTGAAGGACAAGTACACCATGCTTTTGGTGACACGTTCTATGCAACAAGCTTCGCGTATTTCTGATAAGACTGGTTTCTTCTTGGGTGGCGATTTGATTGAGTTTGGTGATACTAAACAAATGTTCCTTAATCCTAAGAATAAAGAGACAGAGGATTATATCACTGGTAAGTTTGGATAGATTCAAACTAGATTAGCGAAAGAAAAGAAAGAATAGATATGCTACGTACAAAGTTCGAAGAAGAATTAGATAAATTACATAATCAATTTTATGCTATGGGTACAGAAGTCTTGTCTCAAATTAACAAGACTGTACGTGCTTTTGTCAGTCACGACCGTGACTTGGCTAAAGAAGTTATCGCATCAGATGATGTGGTCAATGAGTATGAGTCAAAACTTGAGAAAAAATCTCTTGAGATTATTGCTCTTCAACAACCAGTTTCAACTGACCTTCGTACTGTAATCACAGTTTTGAAGGCTTCAAGTGATGTTGAGCGTATGGGTGACCACGCGTCAGCTATTGCCAAAGCAACTATCCGCATGAAAGGTGAAGAGCGCATCGAGGCGGTTGAAGTTGAAATCAAGAAGATGGGTAAAGCTGTTAAGCATATGGTAGAAGATGCACTTGATGCCTACCTTGCTGGTGATGCAGACCGTGCTTACGAAGTTGCTGCTACAGATGAAATCATTGATAACTATTTCAAAGATATTCAAACAATTGCAGTTGAAGCTATTCGTGAACAGCCAGAAGCTGCCTTTGCTGGTAAAGAGTACTTCCAAGTCTTGATGTACTTGGAACGTATCGGTGACTACGCACGTAATCTGTGTGAATGGGTTGTTTACCTTAATACTGGTAAAATCATCGAATTGTAATAAAAAATATGATATAATGGAGGTTGAGATGTTTAATTTCAATCTCTATTTTTATGCTTTGGACATATATGTCATGATAAAGGAGAATTATGAGCAAAGTAGAACGTTTAGTTGAAACATTTATCCCTGAAAATTATAATATTTTCTTGGATATCAGCCGTGCAGAAAAAACATTTACAGGTAATGTTGCCATTTCTGGTGAGGCTCTGGATAACGAAATCGCCCTACATCAAAAAGATTTGACGATTCAGTCAATCTTGTTAGATAATCAAGCCTTGGAATTCCAAATGGATAATGCCAATGAGGCTGTGCGTATTAACCTTCCTGAGACTGGAAGCATGACTCTAGTGATTGAGTTTGCTGGTAAAATCACTGATAATATGACAGGAATTTACCCATCATATTACACAGTGGATGGTGTCAAAAAAGAAGTTATCTCAACACAGTTTGAGAGTCACTTTGCCCGTGAAGCCTTTCCATGTATTGATGAACCTGAGGCTAAAGCGACCTTTGACTTCTCTGTAAAATTTGACCAAGAAGAGGGTGAAATCGCCCTTTCAAATATGCCTGAATGCAGTGCTGACCGCCGTCAAGAGACTGGTATTTGGACTTTCGAGACAACACCTCGTATGTCGTCTTACTTGCTCGCATTCGCACTAGGAGACTTGCAAGGCAAAACTGCAAAAACGAAGAATGGAACAGAAGTTGGTATCTTTGCAACTAAGGCACACCCTTCAACATCTTTAGATTTTGCTTTGGATATCGCTGTTCGTGTTATCGACTTCTATGAAGATTACTTTGGTGTTAAGTATCCAATCCCATTATCATATCATGTAGCTCTTCCTGACTTCTCAGCAGGAGCTATGGAAAACTGGGGACTTGTAACCTACCGTGAAGTTTACCTCTTAGTTGATGAAAATTCTACTGTTACAAGTCGCCAACAGGTTGCACTTGTTGTTGCTCATGAGCTTGCTCACCAATGGTTTGGTAATCTTGTAACAATGAAGTGGTGGGATGATCTTTGGTTGAATGAAAGCTTTGCTAATATGATGGAATACGTTTCTATCAATGCTATTGAGCCAAGCTGGAACATCTTTGAAGACTTCCAAACGACAGGTGTACCTGCTGCCCTTAAACGTGATGCGACTGATGGTGTTCAATCTGTTCACGTTGCTGTTAATCACCCAGATGAAATCAATACCCTCTTTGATGGTGCTATTGTTTACGCTAAGGGAAGCCGTCTGATGCACATGCTCCGCCGTTGGTTGGGAGATGAAGCCTTTGCAGCTGGTCTGAAGATTTACTTTGACCGCCACCAGTATGGTAACACTGTTGGTCGTGACCTTTGGAATGCTCTCTCAGAATCTTCAGGTAAAGATGTTGCTAGCTTTATGGATGCTTGGTTGGAGCAACCTGGTTATCCAGTCTTGACTGCTAAGGTTGAGAATGACAACTTGATTTTGTCACAAAATCAATTCTTTATCGGAGAAAATGAAGACAAAGGTCGTCTTTGGGAAATTCCGCTTAACGCTAACTGGTCTGGGCTCCCAGACACAATGGTAGAGCGAGAAGTAGTTATTCCAAACTTCAGCCAACTTGCTGCCCAAAATGAAGGTGCTCTTCGTTTCAATACTGAAAATACTGCTCACTATATTACTAACTACGAAGGCGAACTCTTGACTGCTCTTATGTCACAATTGACTGACTTGGATACAACATCTAAGTTGCAAGCAATTCAAGAACGTCGTCTATTGGCAGAGTCAGGTCGTATCTCATACGCTGGACTTGTTTCTATCTTGAAAGAGCTTGAGCATGAAGATTCTTATCTTGTTGCTTCAGCCATCAATCAGGTACTAGCTGGTTTGGAACGTTTTGTAGATGAAGATTCAGACACTGAAGTAGCTTATAACAATCTTGTAGTTGATATCTTCCGAGAAAACTTTGAACGTCTTGGTTTCCAAGCGAAGCCTGATGAGGCAGATGAAGATGAGATGGTACGCCAAATTGTCCTTTCTTATATGATTTCTGTGGGTAATGCAGAAGTTGCTAAAGAAGCGTCAGCTATTTACCAAGAGTACAAGACTAATATCGAAAACATTCCGGCTGCTATCCGTCAAGTTGTCTTGATTAACCAAATCAAGCAGGAAGACAGTCTGGAGCTTGCTCAATCATACTTGGATGCCTATGTTGCAACAAATGATAGTAATTTCCGTCGTCAGTTAGCCCGTGCGCTTTCAAATACTAAGAATCCAGAAACAATTGCCCTCGTTGTTGAACAATTCAAGAACAAGGATGTTATCAAACCTCAGGACTTGTCAATGTGGTATGCTGTTTTCTTGATGAAATCAGCTGCGCAAGAAACTGTCTGGACTTGGTCACGTGAAAACTGGTCATGGATTAAAGCTGCGCTTGGTGGCGACATGTCCTTCGATAGTTTTGTGGTTTACCCAGCTGCAACCTTTAAAACACAAGAGCGCTTGGACGAGTTCAAAGCCTTCTTTGAACCACAATTGGATGATTTGGCTATTAGCCGTAACATTTCAATGGGTCTTAAAGAAATTGCTGCGCGTATCCAGCTTGTTTCAACAGAAAAAGCAGCAGTTGAAGCAGCTTTGAAAGCTTAATAGTCAAAGAAAGAGGTTGAAAATTATTTCACCTCTTTTTGTTTGTTAAATCAAATTAAATTTAAGCTTTTAGCAAAAATTAAGCAAAGTCTGTTAGGATACTTTTAGGAAAAATAATACTCTTATTAAGATAAAATTTAGCGATCTTTAATGACTAGGACTCGCTACTAACATGATATAATGGAAAAAAGGAGATAGCTATGATTAAACTATTATTGGTGGAAGATGATTTAAGTCTTTCAAACTCAGTTTTTGATTTTTTGGATGATTTTGCAGATGTTATGCAGGTCTTTGATGGTGAAGAAGGACTCTACGAAGCTGAAAGTGGTGTCTATGACCTTATCCTTTTGGACTTGATGTTGCCTGAAAAAAATGGTTTCCAAGTTTTGAAAGAATTGCGTGAAAAAGGTGTAACAACACCTGTTCTTATCATGACTGCCAAAGAAAGTCTTGATGATAAGGGGCATGGTTTTGAGTTGGGAGCAGATGACTATCTCACAAAACCTTTCTATTTGGAAGAGTTGAAGATGCGTATCCAGGCTCTTTTGAAACGTTCTGGTAAGTTGACTGACAACAATCTTACTTATGGTGATATTGTTATCAATACTTCAACAAATGTAACAACAGTCAATGATGTTGAAGTGGAACTTTTAGGTAAGGAATTTGATCTCTTGGTTTATTTCCTTCAAAATCAAAATGTTATTCTACCTAAAACACAGATTTTTGATCGTCTCTGGGGATTTGATAGTGATACAACAATTTCAGTTGTAGAAGTTTATGTTTCAAAGATTCGTAAAAAACTTAAAGGGACTAAATTCGCTGAAAATCTTCAAACCTTGCGTAGTGTGGGATATATTCTAAAAGATGCTGAATAAGTTATATAAGAAAACCAAGTCAGAGAATTTCTCTTCCTTTCTACATTTTTTAGCTGTCTTTACTGGTATCTTTGTCATTATGACAGTCATTATCCTAAACGTCTTGCGTTACGGGCTTTATACGACAGTTGACACCTCTCTTGAGGCTAGCAGTCAAAACGCCAATGACTATGTTACCATGTCTATGATGCGCAGCTATGAAACTCAGTCGGGAACCAGTTCGGATGGCAGTACAGCTCCTAGCAGCTCATCTAGCAGCTCGGCTTCTTCCAGCTCTGATAAAAGTTACCGCGATCTTTTCAAACCAACAACGACTGCAAATACGAGCTATCTGATTTACGATAAGGATGGTAATATCCTTAATGGTAATCTCTTCGATGTCTTTTCAACTGTTTCATCAATCAAGCTCAATAAGAAAAATCTCGGGCAGGTTTATTCGATTAAGGATGTTGAAAATAGTTATGGTTTGGTTGATAGTTACCACGCTATTACAGTTGCCGTTGATAATGAATTTTACGAAGATGCAGCCTATGTTACAATTGTTGTCAATACAACTCAGGTTGAGTCAACTAATGATCGCTATATTAAGATTATCATCATTGTCATGGCTACATTTTGGCTCATTTCTATTTTTGCTAGTGTTTATTTGGCAAAATGGAGTCGTAAACCGATTGTGGCTAGTTATGAAAAGCAGAAGGCTTTTGTTGAGAATGCCAGTCATGAATTGCGTACTCCCTTAGCGGTTCTGCAAAATCGTCTAGAGTCGCTTTTTAGAAAGCCTGATGCTACTATTTTGGATAATAGCGAAAGCATCGCAGCTAGTTTAGATGAGGTTCGTAACATGCGTATCCTGACGACTAATCTTCTGAATCTAGCACGAAGAGATGATGGTATTACGCCTGAAATTGTTGAATTGAAAGCAAGTTTCTTTGATGATATTTTTGAAAACTATGAAATGATTGCAGAAGAAGCTGATAAGATTTTTATTAGTTCAAATACAGTTAGTCGTGACTTTAAGTCTGATAAAACCTTGCTCAAGCAATTGATGACTATTCTATTTGATAATGCGGTTAAATATACCGAAGACGATGGTCAGATTGCTATCAGCGTGTCATCAACAGAAAAAAATCTCTTCATCCGAGTTTCAGATAATGGACCTGGAATCTCAGATGAAGATAAGAAGAAAATTTTTGATCGTTTCTACCGTGTTGATAAGGCAAGAACGCGTCAAAAAGGCGGTTTTGGATTAGGTCTATCCTTAGCAAAACAAATTGTAGATTCCCTAAAAGGACAAATCACCGTTAAAGATAACGATCCTAAAGGGACTATCTTTGAAGTGAAATTATAAAAAATAACCACAGCCTTTTGTCTGTGGTTTTTTGCGGTAAACTATTTCTGTTTATTCGATGTGTTTTAAAAATTGATCAATCTCTTTCTGTGAACGCAGGATGATACATTTTGAACTATAATCACGACAAATCTGCTTATACATTTGCTGCCTCTGAGGATTTCTGGAATCAAAGAGAATGAATTTTAGGAAAGCCCAGTCGATCTTTTCTTGGCAATTTGCTGCAGCTGACGGTCTGACCTTTCCGTGATATTTGGCGTAACGCTTTAAAATTCTAAAAAGTGATGTCAGTCTATTGAATTTGAGATAGATAATCTTATCAGCAGCCTCAAGTCTTTCCTGAAAGCAGTAGCGACTATAAACGCCTTCGATGACCCAATGGTCATTTTTTTCTAGAAATGTGTGAATATCACTTGTAATTGCTGTATTCTCTCTAAATTGCCAATTATCTTTAAAAGCTATCTGATCAAGGTGAAGGCATGGAAGTTCTAGTTTTTTAGAGAGGTTTTGGGCTAGTGTTGACTTTCCAGCGCCGCTATGTCCGATAATCATTAGTTTCATAATCAGTCCTCGAAGGTAAAAAGAAAAACCTCAGATGAGGTTTTCAATTATTTAGCTAATTTAGCTGCAAGACGTGATTTGTCGCGGCTTGCTTTGTTTTTGTGAATCAAACCTTTTGTTTCAGCTTTATCGATAACTGCAGATGCAGCGCGGTAAAGTTCTTCAGTTGGGTTAGCTTCAAATGCTTTGATAGCAGTACGCATAGCTGATTTTTGTGCTGAGTTTTTTTCGTTTTGTTTAACGTTAAGTTCAGCGCGTTTGATAGCTGATTTAATATTTGCCAATGTTTTCACCTCCATATTAATCTAACTATATCAGTATATAAAATTTTTAGACGTTTGGCAAGTCTTTCGCTGAAAAACCTTATTTTTTCAACAAAATATAGTCAATCTTATGATCGTGAGCCTTATGAAGAATGACATCAGCACGATTTCTCGTAGGCTCAATATAGGTTTCAAGATTGATGAGATTGATGGTTTTCCAGGTATTTTTACCAATAGCTAGCGCTTCAGTTCGAGGCATCTGAGTAAATTGATGGTAATGATTGCTGCTGTCATACTGGGCTAAATTAAGCAGTTTTTCAAATCTTTCTAGGTACCAGTGTTCGATATTTTCAACTTCAGCATCAATATAGATAGAGAAATCGAAGTAATCATTGACATAGAGGCGTTCGTTCTGTGGTGTTTGAAAGACATTAATCCCTTCTACAATGATAAAATCTGCCTGGGGAATAGTCTGAAATTGATCAGGAACAATATTGTAAATCTCATGAGAATAGATCGGAATCTTTGCAGCGCTGCCATTTTTAACAGTGTCTAGAAAGTTGAGTAGCAGAGGCATATCGTAGCTCTCAGGGAAGCCCTTACGGTGGAGAATACCGTTGTCCTTCAAAACTTGGTTAGGATAGAGAAAGCCATCGGTTGTTACCAATTCGACGGTAGCATCTTTGAAAATGCGTTGTAGGAGTAGCTGGATAAGACGGCTAGTTGTTGATTTACCAACTGCAACTGATCCAGAAACACCGATGATGAAAGGTCTTTTATAGTCGTTTTTTTGGAGGAAGATACTTTTTGAAAATGCTAGGTCTTCGATTGATTTTTTATAGATACGAATCAGATTTATCAAGGGAAGATAGATATCGGTAACGTCTTGAATACTGATTTTATCATTTAAACTTTTTAAAGAATCAAGTTCTTGACTAGTCAAAAGTGGTTTGGACTCTTGATGAAGTCTCTGCCAGGTTTGACGTGAAATTTCTTGAAAATTGATAAATTCATTTAGCATAGTTTCCTCCTTGTATGCAGGTCATTATACCATTTTTTAGACTTGTTGAAAACATTTTCATAGAAATAGAAATTTCAAGTTATTTGTGGTAAAATATTATTTGAAGTTTAAAGTTAGAATGTGTAGGAAAAAAGATGGCAAACATGTATTATGCTGAAAATCCAGATACGGCTCATGACATTCATGACCTGTCAGTAACTTTGTTGGGGACATCCTTTCATTTTTTGACTGACGCGGGTGTTTTTTCGAAAAAGATGATTGATTTCGGAAGTCAAGTTCTCCTTAACTGTCTTCAATTCAACCAAGGAGACAGTGTTCTAGATCTAGGATGTGGATATGGACCGCTAGGCATCTCGCTTGCTAAGGTACAAGGTGTTCAAGCAACTATGGTCGATATCAATAACAGAGCCATCGATTTAGCCAAGAAAAATGCAGAGCGAAATGGTGTAGAGGCGCAAATCTTCCAATCTAACATCTACGAAGAGGTCGAAGGGGAGTTCAATCATATCATCAGCAATCCTCCTATCAGGGCAGGTAAGCAGGTTGTTCATACGATTATCGAAGAGGCCTTCGACTATTTGAAGGCCGATGGTGATTTGACCATTGTTATCCAGAAAAAACAAGGGGCTCCAAGTGCTAAGGCCAAGATGGAAGATGTTTTTGGAAATGTAGAGACTGTGAAGAAAGATAAGGGTTACTACATCCTTAGAAGTAGGAAAGACTAATGCGTGCAGTAGATTTAATTCAGAAAAAAAGAGATGGTCTTGAATTGAGCACTGAGGAAATCCAGTGGTTGATTGAAGGTTATACAGATGGCTACGTTCCTGATTATCAGATGTCAGCGCTAGCTATGGCCATTTACTTTAAAGGCATGACCATGCGTGAGACACGTGATATGACTATGGCTATGGTGGCTTCGGGACAGCAGATCGATCTATCTGCCATTGCGGGTGTTAAAACAGACAAGCACTCGACTGGTGGTGTCGGTGATAAAGTTACTTTGATTTTAGCTCCTCTGGTTGCTAGTTTTGGTGTTCCAGTTGCCAAGATGAGTGGACGAGGTCTAGGTCACACTGGTGGTACTATCGATAAATTGGAATCTATCAAAGGCTATCAAATTGAGAGAAGTCAGGAAGACTTTATCAAGCAGGTTCAGGAGATTGGGTTATCAGTTATTGGTCAATCTGACAATCTAGTTAAGGCAGATAAGCTTCTCTATGCTTTGCGTGATGTGACGGCTACTGTTGATATCATTCCCTTGATTGCTAGTTCTGTTATGAGTAAGAAAATCGCTGCTGGTGCTGATAGCATCCTCTTGGATGTGACAGTCGGCGACGGCGCCTTTATGAAAACCATCGAGGAAGCAGAAGAACTGTCACGCACCATGGTTGATCTTGGTAAAGAGGTTGGCCGCAAGACCGTGGCGGTCATAACAGATATGAGTCAGCCTGTTGGACGTGCTATCGGTAACCGTCTGGAGGTGCTTGAAGCTTTAGAAATTATGCAAGGCAAGGGACGTGCAGATGTAACAGAGTTTATCTGTGACTTGGCTCAGATTATGTTGGGGCTTGCAGGTGTTGAGAAGTCTCTTGAGGAGATTGAGGATCATTTGGTCAATGGCAGAGCTCTTGAAAAGTTTGAAGCCATGGTTCAGGCTCAAGGTGGTGACCTAGAAGATTTACACCGTCCATCAGCTGCGCCTGTTGTGACATCTATCTATGCTGAAGAAGATGGTTTTATCACAGAATTGCCAGCCTTAGAATTCGGACTCTTTGCTATGAAATTAGGTGCTGGTCGAGCTGTAAAAACCGACCCTTTGGATTATGAAGCTGGAATAGTGTTCGAGAAAAAGGTCGGAGATGCTGTGAAAACGGGTGATTTAGTCGCCAAAATTTATTCAAACGAAAAAATTAGCCAAAATGGGCTTACAGAATTCCAAAAAAATGTTAAAATAGGTGGAGTGCAAATGAAACCTAAAGAAATCATAAAAATTATTTCTTAGTTAGGGGATATCATGAACTTAAATCACTATATTGATCACACACTCTTGAAACCAGAGAGTACACAAGATCAAATTAAATCATTAATTGAAGAAGCAAAAGCCTACGAATTTGCTAGTGTTTGCCTAAACCCAACTTGGGTGGCCTACGCAGCTAAGGAATTAGAGGAATCTCCTGTTAAAGTATGTACCGTTATTGGATTTCCTTTAGGAGCTACGACATCTGATGTTAAAGCTTTTGAAACCAAAACGGCTATTGCAAACGGTGCAGATGAAGTTGATATGGTTATCAATATTGGTGCTTTGAAATCTGGTCAGACTGATCTTGTAAGAGAAGATATCCAAGCTGTTGTTGATGCAAGTGGTGATAAACTGGTTAAAGTTATTATTGAAACTTGTCTTTTAACTGATGATGAGAAGGTTCTCGCTTGTCAGTTAGCAAAAGAAGCAGGAGCTGATTTTGTCAAAACATCTACAGGATTTTCAACTGCAGGAGCTAATGTTGCTGACTTGAAATTGATGCGTCAAACAGTTGGACCAGATATGGGAGTTAAGGCTGCTGGAGGTGCGCGTTCTTACGAGGATGCCTTGGCCTTTATTGAAGCTGGTGCAACTCGTATTGGAACATCAGCAGGTGTTGCCATCATGAAAGGACAAGTCAATGACACAGACTACTGATTTGATTCAAGCAGCAGTTGAAGCAAGTCAATCAGCCTATGTGCCTTATTCTAAGTTCCCAGTTGGAGCTGCCTTGAAAATGTCTGATGATCATATTTTCAAAGGTTGTAATATTGAAAATGCTAGCTTTGGTTTGACCAATTGTGCTGAACGCACAGCGATTTTCAAAGCTATATCTGAAGGACGTAAGGATTTCTCAGAAATTGCCATTTATGGTGAAACTGCGGATCCTATTTCACCTTGTGGAGCTTGTCGTCAGGTAATGGTTGAATTTTTTGAAAAAGATACCAAGGTAACATTGATTGCTAAAAATGGTAAGACGGTCGAGATGACGGTCGGGGAGTTACTTCCATATTCATTTACGGACTTAACATAAGTCTGTATCTATTGGTAAAGTCGCAACCAGGGTGTTGCAAAGAAGTTTTTTTAGGGAGGTTCATTTTGATGAACAAGAAACTTATTGGTTTGGGTCTTGTTGCTGCGGCAGCATTGACACTTGGTGCATGTAGCCGTTCTAACTCTTCATCTAGCTCAGATTCAAGCGTTAAAGCAGCTATCGTTACTGATACTGGTGGTGTTGATGATAAATCATTCAACCAATCAGCATGGGAAGGTCTTCAAGCTTGGGGTAAAGAAAACAACTTTACTAAAGACTCTGAATACACATATTTCCAATCAGATTCTGAATCAGACTATGCAACTAACCTTGATTCAGCAGTATCAAAAGGTTACAATCTTATCTTTGGTATCGGTTATGCCCTTCACGATGCAGTTGAAGAGTCAGCTAAATCAAACTCAGATGTAAACTTTGTTATTGTTGATGACGTTGTTGAACAAGATAACGTTGAAAGTGTTCTCTTTGCCGATAACGAAGGTGCCTACCTTGCAGGTATTGCTGCGGCTAAACAAACTAAAACGAAAAAAGTTGGTTTCGTTGGTGGTGTAACTTCTGACACAATCACTCGTTTCGAAGCTGGTTTCAAAGCTGGTGTAGCTTCTGTTGATAGCTCAATCGAAGTTCAAGTACAATACGCAGAAAGCTTCTCAGATTCAGCTAAAGGTAAAACAATCGCTGCAACTATGTACTCATCAGGTGCTGATGTAATCTATCACGCTGCTGGTGGTACTGGTACAGGTGTCTTCTCACAAGCTAAAGAAATTAACGAAAAACTTCCTGCAGATTCAGACAAGAAAGTTTGGGTTATCGGTGTTGACCGTGACCAATCAGCTGAGGGTGACTATACTTCATCTGATAACAAAGATTCAAACTTCGTATTGACATCTACAATTAAAGAAGTTGGTACTGTTGTTAAAGATATCGCTAATGGTCAACTTGATGGTGATGATTTTGCCGGTGGCACTACTAAGACTTACGGTCTTAAAGATAAAGGTGTTGATATCGTAACAACTAACTTGTCAGATGATATCAAAACAGCAGTAGAACAAGCTAAACAAGATATCATCGATGGTAAAATTACTGTTGACGACGGTCTTTCAAACTAAACGTCGTTCCTGAAAAGCGGCCCTAGCGGTCGTTTTTTTCAAAGCTGAGACATTTTTGTCTCAGTAAAGAGAATCACATTTTGGTTCTCTTTACTGACATAAAAATTATTCTTGAAAGGAATTAGTATGACAAAGGAACATGTCATTGAAATGCGTAACATCACCAAAAAATTTGGTGAGTTCGTAGCGAATGACCAGATTAATCTGGATGTCAGACCGGGTGAAATTCATGCCCTTCTCGGTGAGAATGGTGCAGGGAAATCAACCCTGATGAATATGCTAGCGGGTCTTCTTGAACCGACTAGTGGTGAGATTTTAGTGAATGGGGAAGTCGTTTCAATCGATTCTCCATCAAAAGCGAGAAAGCTTGGTATTGGTATGGTGCACCAGCACTTTATGCTTGTTGAAGCTTTCACAGTTGCTGAAAATATCATCCTAGGCTCAGAAGTAACAAAAGCTGGTGGCGTTCTTGATCTCAAAAAGGCAACTAAAGACATTAAAGAACTTTCTGAAAAGTATGGCTTGGCGATTGATCCAACAGCTAAGATTTCAGATATCTCAGTCGGTGCTCAACAGCGTGTTGAAATCTTGAAAACACTTTACCGTGGAGCAGATATTTTGATTTTCGATGAACCGACAGCGGTTCTTACCCCTTCTGAAATCGAAGAACTTCTTAATATTATGAAGTCGCTTGTTAAAGAAGGAAAATCAATTATTCTGATTACCCACAAACTGGATGAAATTCGTGCAGTTTCTGATCGTGTAACTGTTATTCGTCGTGGTAAGTCTATTGAAACAGTAACTATCGAAGGATCTACAAACGAGGACCTTGCTGAAATGATGGTTGGTCGTTCAGTTTCTTTCAAAACTGAAAAAATCGCTTCAAATCCTAAAAAAGTTGTTCTTTCTATCAAAGACTTGGTTGTTAATGAAAACCGTGGAGTTCCAGCTGTAAAAAATCTTTCTCTAGATGTTAGAGCTGGTGAAATTGTTGGTATCGCTGGTATTGATGGTAATGGTCAGACAGAACTTATTGAAGCTATTACTGGACTTCGTAAGGTTAAATCTGGAGATATTACAATCAAAGGACAGTCGATTACTAATATGTCAACTCGTCAGATTACAGAGTTGAGTGTTGGACATATTCCTGAGGACCGTCACCGTGATGGTATGATTTTGGAAATGACTGTCGCTGAAAACATCGCTCTTCAAACCTACTACAAACAGCCAAACTCTAAAAATGGTATCTTGAATTATTCTTACATTAACGAGAAAGCTCGTCAATTGATGGAAGAATTCGATGTCCGTGGGGCTGGTGAGTTGATTGCAGGTGGTGATCTTTCTGGTGGTAACCAGCAAAAGGCTGTTATCGCTCGTGAAATTGACCGCGATCCAGAATTATTGATTGTCAGTCAACCAACACGTGGACTTGATGTCGGTGCGATTGAATACATTCGTAAACGTATTATCGGTGAGCGTGACAAAGGTAAGGCTGTCGTTGTTGTGAGTTTCGAATTAGATGAAATTCTTGATATGTCAGATAGAATTGCCGTTATTTACGATGGTTCTATCCAAGGTATCTTAGATCCTGCTCAAACCAATAAACAAGAACTTGGTATGCTTATGGCAGGTGGACAATTGAATAAGGAGGGTGCAAATGTCTAAGAAAACTCAAAGTTGGGCAGTACCTCTTATCGCTGTCCTACTAGGTATGCTATTAGGAGCAATCCTGATGCTTGCCTTTGGCTATGATCCTTACTGGGCTTACGTTGACTTGTTTAACACTGCCTTTGGTTCTGTCAAAAATATTGGTGAAATTCTTCGAGCGATGGGTCCACTGATCTTGATTGCTCTAGGTTTCTCGGTTGCTTCAAAAGCAGGTTTCTTCAACGTTGGTCTGCCAGGTCAGGCCTTGGCAGGATGGACTGCCTCTGTTTGGTTTGCATTGTCATTCCCTGATCTTCCACGTTTTGTATCAATCATCTGTACTGTTTTAGTTGGTTTGATTGCAGGTGGTATCGCAGGTGCAATTCCAGGTATCCTTCGTGCCTATCTTGGAACAAGTGAAGTTATCGTGACGATTATGATGAACTACATCATCCTATACTCAGCGAACGCTATTGTTCGTGATGGCTTCCCAGATTCATTCATGCGTTCATCTGAGGCGACAAACAAGGTTTCTGAGGCAGCTTCTTATCAGCTGGGTTGGTTTGACGGATCTCGCTTTAACATCGGTTTCTTCCTTGCCTTAATTGCAGTTGCACTTATATGGTTCATGATGAAGAAAACAACCACAGGTTACGAAATTACTGCTGTTGGTCTTAACCCACATGCTGCCGAGTATGCAGGGATGTCTTCAAAACGTGTTATCGTTATGTCAATGATTATCTCTGGTGCTTTAGCTGGTCTTGGTGGTACTGTCGAAGGACTTGGTACTTTTGAAAATGCCTATGTCCAAACAAGTTCTCTGAGTATTGGTTGGGATGGTATGGCTGTTGCTCTACTTGCTTCAAATTCACCAATCGGTATTCCATTTGCAGCTCTCCTCTATGGAGTTCTATCAATTGGTAAGACTGGTATGATTGGTGTGCCATCTGAGGTTATCGATGTTGTGTCAGCCTTGATCATCTTCTTTGTTGGTGCTAACTACATCATCAAATACTATCTTCAACCTCGTAAAAAAGCAGTAAAAGGAGGTAAAAACTAAGATGAGTTTTACAACTATTCTAACCCTATTAGTTTCTTCTATGCTTATCTACTCTGCGCCTTTGATTTTCACAAGTATCGGTGGTACTTTCTCAGAGCGTGGTGGTATTGTTAACGTTGGTCTTGAAGGAATTATGGTCATGGGAGCCTTCTCTGGAGTTGTCTTCAATAACTTCTTTGCAGATTCTCTTGGCAAAGCAACACCTTGGATTGCAGCCTTGGTAGCCGGTGTTGTCGGTATCTTGTATTCATTGATTCACGCAGTTGCGACAGTTAATTTCCGTGCAGACCATGTTGTCTCAGGTACGGTTCTTAACTTGATTGCACCATCACTTGCTGTCTTCTTGACACGTGTTATCTACGGTGCAGGTCAAACATCAACCATTGAAGCAACTTTTGGACGTTACTCATTCCCAATTTTGAAAGATATTCCATTTATCGGTGAGATTTTCTTTGATAATACGTCCCTTGTAGCTTATGTGGCTATCCTTGTTGCATTTATCTCTTGGTATATTATCTTCAAAACTCGCTTTGGTTTGCGTCTACGTTCTGTTGGTGAACATCCGCAAGCGGCAGATACTTTGGGGATCAATGTTTATCGTATGCGTTACTATGGTGTTATGATTTCAGGTTTCCTTGGTGGTGTTGGTGGTGCTGTTTATGCACAATCAATCTCAACGAACTTTGCGGTAACAACAATCGCTGGACCTGGTTTCATCGCTCTTGCGGCAATGATTTTTGGTCGTTGGAATCCAATCGGAGCTATGCTGTCAAGTCTCTTCTTTGGGCTTTCACAGTCTCTTGCTATTATCGGAAGTCAGATTCCTGGGCTTTCAAGCATTCCATCAGTTTACCTTCAAATCGCACCTTATGTATTGACTATCCTTGTCTTAGCAGCCTTCTTTGGAAAAGCTGTCGCACCTAAGGCAGATGGTATCAACTACATTAAGTCTAAATAATAAAACACACAAAAGGTTGAGGGCACTAGCCCCCACAAATGAGACACAAGAAAAAACACTTCTGTTGAAATCTAGTAAACTAGAAACAGGAGTGTTTTGTTATGGTCAAAAAAGCTTATTCAGTGGAAACGAAGTTAGCCTGTATCGAAATGAAAAAGGCAGGTAAATCCAACAAGGTTATCATGGAGACCTTAGGTATCAAAAATGTTAGTCAGGTAAAGACCTGGTGGCGATGGTACAA
>NZ_JAFBEH010000002.1 GCF_016908645.1 Streptococcus loxodontisalivarius
TTCTCGTCGTCTGACGATTTATTCTTGTAAATTGACAGGTTATAATTTCTATCATAACCCTGCACTTGGTTTCTTGTTCAGTTTTCAAAGGTCTTGTTGTCTCCTAAGAGACAACTTCTATATTCTAGCAAACTTGTTAACTCTTGTCAACTACTTTTTTAAAAAGTTTTTTCGTTCGCTTAGCTGCTCTCTCGAGACAACTTATTCAGTATATCAACTTCTTCCTTCCTTGTCAACAAGTTTTTTCGAAAAAGTTTTTTTCGCTCTAACCTCACGACCAGAGCTCAATTAGTATAGCAAATTCTTTACTAGCGTGTCAACCTGTTTTTTGAAAAAAATCCAAGGATAACCTTGGATTTTTTTATTTCGCATTTTTGTAACCGTATAGGGCGTATATAAGTATGCCTAAGCACATCGCTACTAAAAAGGCGATCCAGGTGATGCTCGTGTACTGACTCATCAAAGCAACACAGATGATAACTGCTAAAATTGGGAGAAGTGGAACTAAAGGAACTCTAAATTCTCCTGGTCCTGGCATTCCTTTGTCTTTTCTTAACTTGATAATAGCGATCGACAATAGAATAAGATAGGCTAAGGTACAGATATTTACAAATTCTGCTAGGGCGGCTAATGGAACAATTCCTGAGAAAATCATTGAAAGTATACCAACTGCTAGCGTTGCATTTTTTGGAATTTGTGTTTTTGAGGTAACTTGACTCAATGATTTTGGTAGCAATCCATCTTTACTAATACTATAGACAGTTCTAGCCAGTGCATAGGTCATTGAAATGCAGACTGTAATAAGTGTTAGAATTGCTATCAAGGAAATATAGTTTGCTGCCCAAGTCATGCCAATCTGTCTCAAGGCAAAGGCAACCGCATCAGAAACATTTAGGTTTGTGTAATTGACCATGCCTGTCAAGATAATTGTTACAACTATATAAAGCATAGTAACAATTAACAAAGATAGAGCGATTCCTCTTGGTACTGTTTTTTGTGGTTCTTTTACTTCATCAACTGCCATTGAAATTGATTCAAACCCTAAAAAGGCAAAGAACATAATGGATGCTCCTGCAAAAATCCCTGTTTTTCCTCCATAAATTTGTCCGAAGCCATATGGTGAAAAGTTTGACCAATTAGCTGGATTTAGGTGGAACAGACCTACTAGGATAAAAAGTGCTAGAGCAGAAAATTTTAAAATGACCAAACTGGAATTGAAACGTAGAGCAGTCTTAGCATTTAATAAAACAATTGCAATGACAAAGATCATGACAATGATTGGCAAGATATCGATGTAACTACCTTGACTGGGATTAAAGGTACCGCTTAATTCCTTAGGCAAAGATAAGCCATAATTTGTCAGGACACCTTTGAAGTAGCTTCCCCAGCCTGATGCTACACTAGAAATAGCAGACAGAAATTCCATGATGATCAGCCAGCCGGCTATCCATGCTGGAAATTCTCCTAATGTAGCATAGATATAGCTATAAGCTCCGCCATTCGTCGGAATACGAGAAGCAAATTCAGCATAAAATAGAGCAAAAATGCCAACAGCCAAGGCCGATATCATAATTGAAATAATCAAGGCCGGACCAGCATAGTTGGCGGCACCGATACCTGTAATAGTGAAGATACCTGTCCCGACCATGGATCCTAATCCTAAAAAGACCAAGTCTATCATTTTTAGGTGGCGTTTTAATTCTGTTTTTTCTTGTGTCGTATCTTTTGTACGAAAAATTGACACGTCTTTTCCTCCTTTTTTAAAACTGCAACTTGTCCAGTTTATCACAAGGAAATCTGTCTGTAAATCAATTAAATTAAAAAAGACACTTCAAAGTGTCTTTTTTAATATTTCAGCTTTTTAGTCTTTTTCAGCATCCATTCTATCTTTTACTTCATCGAAGGTAAGAGGGTGTACTTCCTCTGTATCTTCTGAAAGTTCATTTGGCATCATGCCTGTTTCAAAAATAGATTTGATTTGTGCTGCATCCAGTGTTTCATATTTAAGAAGGGCTTCTGCAATCAACTTATGTGTTTCACGGTTTTCAGTGATAATTTGCGCAGCTTTATCATGCGCTTCTGTCAATAGATCACGAATTTCTTGATCAATAAGTTGGGCTGTTTCTTGAGAATAGGTCTTCTCTGGTGATACTTGACCTGCCATCATAGCATGGTTTCCTTCGTATTGGACTGGACCAAGTTTGTCACTCATTCCATACTCGGTAACCATAGCACGCGCCATAGCTGTCGCTTGTTCAAAGTCATTTGAAGCACCTGATGTTTGGAGGTTGAAGATGATTTCTTCAGCAACACGACCACCCATAAGTCCTGCAAGTTGCTCTTTCATCTCATCCTTAGAAAGGAGCATTTGATCTTCTTTTGGCAAGGAAATCATATAACCACCAGCACGACCACGTGGTACGATAGTAACCTTGTGAACGTCGCGGGCACTTGATAGGATAAGTCCAACAATTGTGTGACCTGCTTCGTGGTAAGCAACGACTTGACGTTCCTTCTCAGAAACTTTCTTGTCTTTCTTAGATGGACCAGCGATAACACGATCTTCTGCTTCATCAATATCAGAAGCATCGATAAGTGATTTGTTACGACGAGCGGCTACAAGAGCAGCCTCGTTCAAGACATTTTCAAGGTCGGCACCAACAAAACCTGGTGTTTGTTGGGCAACAACTTTCAAATTGACATCATCTGCCAACGGTTTATTCTTAGCATGGACACGCAAAATAGCCTCACGTCCTTTAACGTCTGGACGACCAACAAGGACTTTACGGTCAAAACGACCTGGACGAAGAAGGGCTGGGTCAAGAACGTCTGAACGGTTAGTTGCTGCGATAACGATGATACTTTCATTACCTTCAAATCCATCCATCTCAATCAAGAGTTGGTTAAGGGTTTGTTCACGTTCATCGTTTCCGCCACCCATACCGGCACCACGACGGCGACCGACAGCATCGATTTCATCGATGAAAATAATGGCACGCTCGGCTTTTTTGGCATCCTCAAAAAGAGAACGAACACGGCTGGCACCGACACCGACAAACATCTCAACAAAGTCTGAACCTGAGATTGAGAAGAATGGGACTCCTGCTTCACCTGCAACAGCCTTGGCTAGGAGTGTCTTACCTGTACCTGGAGGGCCCTCAAGGAGAACACCTGCAGGAATACGGGCACCAAGTGCCTTGTATTTTTTAGGATTTTTCAAGAAATCAACAACTTCAACCAGTTCTTGTTTCTCTTCCTCTGCACCAGCAACATCTGAGAAACGAACTTTGACTTCGCCTTGGTTAGCTGATTTAGCACGATTTTTTCCAAAGCTCATGGCATTGCGACCACCGCCTTGGTTCATCATGATAAAGAGCGCAGCAATGATTACAAAGGGAATAAAGCTAACAAGATAAGAAATCCAAGTACCACTTGAGCTTTCTTGGATAACCTTAACATCAACATTTGCATCACTTGCAGCAGTCTGTAGAGAATCTAGTGTTGATGTTGAATCTAGAGTAACAGAAGTAAAGTACTTAACCTTTGTTGTTGAGCTTGTGAAAAAGCTGAGTGTAGAATCCGACTTAACTTCTTGTGCTTTCGTGTACTCTCCTGAAATCTCAACAATACTACCACTAGGCTGGTAGGTAATGCTCTTAACATCACCGTCTTTGATATCTTGAACGAGCTCACTGTAACTAATTTCTTGGCTTTGTTGTGTACTTCCACTAAAGTAATACTGAAGACCTGTAACAAGGGCAACAATGATTAGGATATAGAGAAAGGGATTTTTGACAAAGCCGTTATTTTTTTTATTATTCATCTATAATTAACGACCTTCTTTTACTTAGTGTAAACTTCTTCCTTGAGGACACCAACGTATGGTAGGTTACGGTAATTTTCTGCGTAATCTAGACCAAATCCAACGATAAATTCATTTGGAACATTGTAACAAACATAGTCTGCATCGATATCGACAACACGTCCTTCTGGCTTGTCAAATAGAGTAGCAATTTTAACTGAGTTTGCCTTACGGTATTTGAACATATCACGAAGGTAAAGAAGGGTACGACCTGTATCGATGATGTCTTCGACAAAGATCACGTCACGTCCTTCGATATTGGTATCAACATCTTTAAGGATTTTAACTTCACCGCTACTTGTTGTTCCACCGTGGTAGCTAGATACCACCATAAAGTCCAACTCGATATGAGTGTCAATATGCTTGATAAGCTCAGCCATAAAAGGTACTGAACCTTTCAAAACACCAACAAGAAGGGGATTTTTCCCTTCATAGTCTTTTGTCAATTGAGCACCTAGTTCTTTTGTTTTAGCAACAATGTCCTCTTCAGAATAGAGAACTTTTTTAATATCTTGTTCTAACATGCTTTCACCATTCTTCTTTTTGAATATACAGTTTAGCCCTCATTATATCATTTTTAGCACCTTTTCTCAAATAAGTTCTACCATTTGCCAGAACAAAAATGATTTCTCCATCTTGTTCAGCCACAACTGCCTTGGAACGTTCGGAAAGAGGGATTTTCTCATCTATAAAAAGACGTCTCAGTTTTTTATGACCCTCTCCCAGAGAAATCTTGTCACCAGGCTGACGATGGCGAAGCTTGATATGATTTTGGTTACTAATGACAATGGGCTCGGTCTCATTGTCCTCAAAACTAAAGTGATAACCAGCAAAATGCTGACTGCCACCATAGTCTAACATAACTGACCTTTCCTGACTATCAGTCTCAGGACTGATTTTAGAAATAGAGTAAGACTCATCCGAGATCAGCAAATAGTAGCCACTTTTGAGATGGGCTTGATAGTGACTCTTATGAAGAAGGAGATGCAAGACTTGGTCAAACTGTGCCTTAGTCAAGTGGAGGTCTGGAAAGTCTGCTAGATACTGCTCTAGTAAAACAGTCTGGACGGGTCTGGTATGACTTCTAAAGACAGGAAGGTTCTCTTTTTCAAGCTCCTTAGTTAAATCAAGCAGAGCTTCCTGCCAAGTCGAGACTTGATTAGCTAGGGAAACTAACTGATTGGACAATTGAGGATTTTCCTCTTCTAACTGAGGGAGGTAGAGCTGCCTGACACGATTTCTGAAATAGGCTTCTGAGCTATTACTGCTATCTTCAAAGTGAAAAATATCAGGTAAATCGGTCTTAGCTAGGGAGAGAAAGGGGCGGATAAGCTGACCAGACGCAAAGTCTTGGACTTCCTTGATGGCTGACAGGTGTCTCAGATGGCTTCCTCGAACAAGGCGCATGAATACTGTCTCTGCCTGATCATCTTTATGGTGAGCTGTTACCAGAGCCGTATAAGCATGCTCTGACATCAACTGAGCAAAAAAATCATATCGGAAAGCACGCGCAGCATTTTCCGAAAAATCATCATGAAAGTGTCCGACATAGACAGGAATCTCATGTTCTTTCCCCCAGCGACGAATGAAGGCTTCTTCCTCATCTGATTGAGGTCGCTGATGATGGTTGATATGAGCAATTCCAAGCTCAATGGCAAATTCTGCCTGATAGTGTTCCAAAAAGGTCAAGAGATTCATGGAATCAACACCAGTTGACACGGCAACCAGAACCTTCTGATGATTGACAAAAAATTGCTTGGATTTGAGTTTTTGATAGATACTTGAATAGGTCATTTGAGAAGGGCATAGACATCATCTGCAATGGCTGTGATGTCATCGTAACTAGCCTTGTCTGTAAAGATAGACAGGATAAAGGGAGAATCGGTGTAGACAATAGCAACGTCATGCTTGTAATCATAGGCATCACCGATTTTATGAGCAACGGTTTTATCGATATTTTTAGAAATACGACTGCCATCAAAGTCTGTTTGAGAGAGATAGCTGATAATAGTGCCATTTTGTTTGTAGATGGCTTCCATCATCAAACCTGCTGTCTCTGACGAGACCTCACGACTTTGCATGTCCCAGCTTCTTCCAATAGCTGACGCGATGGTTTCCTGATAGGTTTGATCAAATTGTCCTGTGACATAGTAGGCAAGCATATTGCTGGCTACGTTATCAGACTGTTGAGCGACATCCTTGAGTAAGGTCTCAACAGAATAGTTAGCTCCATCTGCTGTCTTGCTGATATAGCCACTTCCACTTGGATCGTAGGCACCCTCAAAGTCATTGACTTCTGGAATATACTGGTACTGGCTTGATAGGCTAATGGCTCCCTGGTCCAACATGTCTTGGGTGTAGTAGAGAATTGGGAGCTTGCTGATGCTGGCAGAATACATGACCTGGTCTTGGTTGATACCAGCCGTTTTACCAGTTTCCAGCTGCTTGACATAGATAGAGTAATTATCCTTATTGTATTTCTGAGTGAGAACTGTCTGCACAGCTTCCATACGATTGTCTGTTTCTGATAGCTGACTCTCATGAACCCAGCCGTAACCACTGTACTTGTAATAAGTGCCTGAAGTCGTTGTCGCTTTTTCTGTTGCCGTAAAATGAGTATAGGCTGGAATTTGACGGCTGGACTTAGCCACTCCAGAGATATAAGGAGAGGCATAGGTAGTTACCTCAGCACCAGTCCACATATCTTGAGAAATGCTCTCACGACTAAAAACAAGGTCATCGTAAACAATCATACGAGAGGCTTCCAAAAAACGACCATCTTCTAGTCTGAAAACAGCCACTCCCTCATTATTTAAAAAGAGCTCTGCTATTTTAAAAGGCTTATTTGGTGATAAAACTGCTATAGGCTGAGTTAGATTCCCATCGGTATACAAGAGGGTATCTGTGTAGACATTAGGGTTAGTTGGAATAGTCTCAAAAGACAGTAGTCCAGTAATACCTTGCTCTTTTAGCTTTGCTATTTCCTCAGCTGTCATAGAAAAAGGAAACTCTCCATCAGCTAGATGAAGAGGCATTAAAAAAAGAGGAAGGCTCATTAGCATGGCTAAGAATTTCTTCATCGGTCTTCCTCTCTACTGATGTTTTGGCGCTTCTTCTCGAAGCTCCTGATTGAGTTCTGCTAACTCCTCTAGTTTCTGGTCTGAATACTCAAGGAATTTCTCAACCGTTTCGATAATATTTTCCATTATTGCGGTACCAATTCAGGTAGGAGATAGATCGTCTCACCGCTAATTGAATAATAGTACTTGGCACGCGCATACTTGGCAACGTAATCACTATTTTTCAAACTATCAGCGAGAGCTTGCTTCTCAGTCACCTGATTTTGAACTGTTTTATAGTCAGCCTTAAGGCTGCTTACTTCTTTTTCTTGTTGTTTTAGATTTTGATAACCAGAGACCAAATTGTAGGTCGGCAAGATAAAGAGGAGCATGACAAAAAGCATGACCCACCCCATAAATCGGTTGCGGCGCTTAATCTCTTCTTCTTCGTAACGCTTGCGCTGGTTTTCATCTTGAATATAGTCGTTATTGAGTTGAACGACACTAGGCTTCTTCTTGGGCATCTGCTTCTATCCTTGTTTCGCTGATGATTTCATACATTTTACCAGCATCTTCCTTCTTCGTGCTGTCTTTCATTTCCAAGACACGCACTGTCAAGAGTTTATTTCCGAAGCGTACTTCCACCTCATCACCAATTTTCAAATCCGTTGATGATTTGGCGAGGACACCATTAACCTTGATGCGTCCCTTGTCAGCAACCTCTTTGGCAACTGGACGACGCTTGATGATGCGGGATACTTTTAAATATTTATCTAATCTCACGCTTAGTCACTTCCTCACATTTAGTATAACTCCCTTATTTTAGCATTTTTTTGAAAAAATAGCAGAGCAGACAATGATTTGTCAAGAGAATGTAAAAGAGAGCCTTGGAGGCTCACGTAATTATCAAAATAGAAGGGCTGAAGCAACCATTCCTAAAAAATAAATGACCCATACTGCAAGAAATAGACTTCCAAAAAACCAAAAATCACTTGATGCCGTTGGCTTCCTTTTCTTTTTAGGACTGAGAAAATTCAAGATATCTGCGTAGGTTTGTAACTCCTGATTTTTCATAATATAGAAAACCTGAAAGGCTGAATAGATAAGTGGAATGGCTAAAAAACTAATAATGGCTGAGAATTGTCCACCACTTAATAAAAACCTAGTTGGTACAGCGACGCAAAAGACAAACCAAGAAATCCCTAGGACAAGAAGCCATTTCTTAAACTGTGATTGAGTTACTTGATGTTTCATAATATCAACATCTCCTTTAATTAGATTATCTAAGGTAACATCGAAAAATGTCGCTATCAACAAAAGAGAATTGATGTCTGGATAGGTCTTTCCCCTTTCCCAGTTAGAGATTGTTTGACGAGAGACATAGAGTTTCTCTGCCAACTCTTCCTGAGAAAGTTGTTTTTCCTTTCTTAGTTCAACTAATCGATTGTGTAATTCCATTTCGACCTCCTTGATAACCTTAGCTTACTCTCCTTACCATCAGTTTACCATACAAGGGCTTTGACAGGCTAGATTTTTCACTGTCAAAAGTCTTTGACATATTGATATAAAAGGATTTTGAGGACTTTACTGTCTCCTAGAAACAAAAAGAAATAGCCAGCGATTACTGACTATTTCAGGAGATTTATGAAAAAGAAAAGTTTTAGGATGGTTATAGTATATAAAGCTATGCTTAAAGTTTTCTTAAGCTTCTAACTCTTTTTCTTTTCTTGCCTTGATTTCTACAAAAGCTTGTCCAAACTGGATGAGTTCTTCAAGGATTTCATAGTCTTTCTTGTTTCTGACATCAAAGATGACTTCCATCTTGCCTTGATTATCGCTGATGCGAGCTTTGAGGTTTGTTTTTGACAAGGCCTCAAAGTAGTCTTGCGTTAGGAAAATAGCTTGCGCAGCTTTCTCAAAACGGACTGTAACTTGATTTTCTTTACGTTCCAAGAGCTCGGCGAAAACGGCATCCATATAAGCCTTGACTAAGCCAATCTCAATCAGATAAGCAACCTGATCTGGGTATTCACCGAAGCGGTCCATGATTTCTTCTTGAAGATTTTCATAGTCTGCGCGTGATTCAATCTCACGAATACGTTTGTAGATATCAATTTTTTGACGTTCATCATCAATGTAATCGCTAGGTAGGTAGGCATCAATTTGGAGATTGATTTCTGCATTTCCTTTACGACGAGCCTGCGACTTGCCTTGTTTCTTGGCAATGGCTTCCTCTAGCAACTGAGAATACATCTCAAAACCAACGGAATCAATAAAGCCGCTCTGCGATGCTCCTAAAATATTCCCAGCCCCACGGATAGAGAGGTCCCGCATAGCAATCTTAAAGCCAGATCCAAGCTCAGTAAAGCCCTTGATGGCATCCAGACGCTTCTCTGAAATCTCCGTCAAAATCTTGTCAGGACGATACATGAGATAGGCGTAAGCGATACGATTGGAACGACCCACGCGCCCTCTGAGCTGATAGAGCGTCGACAGACCCATATGGTCAGCATTCTCGATGAAGAGGGTATTAACGTTTGAGATATCCACCCCAGTCTCAATAATAGTCGTGGCAACCAAAACATCATAGTCACCTGCGATAAAGTCCATAAGCGTATTTTCCAGAACAACCTCACTCATCTGCCCATGAACAAAGCCAATCGACGCTTCTGGCACCAGCTCCTGCAATTCAGAAACCTTCTGCTCGATGGTCTCAACCTTGTTATAAACATAGAAGACCTGTCCACCACGATCCATTTCTCGGATAATAGCTTCGCGGACCAGACCAGGATTAGTCTCCATAACATAAGTCTGAACAGGGTAGCGATTGGTCGGTGGCGTTTCGATAACAGACAAATCACGAATCCCCAGCATAGACATGTGAAGCGTCCGTGGAATCGGTGTTGCAGTCAAGGTCAAGACATCAACCTTGGTCTTGAGTTCCTTGAGGGTTTCCTTATGCTTAACACCAAAGCGCTGCTCCTCATCAATAATAATCAAGCCCAAATCTGAGAAGGAAACATCCTTAGATAAGAGTCGATGAGTACCGATGATAATGTCAACTCGACCTTTTGCCAAATCTTCCAAGGTTTCAGTCTGCTCTTTCTTACTTTGGAAACGGCTCATGACAGCTACATTAACAGCATAGTTTTCAAAACGTTCTTTGAAGTTGTTATAGTGCTGCTGGGCAAGAACAGTCGTGGGTACCAAGACAGCAACCTGCTTGCTATCATTGACCGCCTTGAAGGCAGCACGCATAGCAACCTCTGTCTTACCAAAACCCACATCACCAACCAAAAGACGATCCATAGGGCTATCAGATTCCATATCCTGCTTGATTTCCTTGACTGAGCGCAATTGATCCTCTGTCTCAGCATAAGGAAAATCGTCATCGAAAGCTCTCTGGTCATCGTCATCTGGAGAAAAGGCAAAGCCCTTGAGCTGGCTACGTTCAGCATAGAGCTTCAAGAGGTCATCTGCAATATCTTCAACTTGCTTGCTGACTTTTTGCTTAGTCTTTTGGAAACGACCATCGTTGAGCTTATTGATTTTGGGTTCTTTACCGTCAGCTGAGACATATTTTGACAGGCTTTCAATCTGTTCAACTGGCAAGGAAATCGTTGAGGCATCCTGATACTGAATGGTCAGATAGTCACGGTGAACTCCCTTGATTTCGATGGTCTCAATGCCCATAAAGCGACCAATACCATGCACATGGTGAACAACATAATCGCCCTTTTCAAGCTCATTGTAGTCCTTGAGACGCTCGGCATTGCTGACATGCTGACGACGAATCTTACGCTTGACCTTCTTATGGAAAATCTCTTTCTCTGTAATCAGAACCAATTTCTGATCAGCAAAGTAGAATCCGTTGGATAGATGACCTTGAATCAGCTGCGCTTGACCAGCTGCGATATCCTGACTGTCTGCAATCGGCAAATCCAAACCATATTCACGCAAGGTTTCCTGTAATTTTTCCAGATTGTGCTGCGAGTCAGACTGAATCAAAACTGTAGCTCGATTTTTCTGATAACGATTGATTTCATCAACAAGCAGTGGAAATTGATTGAAAAATTCCTGCATGGCATACTGGGGAAAGTTGTAGACCTTGCTGAATTTAAGATTTCCCAGCCCCTTATGGAAATTTGAAAAGAAGCTAGCAGGCTGATAATGACGCAAGTCCTGATAAACATCAGCAAAGTAAACTAAGTCAGAAACCGCCTTACCCTGATGCAGATCCTCAGTCAGATAATTAGCAACCTCCAAGTCAAAGCGAGCATTTTTATCCACCAATTTTTGGAAATCATCAAAGAAAAGTGGCGTTCCCTTGGGAACATAGTCTAGAAGACTGTAGGTTTTCTCATAGAAGTAGGACAAGAATTTACGCAAATCTTTGTGCTGATAACCATCTTCAGTAACCGATAAAAGCTCTGACAGATAAGCATGCGCAGGACTATCACCATCTGCCTTCTGCACCGCTTTTTCCAGACGCTTCTGACCACGCGCAAAGTCATCACCAGTCAAAACCAAATCTTCAGCAGGTGACAGGGAGATTTCCTCCAGATTTTCCAGCGATTTCTGCGTTTCTGCATCAAAGAGACGAATACCATCCACCTCATCACCGAAAAACTCGATACGATAGGCCTTGTCCGTCAAGCTATCGTAGATATCCAAAATATCACCACGACGGCTAAATTCCCCAGGACTCATGACCTGAGTCACCTTCTGATAGCCCATATTGGTCAGCTGGCGCCCTAGACTTTCCATGTCATAGTCCATGCCCACTTCCAGGGAAATAAGCTGCGCTCGATAGTCTTCAGGGTGAGGTAGGAGGACACGAAGGCCTACCAGATTGACCAGGAGGATACCTTCTGTTCCTTCTGTCAAGAGAAAGTTCAGAGCCTCCACACGTGAGATGGCCTTTTCCTTTGAAGCCACAATGAACTCAGCTGCCGCTATATCATCCGCAAAAAACTGATAAACCTTGTCTTCATCCACCAAATGCGCCAAATCAGCTGCTAAGCTCTCAGCCTCATTCTGCGTTGAGGTGACAATTAGGAGCTTGCCTCCATTTGCCCTGAAGGCTGACGCCATAGCGAGCGTCTTAGAAGCACCTGAAAAGCCCATAACCAGCTGGCGACCTAGAAGCCCAGCCTTATCCTGCCATTCAGATAGGTCTCTATGCCCCGCAAATAAGTCTAGAATATCAGCCATTATAGCGCCTCATGGTATCCTCAAAGTCATCCGTTTTCAGATAGTGATTGATTGCTGCTAGAACCTTGTCCAAGGTATGCCCAATCGTGATGTAATCATCCGTCTCAAATTTTCCAAGAACATGATTAACCACCGTCATCCCCTGCTTAGGACGACCAATACCAATCTTGATGCGGTCAAATTCTTGCGTTCCAATCTCAGCAATAATAGACTTAATCCCATTATGACCACCAGCAGAGCCTTTTTGACGGAAACGAATCTTACCAACTTCCATATCCAAATCATCATAGATAACAATAAGGTCTTCAACAGGAATATTGTAGTAAGCCAAAAGCGCACGAACAGCAACCCCAGACAAATTCATAAAGGTTGTCGGCTTAACCAAATAGACCTTCTCACCGTCCAAGAAACTTGAAGCGACCTCAGCCTTAAAGGTCTTATTTTCAGAGAAAGTGACCCCTAAATCCTTTGCCAATAAATCAAGAGCCATGAAACCAACATTATGTCTTGTTTCATGATATTTAGAGCCTGGATTGCCCAGACCAACAATTAGTTTTACCATATTATTCTTCTTTCGTTTTTGTTTTGATAGTTGAATCATTCCCGTTGTTGTACTTTTGGTATATTTTGTTGCTTTTCTTAGGTAGTGAGGGGCGGAAGCGACCGACTTTCGAAACGATAGAAACAAGCTTGCGCTTGTCCTATTTCCAACCTTTACTTCTACCTAAAACAGTCTATCCCCAGACTGTTTTAGCATTCCTTCTTAGCGAGTCTAAGGTCTTCTTTTTGCTTTTCGTTTTTTAGACTCAGACCTGAAACAGTCCAGTGGACTGTTTCACTCCCTCGTGCTAGAACCTTTAGTTCTAGCACTTCCACTACGGCGAAAAGCAACGTATTGGGCTTGCTTCGCTCGCCCAGTAGCTATCGCAGCTAAACATAATCTTCCGTATAATTGTTAATTTATCGTGGCGATTTTTTATTTTCTACCTCTCGAAAACTCTTGTTTTCGTTGAAATAAGCAACAACGAAAATGATTTTATCTACCTTATGTTGCAGGAACGTCAGGTAGTCCTCAGTCGCTCTTAGCACCAGGGCGGAGACTATCAGTAAGGTGTACCTGTACGTTTCTTGCACCTGTTTACCTGTTGCAAACTTTATTTCCAAAAGTCATTTATTTGAATCAAAGTAAACAACAAAGGTAATCCTATGAAACACTAAAAGGACTGAAAATTCCTTTTCAGCCTTTCATTTTCTTAAACATTAAAACGGAATTCCATGATATCGCCATCTTGAACGACATATTCTTTTCCTTCTTCACGGAGGCGACCTGCTTCTTTGACAGCTTTTTCGCTACCGTATTGAACCAAATCATCGTAAGACATGGTTACAGCACGGATAAAGCCACGCTCGAAATCTGAGTGGATGATACCTGCTGCCTGCGGAGCCTTGATACCACGTTTGAAAGTCCAAGCACGAACTTCTTTCTCACCAGCAGTAAAGTAAGTTCCAAGACCAAGCAAATGATAGGCTGCACGTGTCAATTTGTCCACACCAGACTCTGTCAAACCAAGGTCTTCCAAGAACATTTCCTTGTCCTCGTCATCGAGTTCTGAGATTTCTTCTTCAGCGCGTGCTGAGATGACAACAACTTCTGCATTTTCAGTTGCAGCAAAGTCACGGATTTGTTTCACGTAAGAGATATCATCTGGATCAGCAACCTTGTCTTCATCGACATTAGCCACATAGAGAACTGGTTTGGTTGTCAAAAGGAAAAGTCCTTTAACAACTGCTTGCTCTTCTGGTGTAAAGTCAATGGTACGAGCTGATTTCCCGTCTTCAAGAACTGGTTTGATTTTTTGAAGAACGTTGAATTCTGCAACAGAATCCTTATCTTTTTGCGTACGTGCCATCTTTTCAACACGCGCATAGCGCTTGTTAATGGAATCAAGGTCAGCCAAAATCAATTCAAGGTTGATAGTATCGATATCCGCCATAGGATCAACAAAGGCATCTTCACGGCCTTGCTCACGCATGACATTTTCATCATCAAAGGCACGCACCACGTGAACGATAGCATCCACTTCACGGATATTGGCAAGGAATTTATTTCCAAGACCTTCACCTTTTGAAGCTCCCTTAACGATACCAGCAATATCTGTAAATTCAAAAGTCGTTGGGACAGTTTTCTTAGGCGTAATGAGCTCAGTCAATTTTGTCAAACGCTCATCTGGCACTTCAACCATACCCACATTAGGGTCAATTGTTGCGAAAGGATAGTTAGCAGCTTCCGCACCTGCTTTTGTAATTGCATTAAAAAGCGTTGATTTACCAACGTTTGGCAAACCGACAATACCTGCTGTTAAAGCCATAGTTAATCGTCTCCATAAAATTTATTCAATCATGACTATTATAGCAGAAAAGACCAGAAAAAGCCTGTCAAATGACAAGGCTTTTAGAAGTTTTTGACCTACTTTTGCCAAAATGATGTCAAGGCAAAGTAATCCAAGAATCCGTAGAATACAAGCAAGAGAAAGACAGCTAGAAGGAGATTTCCAAAAATAATCCAAAACACTTTGATGATTTTCTTAATGTCAATTTCTCTTCTCTCAATAACGCGCTCTAAGGTTTTCTCAGGAGTCTTTCCCAAAACCAGCTGGTCTAGAGAAACACCTAACATCTCAGCCAGTTTAATAAGATTATCCATATCAGGTGTTGCCTCACCAGTTTCCCATTTGGCGGTAAGACAGAAATCTATGATTTCGTAGTCGCAACCCTGCAAGACTGATTAGGTGGGCAAGGAGTGTTAACGAACTTGACTTCCAATCAGTTACTGCTGGAAATAACTTGACGAGAAATATAGAGTTCCTGAGCCAGGGCATCTTGTGAAAGATTACGTTCTGTCCTAAGTTTCTTTAATTGACTTGCAAAGTTTGTCATACTAGCTACCACCTTTCATTTTCTAAGGTCATTATAGCTATCCTTTGAGTTGCAGTCTAGCACTTCTAGGCGCAACCAGTAGTTGCACAGTATCAGAAGCCCTTTACAACACTTTTTTCAGCTTTCTTTCAAAGTCGTGACGGCTCATCATAACAAGATGCTGGCAATTTCGACACTTGATTTTAATATCCGCACCCAGACGAACAACTTCCCATTCATTTGCTTTTTTGCCTGTCTCTTTAATCAGACAAGCATGCGGCTTTTTCATTTCAACTAGTGATCCAATTTCGTACATGATTTCCTCCAAATTAGTCCCATTATATCAAAAAACTCAGGGCAGATAAATCTGACGGCTCTCCCTCACCAACTCAAAGTAACGCTCTGCCACCATTTCCCCATCAACCTGCACCAGACAGCTCTCATCTACCTCCAGAACCAATCTCTCGACCTCTTCATGTCTGATAAACTGCCTTTTTCTATGCTTACGCAATAGCAGAGCTAGCAGAAAGTTGATTCTCTTTAAAATCCCTAACTTTTGCCCATAAACCATATCCAAACCCTCTTTGAAAGCTGACGCCTGGGGCCAAATCATGATCCCACCACCAAAATAGCGATTATTGGCAAGTGAAAAGAAAAAGAGCTGACTGAGGGATTTCTTCTGCCCAGCTTGATTCTCCAAATAAAGATCAGCAGTTGGTGCCAAAAAGATTCCTAAAACACCATAAAAAATATAAGCTAGACTTCCTAGCCCCCATCTCTTTAAAGTCTTTTTGAGTTTTGAATGCTCTGCACTCTGGATAACCCAGGCCGCAAAACCTGTATCCAGACTATTAAGAATAATACCTCCCTCGTAGGCATATAAGAAAAGCTCAATCGACGCTCTCTTTTGCATAGCTGCAAGTAAATCCTTAAGACCATAGTTTGGCAAAACACGCGCAAAGTCATTTCCTGAACCCAGAGGATAATAGGCAAAAGGAATGTCTCTAGCAAGACAAGATAAAACTTTGGACAGCGTTCCATCGCCACCTAAAACAAGCAGGTAATCTTCTTTAAGCCTAAACATTTTTTCGAGCTTTTGGACCTGCTTTTTCTCATCACCATTTTTCTGAGTGTAAAAGGGGACGACTTGGCTAAAAGTCCATATCCGCTCAACCTCTTTTACCACAGTTTTAGCTCTGCCATTTCCAGCATAGGGATTTGCAATAATATACAATGTCATAGTCCCATTATAACATAGTCTCTTGAGGAGATTAAGACAAGAAAAAGTTATCCACAGTGGATAACTTTTTTAGTTAGTTCGAACAGGTGTAATCAATTGGATGAAGTTTTCGCTGTCATCTCCTGGTGTCAAGGTAAATGGACGAACAGGTGATAGGAAGCGAACAACAACCGTTTCACTCTTAAGTGCTTTTAGGGCTTCGATGAGATAGGTCGGGTTAAAGCTGATTGTCAAATCTTGACCTTGAACAGCTTCAACATCCAATTCTTCATTTACCTTACCAACTTCAGGTGAATTAACATGGGCACTGACTTGACCAGCTTCAATTTCCAACTTAACCGTTCCATTTTGTGTGGCATTGGAAATCAAGAAGGCACGTTCCATAGCTGAACGTAGGGCTTGAGTATTGCAGACCACTTCTGTTTCAAAATTTGACATCAAGAGACGATCAGTGTCAGGGTAAGTTCCTTCCAACAAGCGCGTGTAGAAAGAAATGTGCTCGCTACGGAAAAGCAATTGACTTGCTGAGAAGAAAACTTCAACGGTTTCAATATCATCTGTAAAAACTGCAGAGAATTCTCTCAATGACTTACTTGGAAGAACAACGTCAAAATTATCAGTCATATTTTCCAAAGTCAATTTACGTTGGCTCATACGGTGTGAGTCAGTAGCAACTGCCTTGAACTCTTGATTATTAGTCAAAACAAGGTGAACACCTGTCAAGATTGGACGACTTTCTTGTGTTGATGCTGCAAAGGCTGTTTCAGCAATCAAGTTTTTCAAAACCTTAGTTTCCATTACCAAAGGATTGCTTGTTGCAACTTCTTGGATACGTGGGTAATGATCAACATCTTTACCTTTTAGGGTAATCTCAGATTTACCACTTCTAAGCAAAATTTGGTGCTGTTCAATTTCTTCAAAATCAACAGTAACATCTGGAAGGCTTGAAACAATATTAATAAAGAAACTTGCTTCTAAAAGAACTGATCCTGGTGATGAAATCAAAAGCCCTGCATTTTCATTAGAAAGAGAAATAAAGTTTTCAATAGAAATTTGTCCATTAGAACCTGTCAAGGTAATCCCATTGGCAGCAACATCAATTTTAATGGTTGAAAGAATAGGAATAGCATTCTTACTTGAGATAGCTCTCTTGGTTGCATTCAAGGCTTGTAAGAATAATGGTTTATTGATAGAGAATTTGATCATGTTAACTCCTTATTAGTTTATAAGTATTATATATAGTATTAGTATTAGGCTCTGTGCATTTTGTGGATAAGTCAAAAATCTGCTGAATTTATAAGCATTTTAACATGTGGATATCTTGTGGATAAACCTAGCTCATTTTCCAGCTTTATCCACAAGCCTACTTAATCTTATTTTTGATACTATCGATTTCAATGCGCAGGCTATCGTCTTGGGCAATCATATTTTTGATTTTATTATAGGCATGAAGTACAGTCGAGTGATCTCGTCCTCCAAACTCTTTACCAATTTTTGGCAGTGAGTTGTCAGTCATTTCACGAGCTAGATACATGGCCACCTGGCGAGCTAAAACGATATTTTGGGTACGTTTAGTTGCCTTGATTTCCTTGACTGTGACATCGTAAAACTTACCAACCTGAACCTGAATGTCTTCTATAGGAATAATCGTTAGCTGAGGTCCGTCTTTTTTACGGGCGCGAATGGCTTCCGCAGCAACATCAACACTAATGCTATCCAACTGTTTAAAATTTGCAACAAGATTGATATCCTTAAGAGCGCCTTCCAAGTCACGAACATTGGTATCGAACTGACCAGCCAAGTATTCGATTGTTTCAGCTGGGAAGTGGTAAGGATAATCTTGAATTTTATTCGTTAGAATGGCAACACGTGTTTCAAAATCAGGAGGGGTGATATTGACAGTCAAGCCCCACTTGAAACGCGTAACCAGACGTTCTTCCAAATCATTCAAGTGATCAGGATTGCGGTCACTGGTCAAAACGATTTGCTTATTGCGAGAGTGAAGTTCATTAAAAGTATCAAAGAACTCCTGCTGGATACCGCCACTTGTAGTCTTCTTAGGAAGAGATTGGATGTCATCAATTAGGAGAACATCTAGCGTTCTGAATTCATTTTTGAGTTCGTCCAGACTGTTGAGACGCAGATGCTTGGTGAATTCATTCATGAAATTTTCAGCTGTGATATAACGGACACGCGCTCTAGGATTGTCTGCTAGAATAGCATTTCCAACGGCATTAAGCAGGTGAGTCTTTCCGAGCCCAGGCCCTCCGTAGATGAAGAGTGGATTATAGGTAGTCCCAGGTGATTCAGCTACGGCCATAGAAGCGGCAACAGCCCAGCGATTCTCATCCCCTTGAACAAAGTTTTTAAAATTGTACTTGGCATTAATATTAGAAAGATTATCCTGAGGTAGTAGGGTTTGGCTAGCAGTAACAGGATTTGTTACGATTTCTTGAGCTGGCGCTTCTTCTACGACAGTTTCAGCCTCTTCATCAAAGACATAACGTGCAGAAATTTCGGCATCATAAATCTCAAAACCAGCAGTCAAGGTAAACTGGGTTAGATTTTCACGCCAAAAAACCTCTTTGATGTCAGAATCAAGAAGAATGATGGCTACATTATTTTCAATTCTTAGTAGTTTGGCATCAGTAACAAAAAAATCAAATGTGGTTTGACTTAGGTGGTTATGAGCTAGTTCTAAGACTCGATTCCAAAAAATGGTCTCCTTTTCAGTCATCTTTTCTCCTTTGCATGATTTTCTAGTATAGCAATTTTAACATAAAACAAAAAAGTTTTCCACAAGTTTTTGAAAAAGTATCCACACTGTTAAGAAAAGTTTTCCACAAGTTGTGGAAAAAATAAAAACCCTGTTAACAACAAGGTTTTCTCTGTTTTTAGGATGTGGATAAGTTAGTTTTTAAAAAGACAATCTCCACAAGCTATAAAAGCTTGTTAATAAGTCTGTGGAAGTCTTCTTGATTGGAAAAGTTGATAGTTAGTTTCCCCTTGGCCTCCTTTGAATAGGTTAAGTCGACCTTTAAGCCTAGGGATTGGCTGAGCTGTTTTTCTTGTTCTTCGATGAAGATATTTTTCCTTTTTTTCTTGCTTCTTTTTTCTTTTTGCTCTTTTAGAGCTTTTTCTAGCTGATGAACGCTGAGTTTGTCGTTTGTAATCTTATGGAGCCAATTCATCTGCTCTTGATTTGAATCTAATGATAGAAGTAACCTCGCATGACCTTGACTGATTTGCCCTGCTTCAAGAGCTTCTTGTAGAGGGTAATCTAGATTGAGTAGGCGTAGGCTATTGCTGATATAAGGACGTGATTTTCCCATGGAACTAGCAATCTCTTCATGCGTCATCTGTGTTCTTTCAATCAGTTGTTTATAGGATTTAGCTTCCTCAATCGGATTCAAATCAGAACGTTGCAAATTCTCAATGATAGCCTGTCTCATACTGTCGCTATCAGTCATCTCCTTGATAAGGACATCTATCTCTTTTAGCCCAGCTAGTTTGGCAGCTCTTAATCGTCTTTCACCAGCAACCAACTCATATCCAAAGATGTCTGAAGGTCTAACAATGAGTGGCTGTATTAGACCATTCTCTGAGATAGATTGTGCCAGCTCTGCTATTTCTTGAGTGTTAAAATGAAGCCTGGGCTGAAAAGGATTAGGGCTGATGAGGTCTATTGGAACAGTTTTTAGTTGGTCGGTCATATATTCTCCCAAATCGTAATTCTTGGTTTGATTTTTAGGTAAGACAAAAGCCTTACAACTATTGTAAGGCTTCTTATCTGTGTCTGTCAATCAGAGCTTAGTTTGATTGAGAGAGATCGTCAGTTGTTTTTGTTAGTTTAATGGTTGCAGTCTTCTCTTCAGTTCCACGGTAGAAGGTTACTTTGATAGAATCACCTGTACTGTGACCATAGAGGATACTTTGAAGATCTGCTGTTGATGTTACTTCTGTATCGTCAATCTTAGTGATAACATCGTACTCTTTCAAGACGCCATCTGCTGGCATTCCTGATTGAACTGAGGCGACAACCACACCACTTGTAACACTTGATGGGATGTTCAATTGTGAGATAGCATTTGTTGAAAGATTGCTGAGGTCAGCCATTGAAATACCCAATGCTGGACGTGTTACAGAACCATTTTTCTCAAGCTGGTTGATGATTTTGACCACATCGTTTGATGGAATGGCAAAGCCCATACCTTCAACAGACTCGCTTGATGTTGAGCTTGCTGATGTAGATGAAATCTTACTTGAGTTGATACCGATAACCTGACCTTCGATATTGACAAGGGCACCACCAGAGTTACCAGGGTTGATAGCAGCGTCTGTCTGAATAGCATTTGTAGAAACCGTTTGACCACTGTCATTAGTCATTGTAACAGTACGGCTAAGACTTGAAACGATACCTTGCGTAACTGAGTTAGCATATTCTGTACCAAGTGGGCTACCAATAGCAATAGCAGTTTCACCGACAGTCAATTTATCTGAGTCAGCAAATTCTGCAACTGTAGTTACCTTGTCTGATGAAATTTTGACAACGGCGATATCTGAGTAAGTATCAGAACCGACTAGTTCACCGACAACCTTTGTTCCATCTGAAAGCATGATTTCAATCTGTTTGGCACCGTCGATAACGTGTGTATTGGTTACAACGTAAGCACTGTCACCATCTTTTTTATAGATGACCCCAGATCCTTCACTGTAAACAGATAGCTCATCATCAGAGCTACTGCTTGAGTCACTATTAGAATTCCCAAACATCTGTGAGTAGATATCACTTACAGAGCTTGAGGTTGATTGATAGTTGATAACAGAAACAACAGCATCCTCAACCTTCTGAACAGCTTCTGTTGTATCGTTGCTGTTAGAATAAGTTACCTTACTTGTTGTCGTCTGTGTTCCAGATCCGCTAACATTTAAAAGAGAAATGCCGCTGGCCTGAAGTATGATTAGTGCTCCCAAAACACCTCCAATAAGACCAACTAAAAGTAGTCCTAGAGGACGGATCCACTGCTTGAAGCGATTAGATAGATTAAATTTTTTCACTCGTCTTCCTCCTATTATTCTTTGACATCATAGATAATCTTACTTAAATATACCTTAAATTTGGAAAAAAAGAAAGTAATCCACAACTTGTGGAAAACTTTTTTCTTTCGGTGGAAATCCCCATAAATTAGGGCTTAATAGATGGGGATTAGGTTTTTAACATGTGGATAAGGTGTGAAAAAGCATGTGGATATGTTATAATGAAAGTATGAAAGTTACACTAATCACCGTAGGAAAGCTCAAAGAAAAGTATCTCAAAGATGGGATTGCCGAGTACAGCAAGCGATTAGGACGCTTTGCTAAATTGAACCATATCGAGCTAGCTGATGAAAAAACGCCAGACAATGCAAGTCAGGCAGAAAATCAAAAAATAATGGAAAAAGAGGGGCAACGTATCTTAGCTAAGATTGCAGAGCGCTCTTTTGTTGTTGTCCTTGCGATTGAAGGACAGGAATTGAGCTCTGAAAAGTTCAGTCAGCTAATTGATCAGGCTACTGTTAAGGGATTTTCAGAGATTACCTTTATTATCGGAGGGAGCTTAGGATTGGCTCCAGAGGTAAAGAAAAGGGCAGATATAATGGTTAGTTTTGGGAGACTAACCTTACCGCATCAGTTGATGCGATTGGTACTAGTAGAGCAGATTTACCGTGCCTTTATGATAAGACAAGGAAGTCCTTATCATAAATAAAAGACTCAAAGGATTCTGATAGTATCAGTTCCTTTGTTTCGTTTCTGGAACTAATGAAAAGATTGAAAAGGAGACCTAGGATTAATGACAAAGAAGAAAAATTATCGTATTTTTGAAGGATTAAGAATTGCTGTGCCACTTACTTTTATTAGTGGTTTTTTGAATGCCTTTACTTTTGTGACTCAAGGTGGACGCTTTGCAGGGGTACAGTCAGGTAATGTGATTTCTTGGGCTTACTATTTTGCTTTAAAGGATTACAGACAGGTTATTAATTTTACTGTTCCCATAGCTTTTTTTGCTTTAGGTCAGATTTTTACCTACTTGGCCAAACGTTGGTTTGATGAGACCCATCATTTTTGGCATTTAGGGTCTAGTTTAATTTTGACCCTTATCACTGTCATAGCAGCGCTTATTACTCCGTTTGTATCTGATTTTTATACCAATGCTCTGGTAGCTTTTGTTGCCTCTATACAGGTAGAGACCTTCCAAAAAATTCACGGTGCACCTTATGCCAGTGTTATGATGACAGGAAATGTTAAAAATGCAGCAAGGCTTTATTTCAAAGGAATTTATGAGAAAAATAAACAATTCCGAGAACAGGGGAGAAATATTTTTCTTATTATTGCTAGCTTTGCGACAGGAGTTTATATGTCAACACGCCTCTCTTATCACTTTGGAGAATACACTCTCTGGTTTGTTATAATTCCCTTACTCTGGGTGGATTATTTGCTTTGGCTAGAGAAAAAAAGTATAAACTAAAAGGTCAGGAAGCATGCTTCCTGACCTTTTATGAATGATCCCAGCAGGATTCGAACCTGCGACCGTTCGCTTAGAAGGCGAATGCTCTATCCAGCTGAGCTATGAGACCATTACTTTAAGTATTTTAACAGATAGACTAGGAAACTGTCAATAAAAAATCGGATAGTGTATTTTTAAAAATTTTTTCAACTTTTTAAGTCAAAGGACTAGACAAAATCAAATATTTTGATAGAATAGTAAGAGTCTTATGATTTATGGTCCGTTGGTCAAGGGGTTAAGACACCGCCTTTTCACGGCGGTAACACGGGTTCGAATCCCGTACGGACTATAACTTAAAAATAGAATAGTAATGACTAAACTAATTGAAAGTTACTTTCAAGGTCCGTTGGTCAAGGGGTTAAGACACCGCCTTTTCACGGCGGTAACACGGGTTCGAATCCCGTACGGACTATAACTGAAAATAGAAATAGTAATGACTAGACTCATTGGAAGTTAATTTCAAGGTCCGTTGGTCAAGGGGTTAAGACACCGCCTTTTCACGGCGGTAACACGGGTTCGAATCCCGTACGGACTATTAGTTAGAGAGCAGGTGCTCTCTTTTTTGTTGTATTTAGTTTTTTATAAAATAAGAGGTTGGCAAAAGCCAACCTCTATTTTTGTTTTCGTTTAATAAAGAATGTATAGATGCTAAAGAGTATCAGTCCAGAAAGTGACAGTAGTGCACCCTCTTTAAGACCATCTGGGATAAAAGTTAGGGTTACACTACCTTTGCCCGCCTCAACATCGATAGCCATAAAACCATTTTGAGCTTTTCTAACATTTAAGGTTTTACCATTTTGAGTCGCTGTCCAGCCCTTATCATAAGGAAGTGTAAAGAAGAGCGAAGCATCTTGATTTGTTTGGTAAGTTGCAGTGACTTGATTACCACTTGTTGTGACAGAAACCTCTTGATCATTTATTTGAGTCATTGCCTTTTCATAGCTATCTAGATTGAGAGCATAGAAATGAGGTTGATCAAAGGAAACTTGATTATTTCCAGCAAAACTGAGCGTAATTGTCACCGTCTCATCACTTGAAAACTGTCCAACATTGAAGAAAGTATAGGCATTGTCTGTTGTAAAGTTGCTTGTCACATCGTTGACAGTGATTTGAACATTCTCCTGAGAGCTATTTCCAAATGAGAGATTAGGAATGCTGACATAGACTTGAGAATTGGCGGGGATAGTCACCTGATATTCAGCTTTGAGACCGCCAGTCAAGCTATTAGTTAGGTTAACTCGATTATTGATTGAGGGAGTACTATTGAGCGCCTGACTCTCTAATCTTGTGAAGTAATCCTCATTGAGTCCTGTAAGTTGATTAACAAAACTTTCTTGATTATCAAGAGTGTTGACAGTGAAATTGACATCCTTGTAAACACCATTTGTTAGAATAGCCAGTTGGCTAGCGTATTGATTTTCATAAAGTGAGTAGTCATCTTGGCTAGCCAGTTTGGTAAAGCCAAATTTATGAGGATCTGAAGACGTTAGATTGTATTTGACGCCAAAAATACTATCCATGAGAATGGTATTGTTTTGATAGCGCAGATTAAGATTGGTGCCAGTTGACTTGTAGCCAAGTCTATCCAGAACGCTAGAGGAGTTGGTATTTCGAATGGATGAAAATTGGGAGATCCCATTGTAATTGTACTTCATGCTATCGTTACCAGTCTGAGGCTCTAGTCTCTCTGTTCTAAAGAAGGTTTGATTTTGAGCGTCAGCTATTTCCACCAGCTTCTCAAAAGCAGTTAAATGACTGTTGTAGCCTTCACGAGTTGGGAAGACCCATTCCTGATTGAGAGAAGAAATTTCATAGTAGGAATTGATGCTGGCTTCAAAGACTGTAAAGATAAGTGTAAAGCTAAGCATCAAAAGATAGGTCAACTGTTTTTTACTAAAACTGATAAAGATAATCGCATAGGCAGCTAGAAATGCTAGTGTAATAAGTACCTTATCAATACCTAGATAGTCATAATGACTTGGAAATGCTAGTGTCAAGAGAAAACCAATAAGTGGAATGCTGATACCAAATGCATAATGCTTCCAAGAAAACTCTACTAGGTGAGAAAGACTCTCAGCAGCAAGCAAGATAAGTAAGAAAGAGAAGAGCCAAGCATAGCGATGGAGGAACATATTTGGCGCATGCATGCCCTGCCAGAGAAGGTCCAGTGGTTGAAGATAGAAACTAGCAATCAAGATTGCAACAAGTAGGGCGTAAGCTAGACGTGTGTACCACTTAATAGAAGAAATGGTAAAGAAAATCAAGGCAAAAATCAGAGGGAGAAGACCAACGTAAATCATTGGAATAGCACCGAATTTTGTTGTATCGTAGCTTCCGACCATATTCTTGGCAAAGATATCTAAAAAGAAACTATCCTCGGTCAACCAACTTGTCCAGCTCGAAAAACTCTCTCCGTGAGTTGACAGGTCCAGATAAGATGGCAGAAGCATGATAGCAGCTGTTAGTCCTGAGCTGATTGACACTAGTGTAAAGTCAAGAGTCTTTCTGAAACGCTCTTTCCAAGTCTGTTGCCAAGCCAGTTTAACAAGGAAATATAGGGCTAAAAAGAGCGCAGCCATGTAACCAAAATAATAATTTAGGATGAGAAGAAGACTCAAACTAAGATAGTAAAGTAGAAAGCGTCTCGAAGTAAGAAGACGCTCCAATCCCAAGATGATAAGTGGGAAAATCATGAAGACATCAAGCCACATATTAATCTCAGTCTGACTAGTCGCAAAACTCATCAGGGCATAAGAAGTTGACAGGCTGAGGACTAGAATGGAGCTGAGTTTCGGTTGAAGGCGTCTGAGGCTAAAATAAGAGGTCAGTCCAATCAAAGCATACTTCAGCAGAGTTAAGAGATAGATTCCATCTGGCATGGATTGCAGGTCAAAGAAATAGACCAAAGGAGAGAGGAGAGACCCGAGATAGTAGCTGATAAGAGCATAGAAATTAAGCCCCAGCCCACTGGTAAAGGTGTAGAAGATACTATCACTACCGTGGAGAATATTGCGGAGCGTTTGAGCAAAAATGACATACTGATGAAAACCATCGCTGGCTAAAATGGTACGCTCAGAGCCCCAGCTGATGTTCTGAGATAAAAAGACCAGAAACATAATAACTAGGGGCAGGCAAAAACTGATGATATAAGGGGCTAGAAAACGGTAGCCTTTTAATTTTTGTTTAATCATAGGTATTTAGAAAAAGAAGAGGAAGGGAGTAGACCCTAGCCTCTTCGAAATAGTGTATTAGTCTTTCCAAAGTTCTTTAACTTTAGCTTGAACTTCTTCATTTTCAAGGAATTCATCGTAGGTTTCATCAATACGGTCGATTACGCCATTTTTAGAGATGACAACGATGTGGTTAGCAAGTGTTTGAATAAATTCGTGGTCGTGACTGGCAAAGATAATTGATTCTTTGAAATCTTTAAGACCGTCATTCAAGCTTGAGATAGATTCCAAGTCCAAGTGGTTAGTTGGGTCGTCGAGGACTAGAACGTTTGATTTCAAGAGCATGAGTTTAGACAGCATAACGCGGACTTTCTCTCCCCCTGACAAGACGTTGACAGACTTGTTAACCTCGTCACCTGAGAAGAGCATACGACCTAGGAAACCACGAAGGAAGGTATTATCGTCTTCTTCTTTAGCGGCAAATTGGCGAAGCCATTCAAGGATAGACTCTCCAGAAGCGAAGTCACGTGTGTTATCTTTTGGAAGGTATGAGCGGCTGGTTGTGACACCCCATTTGATGGTTCCTTCATATTCGATATCATCCATAAGTGCACGCATAAGAGCTGTTGTCTGAATATCGTTTTGTCCGATAAAGGCAGTTTTATCACCTGGACGGAGGATAAAGCTGATGTTATCAAGAACTTTCTCACCTTCGATTGTGACAGAGAGGTTTTCAACTGTTAGAAGGTCATTTCCCATCTCACGTTCTGCTTTGAAGTTGATGAATGGGTATTTACGACTTGATGGGACAATCTCTTCCAATTCAATCTTATCAAGCATTTTCTTACGAGAAGTGGCTTGTTTTGATTTTGAGGCATTGGCAGAGAAGCGGGCAACGAATTCTTGCAATTCTTTGATTTTTTCTTCTGCCTTAGCATTACGGTCAGCTTGCAAACGCGCAGCCAATTCTGATGATTGTTTCCAGAAATCGTAGTTACCAACGAAGAGTTTGATTTTACCAAAGTCAAGGTCAGCCATGTGCGTACATACTTTGTTCAAGAAGTGACGGTCATGGGATACAACGATAACAGTGTTTTCAAAGTCGATGAGGAAATCTTCCAACCAAGTGATTGATTGGATATCAAGACCGTTGGTTGGCTCGTCCAAAAGAAGAACATCTGGTTTACCAAAGAGAGCTTTGGCAAGAAGGACTTTAACCTTGTCCCCATTAGCCAATTCACTCATGTTTTGGTAGTGGAGGTCTTCTGGGATATTCAAATTTTGAAGCAATTGTGAAGCTTCACTCTCAGCTTCCCAACCACCAAGCTCAGCAAATTGACCTTCCAGCTCGGCAGCACGGACACCATCTTCATCAGAGAAATCCTCTTTCATGTAGATAGCGTCTTTTTCTTTCATGATGCTGTAAAGTTGCTCATTTCCCATGATAACAACATCGATAGCACGCTCTTCTTCATAGTCAAAGTGATTTTGGCGAAGAACAGACAAACGCTCATCTGGTCCAAGTGAGACATGTCCTGTTGAAGGTTCAATGTCTCCAGCAAGGATTTTTAGGAAGGTTGACTTACCAGCACCGTTGGCACCGATAAGACCGTAAGTATTTCCTGCTGTAAATTTGATGTTAACGTCATCAAAAAGTTTACGATCGCTAAAGCGAAGCGATACATCTGAAACTGTAAGCAATGTATTTACCTCTTATTATCTATAATATGCCCTTACATTTTACTAGAAAAAGCAAGATTTTTCAATGGATTACATTGGTAGAATCAAGTCTTGTTCGGCTAATTCATAGTGTTTAGTTAAGCTAAATCCACGCCCTCTGACATGAGATGCTGGTGTAATCACGATGAAAGCGATTGGGTCAATTTCCAAGATAGCTTTTTCAAAATGATAGACCTCACGTGAAGAAATGGTTGTCATCAGCATGGTTTTCTCTTGTCCAGTATATCCTCCTTGAATAGGAATCCGAGATACTCCTCGATCTAGTTGACTTGAGATATAGGATTGAATGGCTTGATTTTGAGGAGAAATAATCATCATATTACGAGCAGATGATGGACCAACCTCCATAAGATAGACAGTATAGGAAATGACTCCTAGGGCAATAATAGAATACATAACCGTATCGACATCAAAAGCAACAAATCCCATTGCTACGCTAAAGCCATCTGTTATTGCCATAGCAAGAGACAGTGATAGAGGCGAGTATTTATGAATAATCTGAGTAATAATTCCTGTGCCACCAGTTGAGGAATTTCCCCAGAAGACCAAACCGAGCCCAAAGCCAACTATAACTCCTCCAAAGAGAGCAGCGAGCAGTGGATTTTCAGTCAGATTCGGTAGACCCGCAGTCAATTTAATGGCGATTGGGTAAAACCAAGAACCAAACAGGGTTTTGAGAAAGGTATCTTTTCCCAGAAAAATAAGGCAAAGCAAAAGTAAGGGAATATTTGTAAATAGGAGGAAGGTTGAAGGATTCCAATCAAAGAGCTCCTGAAAGCTAACAGATAGACCCACCATGCCACCAGAAGCGATGTGATTATGTAGAAACATGCTATTAAAACCAATAGCTGCGCAGATTGAACCTAGACTAACGAGAAGGAGGTTCCAAAGTAATTTTGTCATACTAAAAACTCTTTTCTTTTTAAATAACCTTAACTATTAGATACAAAAATAACCAGAAGGTCAAGACATTTGATAGGAAAACTTGACAATTTTTCCTAAAAATTTTAGAATAAAAGCAATCAGAAGAGTAATTTTCCAGCTTTGGTTAAGAAAGTCAACGGTTGCTGCGAGTTGACCCAAAAAGGAAGACGAATGGACTGATGTTACACGTGAAACAAACACATAAGTTTCAGGTTTGGCACCCCTTACCGTGCAACCTTTTTGTTTGAAAAGGATAGAGATAGTGAGACAAGTTCTTACTAATTGAGGTGGTACCGCGTATCAGATTGATTTAACGCCCTCACGCTAGCTTTAGCGTGGGGATTTTTTATTTGAGGAGGAAAGCATGGAAAATATCTATCAGAAATTAGATAGGTGCCGTTTTATTGAAACAGATCGTCTACGTTTACGTCCAGTCACATTAGCAGATGCACATGCTATGTTCTCTTATGCTTCTGATGTGGAGAATGTTAGATGGACCTTTCCTGTCAACACTTCTTTGGATGAAACTAAGAATTTGATAGCAGCGATTTACTTAGCATCCCCTTTAGGTCGATGGGGAATTGAATTAAAAATAGGACATCAATTTATTGGGACCATTGATTTAATGGCTATTGATGAAACTCTTGGTAGAGCTAGAGTAGGTTATATCTTAGATAAACACTATTGGAATCAAGGCTATGCCACAGAAAGTTTAAGAGCAGTACTTAAAACTTTTTTTGAAGAGTTGAAGATGAATTGTTTAGAAGCTTGTCATGATAAGGAAAATCTAGCTTCTGGTAGAGTGATGCAAAAAGTAGGGATGTTATTCATCTCAGAAGAACCTTATTTTAAAACTAATCCTCAGAATGATAACCATTTAGCTACCGTTAAGCGTTATTTATTAACAAAAGATGACTATTTTAAAGGAGTAAAGTATGACTAAACCTATTATTTTAACCGGAGATCGTCCAACCGGAAAACTTCACCTTGGACACTATGTTGGTAGTTTGAAAAATCGTGTGATTTTACAAAATGAAGACAAGTACGACATGTTTGTCTTTTTAGCAGACCAACAAGCTCTGACAGACCATGCTAAGGAATCAGAACAGATTCGTGAATCCATTGGAAATGTTGCCTTGGATTATCTGTCAGTTGGACTTGATCCAAGCAAAGCGACGATTTTCATCCAAAGTCAAATTCCAGAGTTGGCTGAATTGACCATGTACTATATGAACCTTGTTTCAGTTGCTCGTTTGGAACGTAACCCAACAGTTAAAACAGAAATCGCTCAAAAAGGATTTGGAGAATCAATTCCATCAGGCTTCTTGGTTTATCCAGTTTCTCAGGCAGCTGATATCACAGCCTTTAAGGCTAATCTGGTTCCAGTTGGTAATGACCAAAAACCAATGATTGAGCAGACACGTGAGATTGTTCGTTCTTTCAATCACACTTACAAGACAGATTGCCTGGTTGAACCAGAGGGACTTTTCCCAGCTAATGAAGCAGCAGGTCGCCTGCCAGGTCTTGATGGTAATGCCAAAATGTCTAAATCGCTAGGTAATGGTATTTATCTTTCAGATGATGCAGATACTGTTCGTAAGAAAGTTATGAGCATGTACACTGACCCAAATCACATCCGTGTTGAAGATCCAGGTCAAATCGAAGGCAATATGGTTTTCCATTATCTTGATATCTTTGGTCAAGAAGAGGATAAGGCAGAGATTGAAGCGATGAAAGAGCACTACCAAAAAGGTGGTCTTGGTGATGTGAAGACCAAGCGCTATCTCCTAGAAATCCTAGAGCGTGAGTTGGCACCAATTCGTGAGCGTCGCCTTGAGTATGCTAAGGATATGGGTGAAGTCTTTGCCATGCTTGATCGTGGAAGCAAAGCTGCGCGTGAAGTTGCAGCAGCCACACTGTCAGAAGTAAAATCAGCTATGGGAATTAACTATTTCTAAAAAGAAAATCCATGTAAAGAGTGCTTAGGATGAAAATCCTGAGCCTCTTCTTTTTTTGTTTGAGCGAACAACTTTTTATCAATCTGTCTAGAAAAAACACTATTAAAATAGCAGAATTCTCAAAAAATTCATTAAATAAAATCTAGTAAATTCCGTATATTTAAGTATACGATGCATTGGAAGGTACGGGTTATATGCTGTAAAGTTTTCAGAAAACATTTTTATAATAGAAAATTGATAGAAATAATTGACAAATGAAATTAGAGTGATATGATATATAGAAATAAAAAATAAACTGGGTGTTTGTACACTTAAATTTGTAGAAAAGAGGATCTATTTAATGTCAAATTGGGACACTAAATTTTTGAAAAAAGGTTATACCTTTGATGACGTCTTACTTATTCCAGCAGAAAGCCATGTTCTACCAAATGATGTTAATATGCAAACAAAATTGGCTAAGAATTTGACATTGAATATCCCAATTATTACAGCAGCTATGGATACTGTTACAGACAGTAAAATGGCTATTGCTATTGCGCGTGCAGGTGGTCTTGGGGTTGTTCACAAAAACATGTCTATCGAACAACAAGCTGAGGAAATCCGCAAGGTAAAACGTTCAGAAAATGGTGTTATTATCGATCCATTCTTCTTGACTCCAGATCACAAGGTTGCTGAAGCAGAAGAATTGATGCAACGTTACCGTATCTCAGGTGTTCCAATCGTTGAAACACTTGAAAATCGTAAATTGGTTGGTATCATTACTAACCGTGATATGCGTTTTATCTCTGACTATGACAGTGCTATTTCTGGGCACATGACAAGCGAAGATTTGGTAACTGCACCGGTTGGAACTGATCTTGAGACAGCGGAGCAAATTCTCCACAAACACCGTATTGAAAAATTGCCATTGGTTGATGAAAATGGTCGTCTTGCAGGTCTTATCACAATCAAGGATATCGAAAAAGTTATCGAATTCCCCAATGCTGCTAAAGATGAATTTGGACGTCTCTTGGTTGCAGGTGCTGTAGGTGTTACATCAGACACATTCGATCGTGCAGAAGCCTTGTTTGAAGCAGGTGCAGATGCTATTGTTATCGATACAGCTCATGGACACTCAGCAGGAGTTCTTCGTAAAATTTCTGAGATTCGTGCTCACTTCCCAGATCGTACTTTGATTGCTGGTAACATTGCAACTGCAGAAGGCGCTCGCGCTCTTTATGAAGCAGGTGTTGATGTTGTTAAAGTGGGTATTGGACCAGGTTCAATCTGTACAACTCGTGTTGTTGCAGGTGTTGGTGTTCCTCAAGTCACAGCTATTTACGATGCAGCTAGCGTTGCTCGTGAATATGGTAAGACAATTATCGCCGATGGTGGTATCAAATACTCTGGTGATATTGTAAAAGCTCTTGCAGCTGGTGGTAATGCTGTTATGCTTGGATCAATGTTTGCTGGTACTGATGAAGCTCCAGGTGAAACAGAAATCTTCCAAGGACGTAAATACAAATCATACCGTGGTATGGGGTCAATCGCAGCTATGAAGAAAGGTTCAAGCGACCGTTACTTCCAAGGATCTGTCAATGAAGCTAACAAACTTGTTCCAGAAGGAATCGAAGGACGTGTGGCTTATAAAGGTTCAGCCGCAGATATCGTCTTCCAAATGATCGGTGGTATCCGTTCTGGTATGGGTTACTGTGGTGCTGGTACGCTTGAAGAACTTCGTGACAATGCACAATTTATTGAAATGTCTGGCGCTGGTTTGAAAGAAAGCCACCCACACGATGTTCAAATTACAAACGAAGCACCAAACTATTCAGTTCACTAAGAATTAATGAGATCTAGCACTAAAAATAGTGTTGGATCTTTTTGTTCACAGAGTTAGTTGCGAATTTGGAACAAAATGATATAATAAGATTATGACAAATTACGGATACGATTTTAAACAATTACGCGAATTAAAAGGCCTTAGTTTAGGTGCATTGGCAAAGGAAGCCAATTTATCAAAGTCGACCCTTTCTCGATTTGAAAATGGGGAAACCCAGCTAGCGCTGGATAAGTTCATGTCTGCACTAGCTAGCATAGAGATTAGCTTGGCAGATTTTGAGTATTTCCAAGAGCATCAGCAACTTCCACTGATAACAGAAGCTAGATCTCAAATACAGCCAACCAAGGAAAAGAAAGCAGTCAGTTCCTTAGCTATAAATTTGGCAAAAATAGATAGCTTTGTTAGCAAGTCTGATATGACAGGTCTATTGACTTATCAGCTAGGCTTGGCTGAGGAAGAGCAACTTCTGAAAATTTTGTGTAAGAAATACTTATCTGATCTTGGATTAGACATGCTCTTGCCAGAGGCAGATATCCAATATATTAGAGATTATTTTCAAAATAAGACGTTTAAGGAAATTGCAGAGCTAAGAATTTTTCTTTTATTTTCTGATATCTTGGAAAGTGGCTTTGAACTCAGTGAACAGGTTCTTTTAAATCTAGCTAAAGAAGATTTTAAGGCAGTTTTACAATTTTTATCAGATCAGTTGGAAGATGCCTTGGCTAAGGAAGATTTGTCAAGAGCTAAGCAAGTTTCTCATTATTTGACCTTACTTGTAAAGATTTAGATAGAAAATAGGCATGGAACATTTGTTCCATGCCTATTTCGTTTCTTCTTCTATTTGGCCTTGTGAGACTGAAAAAATTTTGATATTTTCTGGAATCTGTTTTAGATGGTCAAGGCTAGTAGTTGTCATAAAGGTCTGTACTTCCTCAGCGATAACACTTTCAAGAAGTTTTGACTGTCTATGATTATCAAGTTCACTCATGACATCATCAAGAAGTAGGATGGGATTATCACCTGTGACCTTCTTAATCAAGGCAATCTCGGACATTTTTAGTGATAAAATCAAACTCCTCTGCTGGCCCTGGCTGGCAAAGGAAGCATTCATACCGTTGATGAAAAAACTAATATCATCTCGGTGCGGACCAACACTAGTGTTTTTCTTGAAAATATCACGTTGATGATTTTTAGACAGTTGCTGGAGAAAAGCAGAGCGGATGTCAGACTTTTCCTTGAAGTTTACTGATGAGTCGTAGTGAATATTAAGATTTTCCAGTTCATTTGAAATCAGAAAATGGCGCTTGTCAGCCTCTTCTTCTAACTGTTTAATGAAATCAAAGCGTTGCTCCATGACACGGCTACCAAAATCAGCCAATTGCTCATCCAGAACAGCTAAAAAATCACGGTCAACTTTTTCGGCAGTTTTTAGATAGCTATTTCTCTGCTTCAGAACATGATTGTATTGAGAAAGATCAGAGAGATAGACAGGCTTGATTTGTCCCAGGTCGATGTCCAAGAATTTTCGACGTAGACTAGGTGCTCCTTTGACTAGCTGCAAGTCCTCTGGCGCAAAAAGAACAACAGTCATATTACCGATGTAGTCTGATAATTTCGCCTGCTTGAGATGGTTGACCTTGGTAATACGACCTTGGTCAGACAACTTGATTTCAAGCGGTAGCTTGCCATTACGACGTTGAAGAAGTCCAGAAATGTCAGCCTCTTTTTCAGAGAAATGAATGAGCTCCTTGTCTGAGCGAGTACGATGACTTCTCGTTAAAGAGAGAAAATAGATGGCTTCAAGAAAATTTGTCTTTCCCTGAGCATTTTGACCGAGAAAGACATTAAGCCCAGAAGAAAAGTCAGCCTTAGCTTCTAGGTAGTTTCGATAATTTTTGAGTTCAATTGATTGAATCCACATGATTATGTTCCTGGAAATCGGACAGGTTTACGTTTGTCTTTGTCAGCTTTCCCTTTAGCAGCTGGCTTGCTAACCTGTTTAGCTTTTTTATTGTCTTGATTCATCTTTTTGACAATAGCAGCTACGCGCTCTTTTTCAGCAAGATCAGTCGCTCTTTCAGCACGTTCTTCATCTGTTGGTTCAAGAATGGTAATCGTAATTTCTTGAGCAGGTAGGACAATGTTGTCTCCGATACGTAGTTTTTTACCACGGCGTTTTTCATCTTCTCCGTTGAAGAGAACAGTGTTTTCAGCTAGGAAGCTCTTGATAGCTCCGCCACTTTGGATAATGCGTAAGTCCTTCAAAAGGGCTTGTAGGGTAATATAGTCATCAAAAAGTTTGTATTCCATAGTTGTCTCCGTTTTGTGATTCAAGTAATTATAGCATAAACATGATATAATTTTAGCTAATAATAGTTTAGTTAAAGGAAAAAAGATGAAAATAGTTGAAGGCGTTGACCTCCATGTCTTGGCAAGTCGTCAATTTAAAACAAATCATATCAAAATTAGATTTTCAGGTCAAAAGCAGGAAGCTACTATCGCTCGTCGTGTTCTGGTAGCTCAAATGCTGGAAACAGCGACGGAACATTATCCCTCATCCAAGCAACTTAGAGAGAAATTAGCTGATATGTATGGAACCAGCTTGTCAACTTCTGTGTCAAGTAAGGCTTACTTACATTGTGTGGATATTGATATTTCCTTCATAAATGATAAGTTTTTGAGTAAAGGTGAGTCGCTATTAGACCAAGTTTTGGATTTGATAGAAGAGGTGCTTTACCATCCTCTGATTTCAGTTGAACGTTATCAAACCAAGGTTTTTGATGTGGAAAAACAAAACCTTATCAATGCTCTAGAAGCTGATAAGGAAGATCATTTTTATGCAGCTGATTTAGCTTTACAGCGACTTTACTATCAAGATGAGACGATTGCTATTTCTAAATATAGCAGAGCTGATTTAGTTGAAAAGGAAGATGCCTTTACAGCCTATCAAGAGTTTCAGTCCCTGCTAGCTAATGATAAAATCGATATCTTTGTTCTAGGTGATGTTGATGATTATAAACTGTTACAACGCCTGCACAAGCTTCCTTTTGAGGATCGTTACCAGTATCTTAGCCCTGCTTATTCCCAAGAAAAAACTAATCTGATTTTAGGAAAAATTGACCTTCAAGATGCAAATCAATCTATTCTAGAGTTAGGCTATCACCTTCCAATCTCCTATGAAGATTCAGATTATGCTGCTCTTTTGGTTTTTAATGGTTTATTAGGTGGCTTTGCCCATTCAAAACTTTTCCGCTATGTCCGAGAAGAAGCTGCTCTAGCTTATACTATTAGCAGTCGCTATGATATTTTTAGTAACTTTTTCAAGATTTACGCAGGTGTCAACAAAAAAGACCGAGATAAGGCACTTAGCTTAATCAACAAGCAACTTCGTGATATGAAATTAGGTCGTTTTAGTGATCGAGAAGTAAGGGAGACCAAGCAAATGTTGTTAAGCAGCATTAGATTATCGGAGGATAATCCACAATCATTAATTGAAAATGCTTATTACCGTACAGTATTTGGAAGTTCCTATCGTGACCTTGACAGATTGTTGACAGAACTTGACGAAGTTGACAAGAAAGCTGTCATGTCTGTTGCACGAAAATTAAGCTTGCAAGCTGTCTATTTTATGGAGGGAGATTAGATGACTTTAGAAGTAAGAGACTACACAAGATTTTCTGAAAAGCTTTATAGCGAATGCTTGAAGAATGGTCTGAAAGTCTACTATCTTCCTAAGACTGATTTTCAAGAAAGTTATGCTATTTTGAGTAGCAGATTTGGTTCGGTTGACACTCTCTTGACAGATGGTGGAAATGAGCCTAGCGGGATTGCACACTTTTTAGAGCATAAGCTATTTGAAGATGCTAGTGGAAAAGATGTTCTACTTGATTTTACGAAACTCGGTGCTGATGCGAATGCTTTTACAACCTATGATAGAACCTCTTATCTTGTATCGACAACTGTTAATTTTATGGAGAGCTTATCTCTACTGTTAGACTTTGTCTCTCAACCATACTTTAAAGAGGAGTCTGTCAATCGTGAGATTGGCATTATCGAGCAAGAAATCGAAATGTATGCTGATGATGCAGACTATCGTCTCTTTTTAGGCCTCCTGCAGACTCTCTATCCAGGCACAGCCTTGGCTGAGGATATTGCGGGAAGTGTCGAGGATATCAAAAATGTAACTCCAGAGATTTTGCAGTCCTACTATGATTATTTTTATAGACCTAGCAATCTCACATTGATAGTAGCGGGAAATTTTGACTTAGAGTCCGTAAGGAAGTTAGTTGACACTAAGTTTACAGGTGTTGACAAAGCTAATTCAGAGCTAAAAAGAGTTGAATTAAGTCTCAATCAACCAGATAAAGCAAAAAGTATTTCTATGGACGTTGCCATGCCTAAGTTGGCTGTTGGCTTTAGAGGGAAATCTATTCCTGAGCAAATGACAGCTTTGGAATACAAACTTGCTTTGAGGCTCTTTTTCACTCTTTTGTTTGGATGGACTTCTGAAACTTATCAGGACTGGTACGAATCTGGAAAGATTGATCAGGCATTCGATTTGGAATTTGAGGTAACAGAACGTTATCAGTTTGTTGTTGCCACCATGGATACTTGGGAGCCAATAGCCATGTCAAATCGTATCAAGCAAACAGTTCAGCAATTTGCGAAAAATAGCGATTTCTCGGTAGAACACTTGGAACGTATTAAACGTGATTATTATGGTGAGTTTTTGAGAGGTCTAGATTCAATCGATAGCATTGTCAGTCAATTGATTATGAATCCCTTGGAGGGAGAGACTTATCTTGATTTGCCCGACTATCTTGATAAGATTGACTTGAAAAAAATCAAACAAGTTGCTAGTCATTTTATCAAGCAAATGGATGTGGCAAATTTTACAATTTTTCCCAAGTAATTGAGGAAAAAAAACTTAAAATTTGATATAATATTCTGTAATTGTACACAGATTAAAAAACACAGAAGGGATAGAAATGAATACGAGTATCGGTCATATTTTAAGACAGGCTAGAATTGCAAAAAAAATGACTTTGGAAGATGTAGAGGAGGTAACATCAATTGAGACACCTTACCTACTTGCCATCGAATTGGATAACTATTCTGCCTTACCTGAAGACATCCTCCCTTCTGAATACGTTACTCGCTACGCCGATGCAGTTGGCGTGAAAGAGTCGGATTTGAAGCGTGTGAGGTCTGAGCAAGACAAGCTTGACAATCCTAAAGTTGAGTTACCAAATGAACACTATCGTCGTGCTAAGGGACATCAGTCAGTTAGAAGCTATCGTCGTCAGAAAGTGTACTTTTTGCCACTTCTTTACATTAGTTTGGTAGCTTTGGCTATTTTGGTCTTCATTGGCTATATTGTTACTAAGCAACTGGAGTTTGAGTCACAGTCACAAACAGCTCAGAGCAGTTATACCGTAGTTAATAGCTCATCTTCAGAAACAGCAAGCTCAAGTTCAGAGGTAAGTAGTTCTTCTGAAGATTCGACAAAACCAAAATTAACTGTTCAAAAATCTTCAGATGGCTATAATTTGGCAGTTACTTTGACCAATCCATCATCAACTGGTATTCCGGTCATTGTATCTCTTTCTGGTGCTACTTCTAGTTGGTTTAGTGTTACAAACTCTGATTTAGATGATTCAGGAGTGACTCTTAACTCAAGTAGAACTAACTACACAGCAACCTTGACTGATGGAGCAACATCGTCAGTGATTACTCTAGGGGTTACTAAAGATGTCACAGTCTTTATTGATAATCAAGTAGTGGACCTTTCTTCATTGACAAGTGATGGGATCAGCTATATCACCCTTACTATTGAAGAATAGAGGATAAAAAATGACAAAAAAAGAAAATATTCCTAATCTCCTGACAATGCTGCGCATTATTATGATTCCAATTTTTTTGATTCTGACTTCAGTCTCAAATGATGGTATCTGGCTTTACACAGCAGCAGCGGTATTTGCAGTAGCTAGTTTGACGGACTATTTGGACGGTTATTTAGCACGTAAGTGGCATGTGGTCACCAATTTTGGTAAATTTGCAGATCCACTTGCGGATAAAATGTTGGTTATGAGTGCCTTTATCATGCTTGTTGGTCTTGGTTTGGCACCAGCTTGGGTATCAGCCTTGATCATTTGTCGTGAATTGGCTGTGACTGGATTACGTTTACTCTTGGTTGAGACTGGTGGGGAAGTTTTAGCAGCTTCTATGCCTGGTAAGATTAAGACTGCAACACAGATGCTTTCAGTTATTGCTCTACTTTGTGGTTTCCAAGTGCTTGGGACAATAATCCTCTATATCGCTCTTTTCTTTACAATTTACTCAGGCTATGATTATTTCAAAGGAGCTGGTTTCCTCTTTAAGGATACCTTCAAATAATTGTCTATGATTGAAGTAAGTGATTTAACATTTAGATATCAAGAAGAGCAAGAAAAGCCGACTCTGGATAAACTGTCGTTTCACGTGAAACAAGGTCAGTGGTTGTCTATCGTTGGTCACAATGGCTCTGGCAAGTCAACAACAGCTCGTCTCATTGATGGGCTTTTGGTGGCTGAATCAGGAAGTATTAGCATTGATGGTCAGATTCTGACAGAAGATAATGTTTGGGAGCTCCGCCATAAGATTGGAATGGTTTTTCAAAATCCAGATAATCAGTTTGTGGGAGCAACAGTGGAAGATGATATTGCTTTCGGTCTTGAAAACCAAGGTATTTCTCATGCAGAAATGACAGAACGTGTTCAAGAAGCACTTGATTTAGTTGGCATGTCTGACTTTAAAACCAGAGAGCCTGCAAGACTATCAGGTGGGCAGAAACAACGTGTCGCGATTGCAGGTGCCATTGCCATGAGACCCAAGCTCCTAATTTTTGATGAAGCGACCAGCATGCTTGATCCAGAAGGTCGTCGTGATTTACTTGAAACTATTCAGATGGTTAGAGATAAGTATGAAATGACAATCATTTCGATCACACATGATTTAGATGAAATAGCTCTTAGTGACAGCGTGCTTGTTTTGAAAGAGGGGCAGGTTGCTATGGAAGCTAGTCCAAATCAACTCTTTGCTTTAGGTGAAGAATTGACCAATTTGGGCTTAGATAGACCCTTTACCTCAAAACTACAACTAGCCTTACAGGATGCAGGCTGGGACCTACCAGCGGCTTATTATACAGAAAAAGAATTGGAAGACTACTTATGGGAATCACTCTCACAAATGTAAGTTATACCTATCAAGCAGGGACGCCCTTTGAAGGACGTGCCCTTTTTGACATCACTACCACTATTGAATCAGGCTCATATACAGCCTTTATTGGGCACACTGGTAGTGGTAAGTCAACAATCATGCAGCTCTTAAATGGGCTCAATCTACCGACATCTGGAACAGTTTTTGTTGATGACCAGTTTGAATTGACATCTGAGTCTAAGAATAAGGAAATTAAGCCCCTTCGTAAAAAGGTTGGCTTGGTATTTCAATTTCCAGAAAGTCAGATTTTTGATGAAACAGTCTTAAAAGATGTTGCTTTTGGTCCTCAGAACTTTGGAGTCAGCTCTGAAGAAGCGCAGGCTATTGCTAAAGAAAAGCTGAGACTGGTCGGTTTAGATGAGGCTTTGTTTGAAAAGAATCCTTTTGATCTCTCTGGGGGTCAGTTGAGACGTGTTGCTATTGCAGGGATTTTGGCGATGGAACCAGAGGTTCTTGTTCTAGATGAGCCCACAGCTGGCTTGGATCCAAAGGGACGTAAGGAGTTGATGTCTCTCTTCAAGCAATTGCATGAGACTGGTTTGACGATCGTACTAGTAACGCACTTGATGGATGATGTTGCAGATTATGCTGATGCTGTCAGAGTCCTCGAGAAAGGGCAGCTAGTTTTAGCAGGCAGTCCTAAAGATGTCTTTCAGCAGGTTGACTTTTTAGAAGAGAAGCAGCTAGGTGTCCCTAAGATCACTAAGTTGGCCTATGGACTCAAGCAAAAAGGTTATCCTTTTGAAAGTCTTCCTATTACTATAGAAGAATTTGTTAAGGAGGTTGGTCGTGGATAAACTTATTTTAGGACGTTATATTCCAGGAAATTCAATCATTCATCGACTAGATCCACGTAGCAAGCTCTTAGCCATGCTGATTTTCATTCTGATTATTTTCTGGGCCAATAACCTGATAACCAATCTTATCATGCTGATTTTTACGCTGGCAGTGGTGCTCCTGTCACGCATTTCACTTAGTTTCTTCTTTAATGGTCTTAAGCCTATGATAGGGATTATTCTCTTTACCACCCTTTTTCAGGTCTTTTTTACCAGTGGTGGTGAGACTTTATTTAGCTGGGGCTTTATCCAGGTGACTGATTATGGTTTGGGACAAGCTGCGCTGATTTTTATGCGTTTTGTCTTGATTATCTTTATTTCTACCTTATTAACCTTGACGACCATGCCCTTGAGTTTAGCTGACGCGGTTGAATCATTGCTAAAACCCTTGGAGGTTATTAAGGTACCAGCTCACGAAATCGGGCTCATGCTGTCGCTCAGTCTTCGATTTGTACCGACTTTGATGGATGATACCACACGTATTATGAATGCTCAGAGAGCGCGTGGTGTCGATTTTGGAGAAGGAAATCTTATTCAAAAGATCAAATCGATTATTCCAATACTGATTCCCCTCTTTGCATCAAGCTTTAAACGAGCAGATGCGCTAGCTATTGCCATGGAAGCAAGAGGATATCAAGGTGGTGATAGCCGTACAAAATACCGAAAACTTTCCTGGAAACGAGCAGATAGCCTTACGATTTTAATCTTAATTCTTTTGGGAATTTGTCTATTTTTCCTTAAAACAAGCTAAAACGCCTCTTTTGGAGGCGTTTTCTTCATCTTTTGTCAATCACATTGTAACAATTTTAATAAAAGACCAAAGCTGAGGTAACAATAAGGGGGTAAGATATAAACCATATCAAAAAGCAATAAGGAGCGTATTCAATATGCAAATCAAATCAATTTTAGAAAATAAATCAAAAACAATGAAAGCAGGTCTTTTGACTCTAGCAGCTGCAGCAAGCTTTATCTTGCCAGCAGCAGTAAATGCTGATTCATATACTGTTCAGTCAGGTGACACACTTTCAGCAATCGCAGCATCACACAATACTAGTGTTTCAGCTATTGCAAGTGAAAACAATATTTCAGATGTTAACACTTTGTCTGTTGGACAAGTCTTGTCAATCAATGGTTCAACTGATTCAACAGCCACTACAACAAGTACAACAGACTCAACATCTACTACAACGACATCAGGTGATACAGTATCTGTAACAACAGGTTCGTATACATCAACTTTGAGCGCAGCAGATTACGCTGCTAAGGAAGAAATCGCACAACGTGAATCATCAGGTAGCTACACTGCCACAAATGGACAATACTATGGTCGTTACCAATTGTCATTGTCATACTTGAACGGTGACACATCAGCTGAAAACCAAGAACGTACAGCAGATGCTTATGTAGCAAGTCGTTACGGTTCATGGTCAGCAGCTCTTGCCTTCTGGAATGCTAACAACTGGTATTAAGAAGCATCTGTGGATAAATCTTTAAAAATTATCATATTTGAAAAAACAAAAAGGGTTGAGTGTGTATAACTCCCCTTTTTTGCTTGATTTCAATGAATTCACAAAACCTTTGTAATATTTGTCATATATTCTCAATCAAGAAGTAATAAGAATTCGTTAAGATAAGTTGAAATATGAAATTGAGAGTGGTTAATTATGACTTATAGTAGAACAAACAAATTAAAGCGTCAGAAGAGAACAAAGCTAACCTTATTAGCTTTACCATTATTAGGATTAACAGCCTTCCTAACAGGAATGGCTGCAACGAATACTGATAATCTAGCAGATCAAACATCAAATACTGAATTTACAAAACTCACAAAAGCTAATGCTGAAGAAGTTACAGAGTTGACTTCAGAAACTAGTCTTCAAGCGTCAACGGAGACTAGTCAAGTAACTGAAGCGCCAGCTATTCAGGAAGAGGTTTCTGAAGCTACTACTATCGAAGAGCAAGTTTATGAAACAACTCAGGAGACAGTTGCTGCAACAGAAGAAACCTATACTGCCTACACAGAGTCTTCAGTAGCTCAAGCCGGCGCTCAAACGAGTCAGCAGGCTACAAGTTCAAGCTCAGCAACACTTGCAAACGGGAACACTGCTGGAGCTACAGGATCTTATGCGGCAGCACAAATGGCGGCGGCAACAGGTGTTTCTCAATCAACATGGGAATATATTATTGCGCGTGAGTCAAATGGGGACTCTTCAGCAACTAATGGTTCAGGGGCATCAGGTCTCTTCCAAACAATGCCAGGTTGGGGATCTACAGCGACAGTTGATGATCAAATTCAATCAGCTATCAATGCTTACAATGCTCAAGGTCTTTCGGCTTGGGGTTACTAATCAAAAAAGAACAAGTTGGGATAGTCCCTAACTTGTTCTTTTTATATTCTGATTTATGAAATTCAGTAATTGATAAGATATTAATTCTATGACTATTGAATTCTTACCTGCTTGATATCTTGAGGCTTATCAATCCAGAAATCTGGCTTAGCCTGATTTAGTTCGTCATAATTACCAAATCCCCAAGTTGCAGCAACTGTCTTAATCTTGTTTTCTTGACCTCCTATGATATCAAAAGACGTATCTCCAACAATAAACGAGTCACTAGACTCTAACTGATAATTCTCTAGACAAGCAGCAATAACATCCGCTTTTGAAAAACGATCAGGCAGGGCGCCGTAAATCGCTGTAAAGAAGTTGTCAATCTTAAGAATTTTCAGCATAAGCCTTGCCATAGGTTCGTTTTTGCTTGTTGTAACAAAGAGTCTACTACCATATTGAGATAGTTCTTGTAAAGATTCTTTGACACCATCGTAAAGCGAAACCTGGTAAACACCTTTAGTATTATAATACTCTCTAAAGGTAAGAATGGCTGACTCTATATCTTCTTTTGATTGGAAGTAGTTTGCGAAAGTTGTTTCTAGGGGTGGACCTATAAAACGGCGTAGTTGCTCATCATTCGGCTCTTCGAGACCAAGCTTTTTAAAGCAATAACGAAAAGCTGAAGTAATACCTGAACTTGAATCAACCAAAGTTCCATCTAAATCAAAGAGAATATTCATGCGACCTCCTTTGCAAACAACCTTGTCAATGTAGTTTACATATTAGTTGACAAGATAATGAAAAACCTTTATTAGCAACATGGTATGCTAATACTATGTTATATCTAGTTAATCATATTTTAAACTTTTAGTCAAAGAGATGTTGTAGTATCAAAGTTAGCAGTCTATATCTCTTATGTTATAATAGAAGAAGATAGAAAGGAAGGCACATGAAAAAAATACTAAGAACCTTAAGAGGTCACTATGTTTTACCTTCTATAATAATCTTTAGCTTTCTTCTCATCCTACCCCAGCTTTTGACTGGAGATGTTTTGATGGGATCAGATTCTATTTTTCATTATAATCGATTTTATGATGCTGCTATGCAAATTAAGGAAGGAAATTTTTCCTACTTCATCAGTATTTATGGTTTCCAGCAATCAGCTAGGATAGTCAATGCCATCTATGGACCTTTATTTGCTTATTTTCAAGGACTCTTAATTCTGCTTAGTGGCAATTGGTTTCGCTATCAACTCCTGTCACGTTTTTTGATTGGAGTCATCGGTGGTTCTTCTATTTATGCCCTTTTGAGACAAGCAAAGGTTAAAAAGTTCACCTCCTTGACACTTGGTCTCTTTTATATGACAACCTTTGCTATTCAGTATTGGACTATGCGCCAAGGTTTTTCAAGCTGGGGCGCAGCCATTCTTCCTTTCTGCTTTATTCCAGCTATTCGCTTTACTTTTTATAAGAAGGTCGAGCCGATTCGGTTAGCGGTTTCGGTTGCCTTGATTTTTCAGGTACATCTGTTAAGCGCTATGTTGCTTATTATGATGTATGTTCCTTTCTTCCTCTATGGTTTTATCAAGTCCAGTGATAGATGGCTTTTGATTCGAAAAGGTTTATGGTCAGTCTTTCTTTTTGCGATTTTGACAGCAAATGTTTGGGCAGTGCTAATCTATCTGAGATTACAGAATAAACTGCTGGATCCTTTTATCAATGAGACTATTGGTGTCAATGGTGTTGATGGCAATTCGTCCTATTGGCTCTTTACACCAGTATCTCTAGTTATTCTTTTGCTGGCTCAGTTGATTTATGTAGCGATACGTTTTAGAACGATGGCTAATTGGAAGAGGGTACTGCATCTGATTTACTTTTTCTTTATCTACCTGTCAACCAGCTTTTTCCCTTGGCAGTGGCTAGTCGATAATGGTAATTCCTTTGCTCAACTGATCCAGTTTCCATTTCGCTTTTTTGTTCCAGCAACGATCCTCTTATTGGTGATAACAGGTCTAACTGTCAACCGCTTTGTCAAGTGGCGACAAGTAACAACTTGGGTCTTACTTTGCTTTGCTTTTGTTGGCTTAGGACAGAATATCTTAACGACTGTTCAGCGAGCTAATAAGGCTGAGCAGGAGCAGTATGTCCTACAAAAAAGTAGACACGTTTATCTCAATGGGACTTATGACGAAATCAAGGAAAGCTTAACCTCTTCAAATATGAAGACCTTTCTAGAATTGATTGTCAAAACAACTCCTGACTATGTCCCAATTTATGGTATTCGAGGAACACAGAATACTTATGATTTGTACTATAATCGAATTGTTCTTAACAATGATAAGGTTGACAAAACTGTCAAGGGCAATCAATTGATTCTAACTTGGACTGCTAGTCAGGGGCAGGAAATTGAACTGCCAATTGTTAAGTATAGGAATACTCAGCTTGAATTAAACGGACAAGAATTGACAGCAGCTGACTATGATCTATCAGTTATCGGAACACCGACTGTCACTTCCAAAGAAGGAAAAAATCAGTTGATTGTAAGCTTTGAAGTTCCTCTGTGGTTATCAGGCTTGGTTATCATGTCCTTATTAGCATGGATCTTCTTGTCTTTACAACAGATTTACATAAGAACAAGGTTTGCGTGAAAGCGCAAGCCTTTTGCATTCCAGCTGAATCGTGTTATAATAGACCTTGCGCTTTGGCGCATCAAGCTCGACCTTCAAATCGATGTTTGAAAAACTAGACCCTTCAAGTCTATGTTAAAAAATTATTTGATGGGAGGATTATCATGACAGATAATTCAAAAATTCGTGTTGTCGTTGGTATGAGTGGTGGTGTCGATTCATCCGTAACAGCTCTGCTATTGAAAGAGCAAGGTTATGATGTGATTGGCGTCTTCATGAAAAACTGGGATGATACAGATGAAAATGGTGTCTGCACGGCGACAGAAGACTATAAAGATGTTGCTGCTGTTGCAGACCAAATCGGCATTCCTTACTATTCTGTAAACTTTGAAAAAGAATACTGGGATCGCGTCTTTGAGTACTTCCTTGCTGAATATCGTGCAGGACGTACGCCAAATCCAGATGTCATGTGTAATAAGGAAATTAAATTTAAAGCCTTCCTGGATTACGCTATGACTTTGGGAGCAGATTATGTGGCGACAGGTCACTATGCTCAAGTGACACGTGATGAGGACGGAACTGTCCACATGCTACGTGGTGCCGACAATAACAAGGATCAAACTTACTTCCTGAGCCAACTTTCTCAGGAGCAACTTCAAAAAACGATGTTCCCATTGGGGCATTTACAAAAACCCGAAGTAAGGGAAATTGCAGAGCGTGCAGGTCTTGCAACTGCTAAGAAAAAAGATTCAACTGGTATTTGTTTTATCGGTGAGAAAAACTTTAAGCAGTTTCTCAGCCAATATCTCCCTGCTCAAAAAGGTCGTATGATGACTGTTGACGGTCGTGATATGGGTGAACATGCAGGTCTGATGTACTACACTATCGGTCAACGTGGTGGACTTGGTATCGGTGGGCAGCATGGTGGTGACAATCAACCATGGTTTGTTGTCGGAAAAGACCTATCACAAAATATTCTTTATGTGGGACAAGGTTTCTATCATGAATCACTGATGTCAACTAGCCTTGACGCTTCCGTAATCCATTTCACACGTGAAATGCCTGAAGAATTCACACTTGAATGCACAGCTAAATTCCGTTATCGTCAACCAGATAGTAAAGTAACTGTCAAGGTCAAAGGTGATAAGGCAGAAGTCATTTTTGCAGAGCCACAACGTGCCATTACACCAGGTCAGGCTGTTGTTTTCTACGATGGTCAAGAATGTCTCGGTGGCGGTATTATCGATCAAGCCTATAAAGATGGTATCGCTTGTCAATATATTTAAAAATGGTGGATTGAATAAAGGCTAGGATAGAATACAAGTCGCTTTGATGAGCATAGGTTCTATTCCTTTGTCAAACTACTATACTAAGTGAGGGTGGACATGGTATCTCAATTTCTTTACGCATTTATGGCCTTTTTTGCCATTATGAATCCAATTTCTAATTTGCCTGCTTATATGGCATTGGTAGCAGACGATAGTCAAAAAATCTCTCAAAAGATTGCCTTTAGGAGTCTCTTGATTGCTTTCATTATCGTTGTCATTTTTGTCTTTTCAGGTGAGCTGATTTTTAAGGTTTTCGGTATTACCATTGAATCTTTCCGAGTAGCAGGTGGGATTCTGGTAGCGATTATTGGCTATCATATGATTAATGGCAATCATTCACCTAGTGCTAAGGGAATGCCTGCAAATGATGCCAATGCTGATCCTCTGTCTGTTGCTATTTCTCCTTTGGCAATGCCTCTCTTTGCTGGACCAGGAACCATTACAACGGCTCTTAGTCTTGCTCACGGCGGATTGAAAAATCAGCTCATTACAGTCCTATCTTTTGCAAGTCTAGCTATCATTACTTATCTACTGTTAAGAAATGCCAAGGAAATCTCTAAACTCTTAGGAGATAACTTGATGAAAATCATAACAAAAATGATGGGACTCATCCTCTTTACCATTGGAGTTCAAATGGTTATTTCTAGTGTGCAAACCTTATTTGGTTTACATAGTTGATAAGGACATTTATTGACAAGAACCCCTATTTTGATATAATAGAGGCACAATTAACATGATGGTCAAAGCTCATGGGAATTGTAGGTTTTTTGACCTGCAATTTTCGAGAGTTTTGGCTCTTTTTGTGTAGAAAGAGGCTGGCATGGATTTTCGAACAAAGGTTGACAATCAAGTTTACGGTGTTAGAGCGACAGCTTTGCTTGTCAAAGAAGGTACGATATTATTGGTAAAGCAAGGTAACCAGTATAAAACGATTGGTGGTGCTGTTAAAGTCAGTGAGACGTCTGAGGAAGCTGTTGTCAGAGAGGTCAAGGAAGAACTTGGCATAAGTGTCAAGGTGACAGATTTGGCATTCGTGGTTGAAAATCGCTTTACTGCTAATGGCTTGAATTTTCATAACATTGAATTTCACTACCTTGTGGAGCCATTGGGGGAGGTTCCTATGAAAATGGTGGAAGCAAATTGTTCCTATCCTTGCGAATGGATTGCTTTTGATCAACTTGTTAATATAGACATCAGACCCTCTTTTTTAAAAACAGAGTTACCAAACTGGTCTGGACAGATTAGACACATAATAAATAGAAATGAGAACTAAAATGACACATGATTTTACAGAAAGCTATGACGTTATTGTCATTGGTGCAGGGCATGCTGGTGTGGAGGCTAGCTTAGCTGCTAGTCGCATGGGGTGTAAAACCCTGCTTGCGACGATTAACCTAGATATGTTGGCCTTTATGCCATGTAATCCGTCAATCGGTGGTTCTGCCAAAGGGATTGTTGTCCGTGAAATTGATGCCCTAGGTGGTCAAATGGGACGTAACATTGACAAGACCTATATCCAAATGAAAATGCTCAATACTGGTAAAGGACCTGCCGTACGTGCTCTTCGTGCTCAAGCAGATAAGGCACTTTATTCGCAGGAAATGAAAAAGACAGTTGAAAAGCAGGAAAATCTGACTCTACGTCAAACCATGATTGATGATATTTTGGTTGAAGATGGTCAGGTAGTCGGCGTTCTGACGGCGACTGGTCAAAAATATGCAGCCAAGGCAGTTGTAGTCACAACAGGTACAGCTCTACGTGGCGAAATCATTCTTGGGGATCTCAAATACTCATCAGGTCCAAATAATAGCCTAGCGTCAGTGACCTTGGCAGACAATCTCAAAAAACTAGGTCTTGAGATTGGTCGTTTCAAGACGGGTACACCTCCTCGTGTCAAGGCCTCGAGCATTGATTATTCAGTGACGGAAATTCAACCTGGTGATGAGAAGCCAAATCATTTCTCATTCTTGTCAAAAGATGAAGATTACCTGCAAGATCAGGTACCGTGTTGGTTGACTTATACTAATCAAAGCAGCCACGATATTATCAATAAAAACCTGCATAGAGCACCAATGTTCTCCGGTATTGTTAAAGGTGTGGGGCCCCGCTATTGTCCATCAATCGAAGATAAAATCGTTCGTTTTGCGGATAAAGAGCGCCACCAACTTTTCCTAGAGCCAGAAGGGCGTGACACAGAAGAAGTCTATGTTCAGGGCTTGTCGACTAGTCTTCCAGAGGATGTGCAAAAGGACCTTTTACACTCTATCAAGGGGCTTGAAAAGGCTGAGATGATGCGTACAGGTTATGCTATTGAGTACGATATTGTTTTGCCACACCAGTTGCGTGCAACGCTTGAAACCAAACTGATTTCGGGACTTTTCACAGCTGGTCAAACTAACGGGACTTCAGGTTATGAGGAGGCTGCTGGTCAAGGACTTGTGGCTGGTATCAATGCTGCGCTCAAGGTGCAAGGTAAACCTGAGTTGATTTTGAAACGTAGCGATGCTTATATCGGTGTTATGATTGATGACTTGGTAACCAAGGGAACTTTGGAACCTTATCGTCTCTTGACATCACGTGCTGAGTACCGCCTCATTCTTCGTCATGATAATGCTGATATGCGTTTGACTGCTATTGGTCGTGGAGTTGGTCTGGTCGATGATGAGCGTTGGGATCATTTCCAAATCAAGAAAAATCAATTTGATAATGAATTGAAACGTTTGGACAGTCTGAAATTGAAACCAATCAAAGAAACCAACGAAAAAATTCAAGCTCTAGGTTTCAAACCACTGACAGATGCCATGACAGCTAAAGAATTCATGCGTCGTCCTGAAATCAATTATGATGCAGCCGTTGCCTTTGTAGGTCCTGCGGCTGAGGATTTGGATGCTAAATTGATTGAGCTTCTTGAAACGGAAATCAAGTATGAAGGCTATATCAATAAGGCTCAGGATCAAGTTGCAAAAATGAAACGAATGGAGGAAAAACGTATTCCTGCTAATATTGATTGGGATGCCATCGATTCTATCGCAACAGAAGCTCGTCAGAAATTCAAAAAAATCAATCCTGAAACCATTGGACAAGCCAGTCGTATTTCAGGTGTTAACCCAGCCGATATTTCGATCCTTATGGTTTATTTGGAAGGAAATAATAAGGCGCGTCGCAAGCCTTAAGCTCGTAACCAAAATGTAACTTGGAGTCAGCTGTGAATGCTACTTTTTAAGCCTTATTTATGGTATAATATACGGGTTTAAGAGGTTAATGATGAAAAAATTTCGTTTTGAGACAATCCATCTGGTTTTGATGGGAATGATTCTCTTTGGATTATTAGCTCTTTGTGTGAGAGTAATTGGATCACAGTCGGCCCTAATCATGATTCTATTTATGACTATGGCCTTTGTTATAGCTCTGCTCTATTACCAGAAGATGAGCTATGAACTGACAGAAGCAGAGCAGATTGATCTGCTAAATAGCCAGTCGGAGTTGAGTTTGAAGACTCTTCTTGATCAGATGCCTGTTGGGGTTGTTAAGTTTGATCTTGAGACAGATGCAATTGACTGGTACAATCCCTATGCAAAGCTAATTTTTTCAACTACTGAGTCTGGTGATTTGGACCTGGATGCTGTGGCAGAGGTGATTGCAGGGTATAAGAATGCAACTGCTAATCACACTCTAGAAATCGGTGGCAATCGCTATGCAACCTATATTGATATGACATCAGGGATTTTCTACTTCTTTGACAGCAGTCGCAAGACAGAGGCCCTGCCTAGTCTGAGTGCCAGTCGTCCCGTGATTGGTGTTATCTCAGTTGATAATTACGATGACATTATCGATGATATGATGGACTCTGATGTATCGCAGTTAAACAGCTTTATTGCGACCTTTATTTCAAAGTTCTCCCAAGAGCGTCATATTTTCTACCGTCGTGTGGATATGGATCGTTTCTATTTCTTCACGAATTATGCGGTGCTTGATGATTTGATGTCAGATAAGTTCCAGGTTTTGGAACAGTTTAGAGCAGAGTGTCAGGAACGTAAGCTTCCATTGACACTTAGCATGGGGATTTCTTTTGGAGATGATAAGCACAATCAGATTGGTGCTGTTGCTCTCCAAAATCTTAATATTGCTCTGGTACGTGGTGGTGACCAGGTTGTTGTTAAAGAAAACGACGATCAGAAAGAACTGCTCTACTTTGGTGGAGGTACGGTATCAACGGTTAAACGTTCTCGAACAAGAACTCGTGCCATGATGACAGCTATTTCAGATAAGCTGAAAACCGTTCAGTCGGTTTATGTTGTGGGACATCATCACTTGGATATGGATGCTCTAGGCTCTGCTCTGGGGATGCAGTTTTTTGCCAGTCAGGTTGTTCCTGAATCTTATGTGGTTTACAACCCAGATGAGCTGAGTCCTGATATTTCTAGGGCTTTGAGTCGTATTCAGGAAGATGGTCAAACCAGTCTCATTAGTATTGATGAGGCCTTGCCGAAGATCGATAAGCATTCCCTTTTGATAATGGTTGACCACTCTAAGCTGTCGCTGACCCTGTCAAGAGAGCTTTACGATAGGTTTACAGAGGTTATCGTTGTGGATCACCATCGTCGTGACGAGGATTTTCCGAAAAATGCAGTGCTGACCTTTATTGAAAGTGGTGCTAGCTCTGCAAGTGAATTGGTAACGGAGCTGATTCAGTTCCAAGCTGCCAAGACAAGATTGACCAAGTTACAGGCAAGTATCTTGATGGCAGGTATTATGCTTGATACCAAGAACTTCTCAACACGTGTGACTAGCCGTACCTTCGATGTGGCTAGCTACTTGAGAACGCTGGGAAGTGATAGCATCGAAATCCAGTCCATTCTGGCAACGGATTTTGATGAGTACCGCTTGATCAATCAATTGATTTTGAGCGGTGAGCGAATCGGTGCTAATATTATTGTGGCTAGCGGTGCTGACCAGCAGGTTTACAGCAATGTCATTGCAAGTAAAGCAGCGGATGCCATGCTAGCTATGGCAAATATTGAAGCAACCTTTGTTATTTTTAAAAATTCCCAAGGGAAGGCTGCGATTTCAGCTCGAAGTCGTAGTAAAATCAATGTTCAACGAATTATGGAGAAACTGGGCGGTGGTGGTCACTTCAATCTAGCAGCTTGTCAGATTGAGGGAATGACTGTGACAGAAGCCAAGCTATCTCTTATTGAAACTATTGCAAATGAATTGATTGATATAAAGGAGTAAATCATGAAAGTTATTTTTCTACAAGACGTTAAAGGTAAAGGTAAAAAAGGCGAAATCAAAGAAGTACCATCAGGTTACGCTCAAAACTTTTTGATTAAGAAAAACCTTGCCAAAGAAGCAACAAGCCAAGCAATCGGCGAGTTGAAAGGAAAACAAAAATCAGAAGAAAAACACCAAGCAGAAGTCTTGGCAGAAGCAAAAGCTTTGAAAGTTGAACTTGAAAAAGAAGATACTCGTGTTCAATTTACAGAAAAAGTTGGTCCTGATGGTCGTACTTTTGGTTCAATCACAGCTAAGAAAATTGCTGAGGAGTTGGAAAAACAATTTAATATCAAGATTGACAAACGTCACATCGAGCTTGCGCAGCCAATTCGTGCTATCGGTCTGATTGAGGTTCCTGTAAAACTTCACAAGGAAGTGTCAGCAGAAATCAAATTGTCAGTTAAACAAGCATAATCATCAGAGGAATTCAGCGAGAATTTCTGGCTAATGTTTAAAAATCAAATAGAAAAGGAGGTAAACGAAAAGTGGCAGATGCACCAGAGTTGCGCGTGCAACCGCAAGATTTAATTGCAGAACAGTCTGTTTTGGGCTCTATCTTTATCTCGCCTGATAAGCTGATTATTGTGCGTGAGTTTGTAGAGCCAGATGATTTTTACAAGTATTCACACCGCATTATTTTTCAGGCGATGATTACCTTAGCAGATCGTAATGAAGCTATTGATGCGACGACTGTTCGTAATATTTTGGATAATCAAGGTGATTTGCAAAATATCGGTGGCTTGTCTTATATAGTTGAGCTAGTCAACAGTGTGCCAACCAGTGCCAATGCGGAGTATTATGCTCAGATTGTTGCCGAAAAGGCTATGCTGAGACGGATTATCTCTAGCTTGACAGAGACTGTCAACCAAGCCTATGAGGGCTCTAGAGATTCAGAAGATATTATTTCTGGTGCTGAAAAAGCCTTGATTGATATCAATGAGCACAGCAATCGATCAGGTTTTCGTAAGATTTCGGATGTCCTAAAGGTCAACTATGAAACCTTGGAAATTCGTTCGCAACAGACTAGCGACGTCACTGGTTTACCGACTGGCTTTAGAGATTTAGACAAGATTACAACAGGTTTACACCCTGACCAGTTAATTATCTTAGCAGCACGTCCTGCGGTCGGTAAGACCGCTTTTGTTCTGAATATTGCTCAGAATGTCGGCACCAAGCAAAACCGTCCTGTTGCCATCTTCTCTCTGGAGATGGGTGCTGAGAGTTTGGTTGACCGTATGCTGGCTGCGGAAGGTATGGTTGATTCACACGCTCTGCGTACTGGTCAGCTAACTGAACAGGACTGGAACAATGTTACCATCGCCCAAGGAGCCTTGGCGGAAGCACCTATTTTCATCGATGATACCCCAGGTATCAAAATTACGGAAATCAGGGCTCGTTCACGTAAGCTGGCTCAAGAAGAGGGTGGTCTTGGTTTGATTGTTATTGACTATCTCCAGTTGATTACAGGGACTCGTCCTGAAAACCGTCAACAAGAGGTTTCAGATATTTCGCGTCAGCTGAAAATTTTAGCCAAAGAGTTAAAGGTGCCAGTTATCGCCCTCAGTCAGTTGTCTCGTGGTGTTGAACAAAGGCAGGATAAACGACCTGTCCTATCCGATATTCGTGAGTCTGGATCAATCGAGCAGGATGCGGATATTGTTGCCTTCCTCTACCGTGACGATTACTATCGTAAAGAAGGTGAGGAAGCGGAAGAAACTGTTGAAGACAATACCATTGAAGTTATTTTAGAAAAAAACCGTGCTGGTGCGCGTGGGACGGTCAAGTTGATGTTCCAGAAAGAGTACAACAAGTTCTCAAGTATCGCACAATTTGAAGAACATTAAAGGAGAATCTTATGAGTGATGCATTTGCAGATGTAGCCAAAATGAAAAAAATCAAAGAAGATGTCAAAAACCATGAAGGACAATTGGTTGAGTTGACACTTGAAAATGGTCGTAAACGTGAGAAGAACAAGATCGGTCGTTTGATCGAGGTTTACCCATCTCTCTTTATCGTTGAGTACAATGATATTGGTATTATGGCAAATTCTTATGTTGAGTCATATACTTACTCAGATATCTTGACTGAGAAGACTTTGATCCGCTACTTGTCAGCAGAAGAACAGGCTGAACTTGAAGCAAAATAAAGCAAAAAGGCTTTACAGAGCCTTTTTTTCGTGTTATAATTATCTTTGTGTGAAATAATAGCAGAGCAAAATGAAGCTCGTCAACAGGAGGTCAGCTATCTAGTAACCTTTGCTGTTTGGGCGAAGATCTTCTGAACGAATCAGGTTTGCTTAATTCATTATTTCCTCAAGAATATTTTAGAGGAGGACATTATAAATGTCACGTTATACAGGTCCATCATGGAAACAATCACGTCGCCTTGGTTTGTCACTTACAGGCACAGGTAAAGAATTGGCACGTCGTAACTACGTACCAGGTCAACACGGTCCAAACAACCGTTCAAAACTTTCAGAATACGGTTTGCAACTTGCTGAGAAACAAAAACTTCGTTTCTCATACGGTTTGGGTGAAAAACAATTCCGTAACTTGTTCGTACAAGCTACTAAAGTAAAAGGTGGAACACTTGGTTTCAACTTTATGGTTCTTCTTGAGCGTCGTCTTGACAACGTTGTTTACCGTCTTGGTCTTGCAACTACTCGTCGTCAAGCACGTCAATTCGTAAACCACGGTCACATCCTTGTTGACGGTAAACGTGTTGATATTCCATCATTCCGCGTTGAAGTTGGTCAAGTAATCTCAGTTCGTGAAAAATCAGCTAAAGTTCCAGCTATCCTTGAAGCAGTTGAAGCTACAGTTGGTCGTCCAGCATTCGTATCATTCGACGCTGAAAAACTTGAAGGTTCATTGACACGTCTTCCAGAACGTGATGAAATCAACCCAGAAATCAACGAAGCTCTTGTCGTTGAATTCTACAACAAAATGCTTTAATTTTAAAAAACATTTTACAAGAAGTCCACTTTTGTGGGCTTTTTTGTTTTTGCGAAAATGATTCGAGATGGAAGTTTGCTTTCTTACTATGAAAAAACCTTCTGATTTCAAATCAGAAGGAATCTCTTTATGGAAGGAATTTTAAGAGAAGGTCTGTCATTTCTTTGGGACTTTCTTTTTTTCCCTTATCCACCCAGGCTTGGAAGATACCGAAAACTGCTTGGGAGAAGTAAATAATCCCATATTCACGTTCAGTAGCATTGAGGTCAGTTCGACCAAAGCGATCAAAGGTATCACGGTCAATAAAGCGTTTGACCTTGTTAATAATAAAATCTCTGAGCTCGTTTGAGCCATTATTACTGATTAGGGCGCAAAGGAGCTCTTCTCTCTGAAATAGGACAAAGATATCATTTAGGGCAGCCCTTTTATCACTATGATGCTGATTAAAAATATCCTCAATAAGGCGAAATAGTTCCTTCTGATAGCTATCAATCATCTCATATTTATCTCTGTAATGGGTATAGAAACTAGAGCGACTGATTCCAGCTGTCTGAGCCAATTTAATGGTCGTAATGTCATTAAATGATTGACTCTGTAAACAGGTGACCATAGCTTCTAAAATAGCTCTCTTAGTATTTTCTTTTCGTTTATCCAAGTGATTCACTCCTTTATGAACATTTTTAGACAGCTTGTCTAAAAATAGGTTCTTTTTCTTGATTATTCAATCTAGCATTGTATAATAAGTATATCAAAATTTAGACATACTGTCTAAAAAGGAGAAGAAGATGTTTTCTAAGTTAAAAACATTGTTAAAGAAACCCATGGTTTGGATTACCATGATCGGTGTTTCATGTTTACCAGCTCTCTATAATCTTAGTTTCCTGACTTCCATGTGGGATCCTTATGGTAATTTGAAGGATCTTCCAGTGGCTATTGTTAATGAAGATAAGGCAGCTAGTTTTAATGGAAAAACCATGACAATCGGTAAAGACATGGCTGAGAATCTTGAAAAAAGTGATAGTATGGATTTCAGTATCGTGTCAGCAAAGAAAGCCGAGGAAGGTCTTGAATCTGGAAAATACTATATGGTTATCACTTTACCAGAGGATTTATCAGAGAAGGCTGCTAGTCTCTTGACTGACAATCCAGAGAAAATGACGATTGAGTATGAGACTTCTAAAGGGCGCAGCTTTGTTGCCGCAAAAATGAGCGATTCGGCAGTTACAAGTCTAACGAAGAAAATCTCAGCTCAAGTAACTGGGACTTATACAAAGGCTGTCTTTTCAAGCATGTCACAGCTCCAAACAGGAATGGCAACTGCAACTTCTGGAGGTGAGGAGTTGGTCGCAGGTGCAGATAAGTTAGAAGCAGGAGGTCAGACCTTGTCGTCAGGCTTGTCAACCTTATCTAGCTCTACAACAACCTTGGCAAGTGGTGCTACTAGCTTAGATTCAGGTCTTGTAACCTATACAGGCGGTGTTTCGCAGCTAGCTTCAGGAATTTCTACCTTGTCATCAGGTTTAACAACCTATACCAATGGTGTTTCAACCTTGGCAAGTGGTACCAGTCAATTAGATAGTAAATCAGAGACTCTTGTATCTGCTGTTGCCCAGCTCAAGTCAAGCTCAAGTCAAATTCAGACCCTAGTTGATGGTGCAAATCAGTTAAATAGTGGTCTTAGTCAATTAGCTTCAGCAACAGGTTTGTCAGAGGAACAATCAAGCCAAATCAATAGTTTACTTACAGGCCTACCTCAATTGCAAGCAGCAATTAGTCAGTTGAACACAAGTCTATCGTCAATGTCGATGGCGTCAGCATCTGGCAGTATCGATACAAGTAGTATCACTTCAAATCTGACAGATATGGCAAGTCAAGCGCAAGCTATTTTGTCTGCAGCGGAGTCAGATAAGGCTGCTAGTCTAGCAGCAGTACAGGGAACATCAGCTTATCAATCAATGACTGCTGACCAGCAGGATGAAATCACATCAGCCTTGTCAAATTCAGAGTCATCAGTTGCCAGCTATGCTCAAACTATTTTGACAGACATTTCAAATATGTCGTCAGCTCTATCAAGTTTGCAGTCAGCTATGCAGACTGTTCAGGCAGCAAGTGGTCAATTGGTAAGTCTACAAGCAGCAGTTAGTCAAATTGATTCCTCTGCTTCAGTTGCCTTGCCAGGTGCAGTTTCTGCCTTGACAAGCTTGTCAACAGGATTGACACAGGTAAATACTGCTCTCAATAGTCAAATTATACCAGGTAGCAGTCAAGTTGCTTCTGGAGTTACTCAAGTTCAGTCATCTCTATCATCAGGTGCTGATCAATTGTTAGCAGGTGTTGAGGCTTACACTAGCGCTGTATCAACTATTAATAGTGGGGCGCAGCAATTGGCCGCAAATAATAGCCAGCTTAACTCAGGTGTCGTAACTCTTCAATCAGGCGCTTCAACGCTTAATGCGAACTCAGCGCAGCTAGTTAGCGGAAGTAGTCAACTTGCAACTGGTGCAGGTCAACTAGCTAGTGGAGCTGAGCAATTGAACACAGGGTCAACTAGTCTTGTATCAGGACTCGGAACCTTGTCAAGCGGCGTGTCAACCTTGACTGATTCTCTCAGCAAGGCTAGCCAACACCTTTCTCTCGTTTCAGTCGGTGATGACAATGCTACTGCAGTGTCAAGTCCTGTGTCTAGCAAGAAAACAGACAAGGATAATGTCAAAACTAATGGGGTGGGACTGGCTCCTTACATGATGTCGGTTGCCTTGATGGTAGCGGCACTTTCAGCCAACGTTATCTTTGCTAAGCACTTGGATGGTAAGGATTTCGATTCTCGTTGGGATTGGGCTAAGAGCAAGCTCTTGATTAATGGAACCATTGCGACTTTGGGTGCTGTGATTCTCTATGGTATCGTTAGATTGGTTGGAGTTGATCCTAGCTTTAAATTGGAGACACTAGGTTTCACTATCTTGATTTCCTGGACCTTGATGGCACTTGTGACCGCCCTTATCGGCTGGAACAGTCGCTTTGGTTCATTTGCAGCGCTGATTGTCCTGCTTTTACAGTTGGGATCTAGTGCGGGGACTTATCCGATTGAGCTTAGTCCAAAATTCTTCCAAGTTATTCAACCTTACCTTCCGATGACTTATGCAGTGTCAGGACTTCGCCAGACGATTTCTATGACAGGGCAGATTGGTCAGCAGTTAGGAGTGCTATCTGGCTTCCTTCTAGCCTTTATGCTTTTGGGACTTCTGGTCTATCATCCAGAAAGTCAGGATTAGTTTCGTTGGAAAATAGCAGAGCAGATTATTTGCTTTGCTATTTCTTATGAGCTAGACTAGAACAGTTAAGAAATTTAAGAAAAGGAAAAATCATGTCAATTATTACACTTATCTTGGCTATCTTGGTAGCCTTGGAACATGTTTACATCATGTATCTCGAAACATTTGCTACACAATCTGATAGCACAGGCCGTGTTTTCAATATGTCTAAGGAAGAACGCCAACGTGATTCAGTCGACAAACTCTTTAAAAATCAAGGGATTTACAATGGTCTGATTGCCCTCTTTATGCTTTACGGTATCTTTACAGGCAACGTGACTGTTGTGACTATTTTCCTATTAAATGTTGTTTTTGCAGCAGCCTACGGCGCTCTAACAGCGGATAAGAAAATCATCTTGACTCAAGGTGGTTTGGCAATCTTGGCTCTCATCAGCCTACTCTTTTAAGCTAAAAATCCATCTAGTTTTTGCTAGATGGGTTTTGTCTTTTAACATCAAAAAGTTGACCAAATCTCCTAACTTCTGTAAGATGAAGGGGATAGAAAGCGAGTAAACATGGATATTAAAGCGATTTTAGAAAACTATACTCCAAAGCCTTTGGGAGAGGAGTCACGCTATGCGGTTTTTCTTCCCCTCATTTGGGATGGTAAGGACTGGCAGGTGCTTTATCAGGTGCGCAGTCAGCATATTTCTCAGCCTGGTGAGGTTTCCTTTCCAGGTGGGCGCGTGGAGGCAGGCGAGACCTATCAAGAGGCTGCCCTGCGTGAGACGGTAGAGGAGCTCAACCTTGCTCCCAGCCAGATTGATATTTGGGGAGAGATTGACTATTTCGTCTATCAGACCAGAAGTATTCATTGCTTTGTTGGTCAGCTTAAGGTGGACAAATGGCAGAGCATCAAAGCAAATGAAGAGGTTGACCGCCTCTTTACAGTAGCTTTACGAGATTTGCTAGCCCATGAACCAACCTATTATGAGCTAAAAGCTGATGTGAAACTGGATAATCAGTTTCCCTTTGACCGCATCAGAAATGGGAAAGACTATGGTTTCAGTCATCAAAATCGTAGCATTCCTTTTTATGAAGCCTTTCCAGAAAATATCTGGGGCATGACAGCCCAGTTTACACACCGCTTTACAGAGATTTTAAAAGAAAACAACAAAAAAGCCTAGAAACATGAGTTTCATAGGCTTTTTTTAGTTCAATTATTTAACCTCTGTGAAAACAACGTGTTTACGAAGTTTTGGTGAGTATTTTTTCAATTGAAGACGGTCTGGAGTGTTACGTTTGTTTTTTGAAGTAAGGTACAAGCGTTCACCAGATTCTTTGTGTTCAAGTGTAATATTTACGCGCATGGTATCTCCCTTCTATTATTTAGCTTCGTTAGCTTTAGCGATTTTACGTCCTTTGTAGTATCCTTTAAGTGATACACGGTGTGAACGTGAGTAATCTCCAGTAGTTTCGTCAAATTGTACTGATGGTGCAGTCAATTTGTAGTGTGTACGACGTTTGTTTTTCTTCGCTTTTGAAGTGTGACGTGCAGGTACTGCCATTTTTTTGTTTCCTCCGATTAATTTTTAATGTTCTTGATTTTCATCAACTGTACCATAATAACACAACTTTTTTGTAAAGTAAAGTTACTTGACAGATTTTTTAGTCTTTTAAGTGGAAGGAGTAAGATGCGATGACAATATCCTCATTCCAACGTAGATAGTATTTCAAGCGTAGGCTCATTTGGTTGTGAAGGAGATTTTGCCAAGATTTTTTAGGGACAAACTGTGGGATTAGGACCGTTAGGGTTTCTTCTTTCTCACGGGCTTCTTGGCTAGCTTGACGGACATAGTCCACAGTTGGTTTGATCACATCACGATAGCTGCTGACAACGTTGACCAACTCTAGACCAGGAAACTCTCTCTGGAATTCTTCCTGGAGCTCAGCGTCCTTATCTTTTGTTTCTGCGGTTGAGACATGCAGAGCAGTCACGTTGTCTGTCAAAGATTGAGCATAGCTGATGGCTTCGATACTAGCCTGTGTCAGATTTCCGATGAGGACCAAGACACGGTTACCTTTGTAGTGGGTAACCTTGGCTTGACTTTCTTGAATGCGGAGCTGTTTAGCAACATTGGTGTAGTGGCGTTTGATAGCGTAGAACATTACCATAAGAACACCGATAATTGGGAAGAAGAGCCAGATGTCTGCAAGGCGGAATACCAAGAGAATGGCAATGATACCATAACAGATAAGGGCACCAACGACGTTTGCGCTAGCTTTTTTGAGATAGTTTTGTGGGCTCTGCTTTTTCCAATAAAGGACCATACCAGTTTGCGCTAAAGCAAAGGGAATGAAAACACCGATTGTGTAGAGGGGAATCAAGCCTTCGGTTGAACCGTTTGAGGCTAAGAGTAGGACAATGGCACCTACGGCTAGGGTAATAATTCCGTTTGAGTAGCCGAGGCGAGCACCTTTTTCAAGGTAGAGATGGGGCATGTATTTATTCTTAGCCATGTTAAAGGAAAGAATAGGAAAGGCTGAGAAACCAGTATTGGCAGCGACAGCCAAAATCATAGCAGTAGCAAGCTGGAAGATGTAAAAGAGAACCTGACCAATCATGCTTGAACCAAAGACTTTTTGAGCAATCTGTGCCAAGATAGTGACCTTGCTAGAAGGCAAAACTCCCAGCCAGTAGTTGAGGAAGGTGATTCCGACAAACATGAAACCGAGAATGGCAGACATGATGACCAAAGTCTTGACGGCATTTTTCGTTTTTGGCTTTTTGAAAAATGGCACAGCGTTTGAGATGGCTTCGACCCCTGTCAATGAAGCAGATCCGCTGGTAAAGGCTCTAAGGAGAAGGACGATAGACATCCCAGAAATAGATTGTCCAACATGAGCCGTTGCTGCATAGTCCAGTTGACCTGTTAGAATTTTAAAAATCCCAAAGACCAAAAGGAAAATGGTTGAAGCGATAAAGAGATAGACTGGTATAAAGAGAGCTGAAGCAGACTCTTGAAGTCCTCTCAAGTTCATCAACATAAGAATCAAAACCAGAACAATAGAAATGGTCAGATTATAGGGATGAAGCTGTGGAAAGGCTGAAGTGATAGCATCCGCACCTGATGAAACGGATACGGCAACGGTCAGCATGTAGTCAATCAGAAGACTCCCTCCAGCTAGTAAGCCCAGGCTAGGATTGAGATTTTCAGTTGAAACCATGTAGGCACCACCACCGCTAGGATAGGCGTGGATAACCTGGCTATAAGAAATAGTCAAGCTAATCAGCAAAATCAAAACCCCAATACCGATAGGGAGTGACCACCAGATGGCTGCAGCTGACAGGGCGGTAAGAACGAGAATAACCTGCTCTGGACCGTAAGCGATAGATGACAAGGCATCACTAGACAACATAGCGAGGGCTTGAGATTTACCAAGCAGATGCTCATCTCCAGCTCCGTCGTCTGACTTTAGGGGAGACCCTAAAAGGACGTTTTTTAGTTTTTCCAACATCCTAAACATTCCTCCAATAAATGCAATATGAAGGCATTATAGACTTATTATTGCGGAAAAGCAATCATTTTAAATGACAATTAGATTAAAAGTGCTTCTATTCAGAGCGGTTATAGTTAAAAACTATGGGAAAGCATAGAAAATATATATTTTACGCCTATAATCTTTTAAGGTAAGATAGTTTTAAAATCAAATGAATGAAAAAGAGGTTTTTATGAATTATCAAGAACTAGCAGATATCATTTTAGAAAAGGTCGGTGGCAAGTCCAATGTCACAAGTCTGACTCACTGTGCGACTCGTCTTCGTTTTGTTTTGAAAGATGACAGTCTGGCAGATGATGAGACAATTAAGGCGACCAAGGGAGTCGTTGGTCTAGCTAAGAGTGGCGGTCAGTATCAGATTGTTATTGGTTCTGATGTGCAGAGCGTTTATCGTCCTTTGACAGAACTATTGGATCTAGATGAGTCTGGTCAACAGCTTGAGGAGACTGATAAGGCAGAAGGTCTAGGTCAGAAGATTCTAGCAACTATTTCTGGGATTTTCACACCGATTCTTCCTATCATTACTGCAGCGGGTATGATCAAGGCAGTGCTATCACTCCTTGTCGTCTTTAAAGTTGTAACGGCAACGGATACTAACTATCAGATTCTTAACTTTATCGGTGATGCTGGTTTTTATTTTCTTCCTATTTTCCTTGGTGGAACGGCTGCGCGTCAATTTAAGTCAAATCAATACTTGGGTATGCTGATTGGTGCTATTCTCTTGCACCCAACGTTCACGACCTTGGTAACAAGTTTGAAGGAATCAGGAGATAGTCTTGCCCTGTTTGGTCTTCCTATTAGTCTTGTTTCTTACTCATCAACGGTTATTCCAGTTATCTTGTCTGTATGGTTTATGGCATACGTGGAACGTTTTGCGGATAAGATTTCACCTAAGGCAGTTAAGTTCTTCCTTGTTCCAATGATTACAACCTTGGTGACTGCAGTCATCGCTTTGGTTGTGATTGGTCCCTTGGGCTCTATCTTAGGTGACTGGTTGGCAGCTTTCTTCACTTGGTTGGAAAATTTCGGTCCATGGGTAGTGCCTACCTTGGTTGGTGTCTTCTCACCTTTCCTTGTTATGACAGGGACTCATTATGGTTTGGTTTCGCTCGGTATCAACAATCGTATGACTATTGGTTACGATACGATTGCTCAACCAGGGATGTTGCCATCTAACGTTGCACAAGGTGGTGCAGCGCTAGCTATTGCCATCAAAACCAAAGATGCCGATAAAAAAGCCCTAGCTTCATCAGCTGGTATTACAGCCATTTTTGGTATCACTGAGCCAGCCCTCTACGGGGTAACCTTGCAGAATCGCGCTGCTCTTATCGGTAGTATGGTGGCAGGTGGTATCGGTGGTTTCTTCTTGGGAATTATGGGTGCCCGTAACTTCTCAGGCGGTTCACCAGGTCTTCTGACGGTTGCGGCTTATATCGGTGACAATACACTCTATTATTTCTATGTTGCCTTGGCAGGGATTGCCTTGTCTGTCCTTATCGCATTTGTTGTGACCTTTATTCTTTATAAGGAAGATTAGTCATGATTGTGGGAGTGGGTTGAATTTTCAACCTGCTCTTCTTTTTCTATCGAAAAATGTTTGAAAACGTGGTAAAATATAGGGGATTACGAGAATAGAGAAAGGAGAAGGTCTGCAAACCTGTCAGGGAAACTGAACACGGTCGGAAAAGCTCGGAAAATAGATAAATCGTCTTAGAAATCAGGATTTCTAGCCGATTTCCTAATTTTCAATCGCTTTTTCTGTGCGACCTTTGTATCTTATTATTATGAAACTTCAAAAGCCTAAGGGGACGCAGGATATTCTGCCTCTTGAGAGTGCTAAGTGGCAGTATGTTGAAAATGTTGCACGTGAAACCTTCAAAAAGTACAACTATGGTGAAATTAGAACACCTATGTTTGAACACTATGAGGTCATTAGTCGTTCTGTTGGTGATACGACTGATATCGTGACCAAAGAGATGTACGATTTCTACGACAAGGGTGACCGTCATATCACGCTTCGTCCAGAAGGTACGGCTCCAGTTGTTCGCTCTTTTGTTGAGAATAAGCTCTTTGCACCTGAGGTTCAAAAGCCTGTTAAGATGTACTATATCGGTTCAATGTTCCGCTATGAGCGTCCTCAGGCAGGTCGTCTTCGTGAATTCCACCAAGTCGGCGTAGAAGCTTTTGGCTCTAGCAATCCAGCGACGGATGTTGAGACCATGGCTATGGCTTACCAGCTCTTTACAGAATTGGGGATTAAGGACATCACGCTTCACTTGAATTCATTGGGAAGCCCAGCGAGTCGTGCAGCCTATCGTCAAGCATTGATTGACTACTTGACACCAATTAAGGACAGTCTTTCAAAAGATAGCCAGCGTCGTTTGGAAGAAAATCCGCTGCGCGTGCTAGATTCTAAGGAAAAAGAAGATAAGATTGCGGTTGAAAATGCTCCATCTATCTTGGACTATCTTGATGAAGAAAGTCAAGCTCACTTTGATGCCGTTCGTGAGATGTTGGAAGCCCTCAATATTCCTTATGTCATTGACACCAACATGGTGCGCGGTCTTGACTACTATAACCATACGATTTTTGAATTTATCACTAAGGTTGATAAGTCAGACCTAACTATCTGTGCAGGTGGTCGCTATGACGGCTTGGTTGAGTATTTCGGTGGTCCTGAGACAGCTGGTTTTGGATTTGGTTTGGGTCTTGAGCGCCTACTCCTTATCCTTGACAAACAAGGTATCCAACTTCCTCTTGAAGAGAGCTTAGATGTTTATATTGCAGTTTTGGGCGATGCGGTTAATAGCAAAGCGCTTGAGCTTGTTCAAGCTATCCGTATGCAAGGTTTCTCAGCAGAACGTGATTACCTTGGACGCAAGATCAAGGCACAGTTCAAATCAGCAGATGCCTTCAATGCTAAGACAGTTATCACCTTAGGAGAAAGTGAAGTGGAGACTGGACAAGTCACTATCAAGAACAATCAGACTCGTGAGGAAGTAACAGTAAGTCTAGAGGAAATCAAGTCAGATTTTGCTACAATTTTCAAAAAAGTAAACTAGGTTGACAGTAAGTTGACACAGTCCAGTCCAGTTAGACCACACGTCTGCTGGGCTTTTTTTCTAAGCTCTGCTATTTTTCAAAAAATACCTAGGGTTAGGGCTTGTAAGTGACCTAGAGTTATGAGCTAAGATGTAAGAGAACAGAAAAAAGATTTTCTGTATCTCAATAAAGGAGGTGAAGGAAATGTCGCAAAGCTATTCGACTGGAGAAGTTGCAAAACTGGCTGGCGTAACAGTCAGAACAGTCCAATACTATGATCAAAAAGGGATTCTTAGCCCTAATGATATTAGTGAGGGTGGACGACGGATTTATAGCGAGGAGGATCTGAGAAATCTACAAGTCATCGTCTTTCTCAGGGAACTAGATTTTTCCCTAGATCAGATTCGCCGTTTCATGGCTGAAGAGTCAGCGGATAAGACTTTGGAGTTGCTTTTGCAGGAGCATATCTCAGACTTACAGAAGGAGAGAAATCAATTAAAAAGCAAACTTGACATGTCTGTCAATCTACTTGACAAGGTCAAAAGTCAGGGCTCTACTTCTCTCGAATCTTTGGCAGATATTTCACTTACCATGAAAAATCAAAAAGCTTGGCGGAAATTGCAATGGAAAATGTGGGCTTTATGGCTCCTCTTAGTCTTACTATTGACAGGATTGAGTTTGTGGCTAGGCAGCGGTGCTTATAGGTGGATCATTCTACCACTTGTAGTAGTATATCTGATCATAGCTATCTGTATGGCAAATTGGTATAGAAGTCGAGTTGCCTATCTCTGTCCCAACTGCCATCAAACCTTTGAACCTTCTTTCAAAGAATTTACCTTGGCGGCTCATACTCCTAAGACAAGGCGATTAACCTGTCCTCATTGCCACAGAAAATCTTACTGCTTGGAATTGGCGAAAGAGAAAGAATAGCTGTTAAGCAAGGAATGTACTTTGTGTTTATCAGAGATTGAAAATAAGGTTGACCTACAAGGAAATAAACGCATATATTCTACTATTTAAAAAAATACCTAGGGTTAGGGCTTGTAAATGACCTAGAGTTATGAGCTAAACTGATGATGAACAGCAAAGTCTTTCTGTATCTCAATAAAAGGAGTCATTATGAATATTTATATTTTACTACCTCTCATATTGCTATTACTATCTTATATTTTATTTTTAATTTTAGACATTTTAAGTCATAAAGAAACTAAATTTTTACCTTGGTGGCTTTGGATAATTATTTCATGTGTCAGTCTTCCCTTTGGTGGAATCATCTATTTATTAGTTGGTAGAGAACGTTAGGTTTTTAATATGAAAAATAAAAAAATTTATTAAATATAGAAAATCTCTCGGTTTTTTTTGGAAATTTCCTTGCTTTAAACGATATCACTCTAAATATATCTAAAAGTGATGGTATCATTGGTTTAATTGGACCAAATGGTGCTGGGAAGACTACGCTTATTCACTCAATATTAAAAATAACTCACTATAACAATGGATATATTGAGAATTATGACACAAAAATAGCGTATTGTCCTGATACTCCAGAATTTCCAGATGACTTAAATGCAATAGAAGTATTATATTATTCAGCTTGGATTTCAGGACTTCCAAAACCAAAAGAACAATCTATATCCAATTTATTATCAATGGTAGGTTTAAGCGAATATAAAAACAATAAAGCCTCATCTTTTTCAAGAGGAATGAAGCAACGTTTAGGTATTGCTTCGTCTTTAGTTCTAAATCCAGAATTATTATTTTTAGATGAACCCACAAGTGCTCTTGACCCTTTTGGAAGAGAAGAAATCCTTGATATTATTAAAAAAATCTCAAAAAAGACAACAGTAGTTATATCAACCCATAATCTAACAGAAGTACAAGAAATTGCTAATAAGCTAATTGTTATCAACAAAGGTAGATTATTGTACACAGGAGATTTGACAGATTTTTTAGGGAAAGAAGAACTATCATCTATTGAACTCTACAACGTAAAAGGTTTAAAACAATTTATTGAAGTTTTTAAAAAAAATAATATTAAACTTTTTGAGTCAAAAAGTTCTGATGACAAAGTATTAATGTTTCCCCATTCAGATTTTCCAAAAGTCTTATCTTTGATTGATGAAAAACTATCACCGTATGTAAAATCTTGTAACGATAGAAAGCTTAATCTTTATGATGCATTTTATCGTATTGTTAATAAGAATGAGGAGACGGTCCATGATTAAATATGATTTTTTTCATTGGGTAAGAAGTAGAAAAATTTTTTTCCTTTTTTTTATTATAATTATTTGTACATTAGTAGCTACTTTTGGCACATACTATGCAAAAGATATTATCGATACTTTAGGAACTACTGGTGCAAAAGTAATAGTCCAAGAAATGCACTGGCGCGATATTGCTAGTTCTTATTTTAAATCTACGTCACAAATCTGCCTATTTGCTGCTATTTACTTAACTTCGACAGAATGTCAGTTAGGAAAAGTAGAGTCTGAGAAATTATTCTATCAAACAAGAATCAGTAGGGGAGGAAAAGTTTTATTATCTAAAGTCTTTACAGGTTTTTTAATAAATTTTGGTTCTGTATTTTTGGGAGGATTACTTACAATATACATTGTGAGGGCATTTTATAGTACGATTAATTTGAAAGAATTTCTTTTAGCAATAGCTATCCAAAGTTTATCATTTTGTTTATTTACTATTTTTGGAAATGCAATATCTCTATATTTGACCCCATTCATATCTGCGATGATACTTGAAATATTTATTTTATTTTCTAGCTTGATAGAAAATTTAAATTACTTTGGACAGTGGTCCCCATTTATATTGTTGACACCAAATAATTTTTTAAGCAATTTTGAAATTAGAGACTATTCGGAAAAATTCTTATCTTTATTAATAATGACCATAGTTTCCCTTATTTTAATCTGGTTTAAACCTGTCAAGCAAAGTAGATAAAATAAAGGAGGTGAAGGAAATGTCACAAAGTTATTCGACTGGAGAAGTTGCAAAACTGTCTGGCGTGACAGTTCGGACAGTCCAATACTATGATCAAAAAGGAATCCTTAGTCCCAGTGATATTAGCGAGGGCGGGCGACGGATTTATAGCGAGGAGGATCTGAGAAATTTACAAGTCATCGTCTTTCTTAGGGAACTAGATTTTTCACTAGAGCAGATTCGGCGTTTCATGGCTGAAGAGTCAGCAGATAAGACCTTGGAATTACTCCTGCAGGAGCATATCTCTCAGTTGCAGAAGGAGAGAAATCAATTGAAAAACAAACTTGACATGTCTGTCAACCTACTTGACAAGATCAAAAGTCAAAGTTCAACTTCCCTCGAATCTTTGGCAGATATTTCACTTACCATGAAAAATCAAAAAGCTTGGCGGAATTTACAGTGGAAGATGTCTATCATTATGGCTGCAATAGTTATAGCACATAGCGTGTTAGTACAGACTATGTCATACTTTAAGGTGACATGGTTACTTTTGGGGATTGTCCCAATCTCTGTGGTTGTTTACTCTGCTTTAATTTATTACTTTAAGAAGCAGACTCTGTATCTCTGTTCTAACTGCCATCAAACCTTTGAGCCTTCTTTTAAAATATTTGCATTGGCGACTCACACACCTAAGACAAGACGATTAACCTGTCCTCATTGCCATAGAAAATCTTACTGTTTGGAATTGGCGAAAGAGAAAGAGTAGCTGTTAGGCAAGGGCCGCTATGGTCCTTGTTTTTCTATACTCTTTTGATATAATGATTGGCAGTAATACATTCTGGAGTAACTCATGAAAAAAATGATTGAACGTTTTGATACCTTAAGCGATGCTATTATTGCTATTGTCATGACGATTTTGGTTTTGGAAATTCAGGCGCCCACGACTAGTGAGCAAATGCCTGATTTTATCAAAGAAGTCAGTCTCTTTCTGATTTCTTTTATTCTTTTAATCAATATTTGGTACCGTCGTACTAAGCTAATGAGTCGAACAGAAGTGAAAAAGATGGAGAGCCTTCTGCTGGATATTTCTGCTCATGGTCTTATGTCACTTTTCCCGCTGGCTATTAAGATGTTGGTTTCCTTTGAAATCCCCTGGGTGTCAGTTCTCTTCTTTGGTATTTTAAATGTTTTGGTTATCACACTTTTAAATCTGATTCCTATCATTGAGCAAGGGAGTAATTGGAAAGAAGATCAGCTTGAAACGATGGTCCACCAGTTTTACCACCATCGCATGACTTTGACACTTCTACTAAATCTCTTTATTATTCTATTGGCTTTTAGTCTTGGAAGATGGGGTGTCTATCTCTACTTAGGATTACCACTGGTCGATTTTTATGCTAACTATCGTCGTGATAAGCGATTTCATGAATATGTCAATCAGAATTCTGAAGAATTTCAATCGATGTTCCGTGAACGTATGGAAGAGATGGAACGTCGAAGAAATCAAAAAGTTGAGAGTAGGCGTCTGGAAAAAGGTGACCATAAATTTAAATAGCTCTGCTATTTCACAAAAACTAAAAAACTCTATCCAATTGGGTAGGGTTTTCTTTGGCTTTTTGCTATAATAAAAAGGAATGAATAAAGGCAGTTTTGCCTGTGAAAGAAAGAGGCTAAGCGGATGGGCTTGGCTGAAAAGAGGTAATAGATTTTATGAAACGTAGTATGTATGCTGGTCGTGTCCGTGCTGAGCACATCGGACAGGAAATCACCCTTAAAGGTTGGGTTGGTCGCCGTCGTGACCTAGGTGGACTCATCTTTATCGATTTGCGTGACCGTGAGGGCATCATGCAGTTGGTTATCAATCCAGAGGAAGTCTCAGCTGAGCTTATGGCGACTGCTGAAAGCCTTCGTAATGAGTTTGTTGTTGAGGTGACAGGTCTTGTCGCTGAGCGTCAGCAAGCCAACGATAATTTGGCTACTGGACAGGTTGAGCTGCAAGTTACTAGCTTGACAGTTTTGAATACAGCTAAAACAACACCTTTTGAAATCAAGGATGGTGTTGAAGTGTCAGATGATAACCGTCTTAAATACCGTTACCTTGACCTTCGTCGTCCAGAAATGCTTGAAAACTTCAAGTTGCGTGCCAAAGTGACTCACTCAATTCGTAACTACCTTGACGAGCTTGAGTTTATCGATGTGGAAACACCAATGTTGACCAAATCAACTCCAGAAGGAGCACGTGACTATCTTGTGCCATCTCGTGTTAGTCAAGGTCACTTCTATGCCCTTCCACAGAGTCCACAAATTACAAAACAGCTTTTGATGAATGCTGGTTTTGATCGCTACTACCAAATTGTTAAATGCTTCCGTGATGAAGATTTGCGTGGAGACCGTCAACCTGAGTTTACACAAGTTGACTTGGAAACATCATTCCTTAACGACCAAGAAATCCAAGATATCGTGGAAGGTATGATTGCCAAAGTCATGAAAGATACTAAGGGAATCGACGTTACTCTACCATTCCCACGTATGGCTTACGATGATGCAATGAATCTTTATGGTTCAGATAAACCTGATACACGTTTTGACATGCTTTTACAAGACTTGACAGAGGTTGTCAAGAATGTTGACTTCAAAGTCTTCTCTGAAGCAGCGGCAGTTAAAGCTATCGTCGTAAAAGGAAATGCCGACAAATACTCACGTAAAGACATCGATAAGATGACTGAGTTTGCTAAACAATTCGGTGCTAAGGGTCTTGCTTGGGTTAAAGTGACTGATGGAGCTATCGCTGGACCAGTTGCTAAATTCTTGACAGCAATCGAAGATAGATTGACAAGTGCTTTACAACTTGAAGAGAATGACTTGGTTCTCTTCGTAGCTGATACGCTTGAAGTTGCTAACAATACACTCGGTGCCCTTCGTGGACGTATTGCTAAAGAGCTTGACTTGATTGACAACTCTAAATTCAACTTCCTCTGGGTTATCGATTGGCCAATGTTTGAATGGTCTGAAGAAGAAGATCGTTACATGTCTGCTCACCACCCGTTCACATTGCCAACAGAAGAGTCAGCCCACGAGCTTGAAGGTGATCTTGCTAAGGTACGTGCGGTTGCTTACGATATCGTTCTTAACGGTTATGAGCTCGGTGGTGGAAGTCTTCGTATCAACCAAAAAGACATGCAAGAACGCATGTTTAAAGCACTCGGTTTCTCAGCAGAGGATGCTAATGAACAGTTTGGTTTCCTTTTGGAAGCAATGGATTACGGTTTCCCACCACACGGTGGACTTGCTATCGGACTTGACCGTTTTGTCATGCTCCTTGCAGGTAAGGACAATATCCGTGAAGTGATTGCCTTCCCTAAAAACAATAAGGCTTCTGACCCAATGACCCAAGCACCAAGTGTCGTAGCTGACAAGCAACTTGATGAATTGGCTTTGGGCATCAATCTCAGTTCAGAGGACTAAGAGACAACTGTTTAGTCATTTAGATTCTTATTTTTCTGAGTTCCCTCTCAGTGCCAAGGACTTCTTACAAGGAAACCTATTATGAACCGAAAAACATCGTTTAAGAAGAAACTCAAGTATTTTATTAGTCGAGAAGCTAAGAAGGTTGGCCTTTTGAAGACCCTTAGAAGTATTTCAAGAGAAAAATATGCAGAGAAGATTTCCGCTTCTCTGCTTTATGGTCTTCTTTCTGCAATCGCTGTCAATTTTTTCTTCCAGCCTGGTCATGTCTATTCTAGCGGTGTGACGGGTCTGGCTCAGGTCCTCTCAGCTCTCAGTCAGAGAACTTTGGGCTTTGAGATCCCTGTCTCTGTGACTTTCTACGCCATAAACCTGCCACTTTTGATTTTGGCTTGGTACAAGATTGGTCACAAGTTTACAGTCTTTACCTTTATCACCGTTACCCTCAGTTCGGTCTTTATTCAGTTGGTTCCAAAGGTAACGCTGACGCAGGATCCCTTGATCAATGCCATCTTTGGAGGTCTGGTTATGGGGACTGGGATAGGTTATGGGCTGCGCTCACGCATTTCCAGTGGAGGGACAGATATTGTCAGTCTAACCATCCGTAAGAAAACAGGTCGTGATGTGGGACGTATCTCTCTCATGGTAAATGGAGCTATCATGGTTTTTGCAGGTCTCTTGTTCGGCTGGCAATACGCCCTCTATTCAATGATTACAATCTTTGTATCAAGTCGTGTGACGGATGCCATTTACACCAAACAAAAGAAAATGCAGGCCATGATTGTAACCAGTCATCCTGATCGCGTTGTCAAGATGATTCACAAGAAACTCCATCGAGGCGTCACCTGTATCAATGATGCCGAAGGAACCTACAACCATGAGAAGAAAGCTGTGCTATTAGCCATTATTACCCGAGAAGAGTACAGTGATTTTAAATACTACATGAGCAAGACAGATCCTAAAGCCTTTGTATCTGTCGCTGAGAATGTGCATGTTATGGGACGATTTGTGGATATGGATTAGTTGCTAAGAGATGTTTTAGGAGAAATCATGCAGGTTGATTATACATTTAGACTAAGAAATTTTATTATGATTGCCTTGGGGGCGGCTATCTACGCCTTTGGTTTTGTTTATTTCAACATGGCTAATAATATTGCTGCCAATGGGATTGCAGGTTTGACCCTTGTTTTTCATGCACTCTTTGGGATTGATCCGACCTATACTGGTTATCTGGTCAATCTTCCCTTGGTCTGTCTAGGAGCCTATCTGTTTGGCAGGAAGGCTATGGTTTACACGATTGAGGGTATCGCCTCTATGTACTTTTTCATCTGGCTATTTCAAAGACTGCCTCTCTATGTTGATTTGCAGCAGGATAATCTGGTGATTTCTTTGATTGCAGGGATAATAGCAGGGCTGGGAGGCGGCTTGGTCTTTCGTTTTGGCGGTACTATCGGTGGCTCTGATATCATTGCAAGGGTTATTGAGGATAAGTTTGGTATTCAACTTAACCAAGCCTTGCTGGGTTTTGATGTGTTTGTCATGGTACTATCTTTGACCTATATTTCCATTCCTCAGATGATGTATGCCTTGATTGCTAGTTTTATGTATAGTCAGGTTGTCAATCTCATCCAAAATGGTGGTTATGCTGTGCGTGGAATGATTATTATTTCAGATCAAGCGGAAGCTATTTCCCAACACATCATGGAAGACTTGGGTCGAGGTGTGACCTATCTTAAGGGCGAGGGAGCTTATTCTGGTCAGGAGAAGAAGGTGATGTATGTGGTGCTCAGTCCCACAGATGCTAGAGAGGTCAAGCGTCTGGTTGAGGAGATTGATCAGAAGGCCTTTCTTTCCATCTTCAATGTGGATGAGGTTGTTAGTCCAGAATTTATCGCTTCTCGTAGTAAATATCGCAAACAAGTAAAAGTTTAGGGAGGATTTATGTTAGAAAAGAAAAGACAGGTTAGGGATCTGATTTTGATTGCCTTGGGGATTGCTATCTATACCTTCGGCTTTGTTCATTTCAATATGGCAAATCACTTGGCAGAAGGGGGGATTTCAGGGATTACACTGATTATCCATGCCCTGCTTGGTATCAATCCAGCCTATTCCTCTCTTCTGATTAACATTCCTCTTTTTGTCTTGGGAGCTCGGGTTTTAGGGAAAAAATCGCTAGCGCTAACGATTTATGGAACTGTACTTATGTCAGTTTTCATCTGGTTTTGGCAGCTGGTTCCTCTTAATCTTGGTCTGGAAGACGACATGATGTTGGTTGCAGTTGTAGCTGGTCTCTTTTCTGGTGCGGGGAGTGGTCTTGTCTTTCGCTACGGGGCTACTACTGGTGGGACTGACATTATTGGTCGTGTGGTCGAGGAGAAATTCGGCTTCAAACTTGGTCAGACCCTTCTCTTTATTGATGTTATCGTTTTGGTGGCATCGCTGAGCTATATTGATTTGAAGCACATGCTCTACACGCTTGTTGTGAGCTTCGTCTTCAGTCAGGTTTTGACCATCGTTCAAAATGGTGGTTACACCATTCGTGGTATGCTGATTGTGACAGAGAAATCCGAAGAAGCTGCGCAAGCCATTCTCAAAGAAATCAACCGAGGTGTGACCTACTTCAAGGGTCAGGGAGCCTATTCAGGGCGTGATCGCAAGGTGCTTTATGTGGTGCTCAATCCAGGTGAAGTCCGTGATGTCAAGGCTATCCTGGCAGAAATTGACCCAGATGCCTTCATCTCAGTTATCGATGTTGATGAAGTTGTCAGCTCCGATTTTAAAATTAGACGAAAAAATTATGATAAAGTATAGAAACTGGGATGACCTCCCAGTTTTTTTGATACTATCCTCTTAAAAAGTGATACTATCGGAGGAATATAAAAGTAAGCGCTTGCAAAATCAAGAGAAGTGATTTATGATAGTGCTATAAGGATTGTTACTGATTAACAGGCAAAACCTAAATGAATACAAGATACGGATGTGAATGCAGTCTCACATGCCTATTTGGTATTTGTTTAGGTTTTTCTTATTGTAAAAAGTCATTAGGAGGTTGTGACATGGCAAAAAAAGATTACACTGAGCTTGCTAAAGATATTGTCGCTCATGTTGGTGGCAAGGAAAATATTGCAGGGCTAAAACACTGTGTGACGCGTCTACGTTTTAATCTAAAAGATGAATCAAAGGCAGATGATGACTACCTTAAAGCGCGTGATGGTATTGTAACTGTTGTTAAAGCTGGTGGACAATACCAAGTTGTTATCGGAAATCACGTTCCAGATGTTTATGCCGATGTTCAGAAAGTAGCAGGGATTTCTGGAGACGGTAGTCTCGATATTGATGAGGGGGATGCGCCTAAGGGAAATCTGTTGAATCAATTTATCTCATTAGTATCATCAATTTTTCAACCTATGCTGGGAGCACTTTCTGCAGCTGGTATGCTTAAAGGTTTGGCAGCTATTTTGGCAGCCTGTGGCTTAAAAACAACGGATGGTGCCTATGTTATCATCAATGCAGCTGGTGATGGGGTCTTCCAATTTCTTCCTGTTATTTTGGCAGTAACATCAGCAAAACGTTTTAAAATGGAGCAGTTCACTGCTTTAGCGCTAGCTTTTGCTCTTGTCTATCCAAATATTGCAACAAGTTTTAGTGGTGATAGCCCACTGTATACACTGTTTAAGGGTAGCATCATTGAATCTGATATCTATGCAACCTTCTTTGGTTTCCCAATTATCTTCCCAGATTCAACCTATCTATCAACAGTTCTTCCAATTATTTTGACTATCTTTGTTGGTGCGAAAATTGAAGGTTTCTTCAAGCGTGTTATTCCAGATGTTGTCAAAGTCTTTCTCGTTCCTTTCTTTACAATCCTAATTACAGTTCCTCTAGCCTATATGATTATTGGTCCTGTTATGAACTGGGCTTCTGATATTATTGGTGCTGTTTTCCAAGGTATCTATGGCTTCAATCCAATTATCTATGGTATTGTTCTCGGGGCTCTTTGGCAAGTACTTGTTATGTTTGGTTTGCACTGGGGACTTGTTCCACTCTTCTATTTGGAAATTGCTCAGGGTTCTTCAACAGTACTCGTCGCAACTTTTGCAATCTGTTTTGCTCAGGCAGGTTCACTTCTTAATATTATGATGCGTACTAAGGAATCAAAAGTACGTGAACTTTCAATTCCAGCCTTTGTATCTGCACTATTTGGGGTTACTGAACCTGCGATTTACGGTATTACCCTCCCAATGCGCACACCATTTATTATGACTTGTATTGCAGGTGCTATTCAAGGAGCTTATCTTGGTTGGGCTGACGCCAAGGTTTATATCGCTGGAGGTATGGGTTTGTTCAATATTCCATCATTTATTGGTGAAACAAACTATGTTGTTCAATTTATCATTGCCAGCTTGATTGCCTTTATCCTAGGCTTCGTATTGACACAATTTGTTAAGATCCCTAAACTTTACGAAAAATAAACAGTGAAAGATAATATGCCCGTTTTCTGTGGTGTATTATCTTTTCTGTCTTTATATAAGCGTTTTAATGATTGAGAAAATGAGAGGTTTTAGAAATGAAAAAATCCCTGTCAAAAACATTAGTTGTTAGTTTTCTAGGAGGAGTTAGTTTACTAGGTGCAGCTAGCTCACCTGTTGCCGCACAAGAATCTGTTTCCATTTCTGACACAGCTATCGTTATTCAAGGTTACGAATTTGGTCCAGCAGTTCCCAAGATTGTACTCACTCTGGACAAGGCAGTGTCTTCGGTATCGAAAGAAGACTTAAAAGTGGAGACTGCTGGCGTGGAGCGTCAAGTTCAAAAGGTCTATCTATCAGATAAGGATGGAGATAAGACAGATAAGTCTAGTAAGTATATTACGATCCAGATGCCGGTGACTTTCAATACTGAGGCAAATGCTGCAGAAGCAACGCCATTTTCTTATAGTATGGAAACTTATCAGAATAATTGGGTGAGCACTTATCCTGTATCCATCCAGAATCTAAAAGTGACGTCAAATAAGGAAACCCTAGAGCTTGATAGTGATAGCGATGCTATTTCCAATCGTCAGTCTAAGCAATTAGCTGCCTTTAACAATCGCTCGAGCTACTCAGGAATCTACACCAATCCATTGACTCAGGCGGAGGAGGAGCTAACTCTGAACTATGCAGCCTACGAGCCTGAAAAGCTAGAATCAGGTGCTAAAAATCCCTTGATTATCTGGCTTCATGGTCAGGGGGAGGGTGGAACGGATACTGATATCACCCTATTGGGCAATGAGGTTACTGCCTTAACAAGCAAGTCTATCCAGTCTCACTTTACAGCTGGGAAACAAAGCGGTGCTTACGTTTTAGCAGTTCAGACACCAACTTATTGGATGGATGAGGGAGATGGAACAAATGGAGCTGGCGCAGGCAATTCACGCTATACAGAGATTCTGATGGATACCATCAAGGACTATGTTGCCAACCATCCAGATGTTGATAGTAATCGTATCTATTTGACCGGTGGTTCTAACGGAGGTTACATGACCTTAAACCTAGCAATCCATAATCCTGGTTACTTTGCTGCTCTAGTACCCCAAGCAGCTGCTTATTCATACTACCAATACGAACGCAATGAAGATGGAACTTATGTGACGGTACCTAGCGATACAAGTCTCTCAGGCACAGACTTTGTTCCAACCAATCAGATTAATTTTGACCAAGACCAGATCAACGCCCTTAAGGACACTCCAATTTGGTTTATCCACGCAGCTAATGATACTGTCGTAGATCCAAGTAAGTATGCCCTTCCAGTCTATAAGGCTTTGGTTGATAGCGGAGCTAGCAACAAGTGGTTCTCATACTATGAGTCAGTAGAAGGTAGTGATATGAAAAATGTTTCATATTTGGGACACTGGTCATGGATTTACTTCTTTAATAACCAAGTTTCAGGAGTGCAGGATCCTAATGCAGTTAAAAGCGCCAGCGATTTAACAGGCTTTAGCCCAGACAATAAAGATCAAGGAGGTAGCTCACAAGCAAGTGTAGGAGACACCAGCTATCAAAATATTTTTGATTGGATGAATGCTCAAGAAAAATAGGAGTAAAAAGATGAAGATGAAAAGATTAGTAGCACTCGGTGTGACGGGATTAGCTTGTCTAGCTTTGGTGGCTTGTTCAAGTCAGACAGATAGCAGTAAGGATACGACGACTTCCTCAAGTCAGAAAGAGACTAGCCAGACCATAAAGACAGCTAGTGATGGCAAGTACCGTACAGTCATTACGACAGATGGTGAAGTTGATGATATGAATTCAATGATTCGTTATCTTTACTATGCTAATGAGATGGATTTGGTGGGGATTGTTTTGACCAGCTCGACCTATCACTATGCGGGAGATAGTGAGAGGGGGATTGAGCCTTATCGTTGGACGGGGACTGATTGGATTTATAAAATGCTGGACGCTTATGAACAGGTTCAACCGAATCTTTCCAAGCATGCGGAAGGTTATCCAACCGCAGATGAGCTCCGCAATATGACCAAAATTGGAAATATCAGCAACGTTGGCGAGATGGATGAAGTTACCGAAGGGTCAGAATACCTCAAGAATCTTTTCTTAGACGAGGATGATTCAACTCTCTTTGTACAAACTTGGGGAGGTACTAATACCACTGCGCGTGCTCTTAAATCCATTGAGGAAGAATACAAGGATACGGACCAGTGGGATACGATTCAGCAGAAAATCTATGACAAGCTCGTGCTTTACATCATTCTAGATCAGGATGATAGCTATAAAGATTATATTGCTAAATCATGGCCAGACCTACAGATTATCAATGACCAATCAAGTTTCTGGTATTTTGCTTATCTCTGGCAGAGAAATGATGCTGCTTTGACAACAACTTTACAGGCAGACTGGCAGAAGGAAAATATTCTTGATAATCATGGACCGCTTCTAGATCTTTATGCTTCCATGGGAGATGGGAATTTGATTGATGGCGAGCTAGAAGAAGAACAGCGTGGCTCTAGTGATTATCTGGCAGCAAATCCGAATTATAATCAGTACGACTTTATCTCAGAAGGGGATTCACCATCCTACTTCTATCTCTTCCAGAATGGTCTTAATGATGTGACCCATCCAGAATACGGTGGCTGGGGTGGTCGATTTGGTCTAGTCAGTGACAATCTTTACCAAAATAATCAATTAGACTACAATCCTTATAGCAAACAATTTGAGTCTCAGTATACCTTGACGCGTTGGATTACAGATATCAATAATGATTTTGCTACGCGAGCTGACTGGGGAGTGGCTGAAAATTATGCTGACGCTAACCATGCTCCTGAAGCCACCGTCACAGAGGGCACAGCCTTGACTACCAAAGCGGGTGAAAAGGTGAGTCTAACAGCAGAAGCAAGCGATCCTGATGGCAACCAAGTTACTTACAAGTGGTGGCGCTATTTTGAGGCTGATACCTATCAAGAGTACAAGGGGGATAGCCAGGTTGTTGAGAGCACTCAGGACGGTCTTTCTCTAGGCTGGACACGTCAGTTGGATAAGGATGAGGTGGTAGACCCTATTAGCCTTAGTAATGCTGACACCAATAAGGTGAGCTTTACCGTGCCAGAAGATGCTAAATCAGGTGATACCCTCCATATGATTTTGGAAGTTCAAGATGATGGAGCACATCAACTTAAAGCTTATCAACGAGTGGTTATCACAGTTGAATAGAATATGAAAAAACGAAGCCAAAACAGCTTCGTTTTTCTATTACATTTCGTTTGGAGCTTCTACACCGAGTAGGCGAAGGGCTTCTTTAAGGACAGTAGCTGTTGCGTAGCTGAGAGCTAGGCGGCTGTCACGTTCTGGACTTTCATCCAAGATACGTGTGTGTGCATAGTACTTGTTGAAGCTCTGTGCCAAGCTGATTGCAAATTTTGCAACAATAGATGGCTCAAAGTTGTCTGCGGCACGCTTGATGATACGTGGGAAGTCTTGGATAAGTTTGATAATTTCCCAGCTTTCAGCGTCATTTAGGCTGTAATTAGTAGAAGCGTCAGCAGTGAAGTTGGCTTTGCGGAGGATAGATTGGATACGCGCGTGAGCATATTGAACGTAAGGTCCAGTTTCTCCTTCGAATGAAACCATAGCTTCAAGGTCAAAGTCATAACCGTTAAGGCGATCTGTTTTAAGGTCGTAAAACTTGATAGCACCGACACCAACAGCGTGTGCAACAGCATCTTTATCAGCAAGATTAGGGTTCTTGCTTTCGATTTGTGCCTTAGCACGGCTAATAGCTTCAGCAACAGTTGGCTCGAGCAGGATAACATTTCCTTTACGAGTTGATAGTTTTTTACCTTCCTTGGTAACAAGACCAAATGGAACGTGGGTAATGTCATCAGACCAATCAAAGTCCATTTCTTTCAAAACAGCCTTGAGTTGCTTGAAGTGGGCAGATTGCTCATTACCTACGACATAAACTGCCTTAGCGAAGTCATATTGACGTTTACGGTAAAGGGCAGCGGCAAGGTCACGAGTGATGTAAAGCGTTGCACCGTCTGATTTCTTGATAAGGGCAGGGTGTTCGATGCCGTATTTTTCAAGGTTAACGACTTGTGCACCTTGAGATTCTTCCAAAAGCCCTTTTTCAGTCAAGATGTCAACCACTTCGTCCATCTTGTCATTGTAGAAGGCTTCACCATTGAAGCTATCAAAGCTGACACCGAGTTCATCATAAAGACGGTTAAACTCAACGAGACTTTCATCACGGAACCATTGCCAAAGCTCAGTCGCCTCTTGGTCACCAGCTTCTAGCTTACGGAACCATTCACGTGCTTCTTCGTCAACACTTGGATCGTTTTCAGCTTCAGCATTGATGCGAACGTAGAGTTGCAAGAGTTCGTTGATTGGGTTAGCTTGAACAGCCTCTTTACTTCCCCATTTTTTATAGGCAACAATCAGCATCCCAAACTGTTTACCCCAGTCACCAAGGTGATTGATTTTAACAGCTTTGTAGCCGATTTTTTCAAAAATATTAGCCAGACTATCACCGATAACGGTAGAACGCAAGTGGCCGATTGAGAAAGGCTTAGCGATATTTGGTGATGACATATCGATAGCGACGTTACGGCCTTGGCCAATAGCTTGCGCTGCATAGTCAGAACCAGCTGAGATAACTTGTTCAAGGACATTAGCTGAGATTTTTGCTTTATCAAGGAAGAAGTTGATGTAAGGACCTACAGCCTCAACCTTGTCAAAGTTACTTGCATCGATTTGCTCAGCAATGTCACTGGCAATCATTTGAGGTGCTTTGCGGAGCACTTTAGCTAGTGAAAAGGCAGGAAAAGCCAAGTCACCCATGTCAGAATTTTTAGGTGTCTCAAGAAGATTGAAGATTGTTTCTTGGTCAAGATCAGGGACGACCTTGGCAATCTCCTCAGAAATCAGTGTTTTTGTATCCATGTTTTTCTCCTAAAAAGATAGTAGTCATCTTATTTTACCATACTTTTAGAGGAAAGTGGAGTAGGACCAAGTCTAAAAAAGTCAGAGTTTTTCTGAACTTTTAGGAATTTGAAAAAAGTAGTGAATTCAAAAAAGTGTGACTTTCTTCCTATTTAATTATGTATCTTTATTCCAAATCAGGAAATAGTCTTAATTAGAGATAAAAGACCGTGTCAAATCCCTGTTGCTGTTTCTTGCAAGAGGTGCCAAATAGGCTTAATTAAGCTTTAACTTTGAATAAAATTAAAGATAGAGATAAATCAATTTTAAATAAAATTTGGTCGATTTTGCTGAAATGTCCAATTTTTTTTGATATAATTCAAAGGATATTTATACAAAAAAGATGTGAAAAGGAGAAAGGATGAATAAAAAAGAACGCCACGTTAAAATCAAGGAAATGATTAAGACTGGACGTATTGGTACACAAGAGGAGATAAAGGATCGTCTAGAAGAAATTGGGGTTTATGTCACACAGGCAACCCTTTCTCGAGATTTGCGTGAGATTGGACTCATGAAATTACGAGCAGAAGATGGTAAACTATATTATAGTCTGACAGAAAGTGACAGCACACACTTTTCTGCAAATGTCAGTGAATATATTATTAAGGTTTCTCGTGCAGAATTCATGTTAGTTTTGACAACCCGTTTAGGAGAGGCAGATGTCCTAGCTAATGTGATTGATGGCGAAAAACGTCAAGAAATTCTTGGAACGGTTGCTGGTGCAGATACTCTACTTGTTATCTGCCAGAGCGCAGCCATTGCCAAAGAGTTAGAAAAGGAAATTCAGTCTGAAATCTAATGACTACTTATGATCAAGCTCTAGAGCGTTTGAAGGGGCTGCTGGAAAAACATGAAACAGTCCAAGCCTTCAAGAAAAGTCAGAATAAAATCAAGCAGCTTCCAGGATTAACCGATGATGTCATCCAGATGAAGGCTTACCAGCAGGAGGCAGTTCTCCTTCAAAAGATGGATAAGCCCAAGGCATCTGCTAGTAAGGAAGAGGCATCTCAGAAACTACAGCAGAGCCTAGATCAACTGCCCTTGGTTCAGACCTATCGCAGTCAGATGCAGGATGCTAGTGATCTTTTGAGTCATATCACAAAAAGGATTGAAGACAAGATAAACGAGGAGTTAGCCCATGGCAAATGAAAAAATCTCCCCAGGAATGCAACAGTATTTGGATATCAAAGCAGAATATCCAGATGCTTTTTTGCTATTTAGGATGGGAGACTTCTACGAACTATTTTATGAAGATGCGGTAAAAGCTGCGCAGATTTTAGAAATCGGTTTAACCAGTCGCAATAAGAATGCCGAAAATCCTATTCCTATGGCAGGAGTTCCACATCACTCAGCTCAACAATACATTGATGTCTTGGTTGATTTGGGTTACAAGGTAGCTATTGCCGAGCAGATGGAAGATCCTAAGCAGGCTGTTGGTGTTGTTAAACGTGAGGTTGTTCAGGTCATCACGCCAGGGACAGCAGTAGATTCAAGTAAGCCATATAGCAACAATAATTTCCTTGTTGCTATTGATAGAGATAGGAATCAGTTTGCCCTGTCTTATATGGATTTGTCAACGGGTGAATTCTATGTGACTGAGTTGCAGGATTTTGCAGCGGTTCGCAGTGAGATTCAGAACTTGAAGGCTAAGGAGGTTGTTGTCGGTTTTGAATTGACAGAGGAAGAAAGTCATATTCTGACCAAACAGATGAATCTCTTGCTATCTTATGAAACAACAGCTTATGAAGATTTACATCTTATTGACACCAAGTTGACAGAGTTAGAATCGCAAGCAGCAAGTAAGCTCTTGCAGTATGTTCACCAAACGCAGAAACGTGAACTCAGCCACCTTCAAGCAGCTCTGCACTATGAAATCAAAGACTACTTGCAGATGACCTACGCTACCAAATCGAGCTTGGATTTGCTAGAAAATGCAAGGACATCGAAGAAACACAGCAGTCTCTATTGGCTCTTGGATGAGACAAAGACAGCCATGGGGATGCGTCTCTTGCGAACTTGGATTGACCGTCCCTTGGTTAATGCTCAGGCTATCAAGGAGCGTCAGGATATTATTCAAGTGTTCTTGGATCAGTTCTTTGAACGTAGTGATTTGACGGAAAGCTTGAAGGGTGTCTATGATATTGAGCGACTGGCTAGCCGAGTTTCCTTCGGAAAGGCTAATCCTAAGGATTTGTTACAACTAGGTCAAACTCTAACACAGGTTCCTGTGATTAAGGCTATTTTGGAATCATTTGCTGCGCCAGAACTTGACAAACTTGTCAAGGACATTGACACCTTGCCAGAGTTAGAGAGTCTTATCCGCTCTGCTATTGACCCAGAAGCACCAGCAACTATAACAGAAGGTGGTATCATCAAGACTGGCTTTGATGAGCGTCTTGACCACTATCGTCAGGTTATGCGTGAGGGGACAAGCTGGATTGCTGATATTGAGGCTAAGGAGCGTCAGGCATCTGGCATTACGACTCTTAAAATCGACTACAATAAAAAAGATGGTTACTATTTCCATGTGACCAATTCCAACCTTTCTCTAGTGCCAGAGCACTTCTTTAGAAAGGCAACGCTCAAAAATTCAGAACGTTTTGGAACGGCTGAGCTAGCCAAGATTGAAGGAGATATGCTAGAAGCTCGTGAGCAGTCTTCCGATTTGGAATATAGCATTTTCATGCGTATTCGTGAGCAGGTGGAGCACTACATCCAGCGTTTGCAGCACCTTGCTAAGAGTCTTGCTACAGTTGACGTTCTGCAATCCTTGGCAGTGGTTGCTGAGAATAACCACTATGTCCGTCCAAGTTTCAATGATCAGCAGATTATTGCGATTGAAGAGGGACGCCATGCGGTTGTAGAGAAGGTTATGGGTACTCAGGAGTACATTCCAAATAGCATTCATTTTGATGCTGAGACCAGCATTCAGCTGATTACAGGTCCTAACATGAGTGGTAAATCGACCTATATGCGTCAACTTGCCTTGACAGCAGTTATGGCTCAGATGGGTTCTTTTGTGGCGGCTGACAAGGTTGACCTTCCTATCTTTGATGCCATTTTCACACGAATTGGAGCGGCAGATGACTTGATTTCTGGTCAGTCGACCTTTATGGTTGAGATGATGGAAGCCAACCATGCCATCCAAAGAGCTAGCGCTCAGTCACTTATTCTCTTTGATGAGCTTGGCCGCGGGACAGCTACCTATGATGGGATGGCGCTAGCGCAGTCCATTATTGAGTACATTCATGATCGTGTCGGTGCTAAGACCATGTTTGCGACTCACTATCATGAGTTGACAGACCTGTCAAGGACACTTGCTCACCTTGTCAATGTTCACGTGGCTACGCTTGAAAAAGATGGAGAGGTTACCTTCCTTCATAAGATTTCGCAAGGACCAGCAGATAAATCCTATGGTATTCATGTAGCCAAGATTGCTGGTCTACCAAACCAACTTTTGAATAGGGCAGACCATATTCTGACAGACCTAGAAGCTCACTCAGCTAAGTTAACAGAGGAAATAGTTGAACCTGAAACTCTAGTTCCAGAAGTAAAGCAAGCACAAACTCAGCTTGTCCAGGAACAGCTTTCCCTCTTTGCTGATGAAGAAGATAGTCAAGTCCTTGCCAAACTAAGAGAAACAGATCTGATGAACCTAACTCCAATGCAGGCCATGAACCTAATCTTTGAATTGAAAAATATGTTGTAAAACAAGTGGAGGCTGAGATTTCTCAGCCCCAAAAGATACTTCCGCCGTGATGAAAGTGTAAGAAATGTCTTTATAAAAGCATTTCTTACACTCGGAATATTTGAGACACTAGGCTCAAATATTAGTCATGGAATTTCGTAGGAAGTCGCTGATGTCCGACATCACTTAAGGAAAGTATCGAAAAAAGACTTTGTCTTCAACCAGAGGCTGAGATTTCTCAGCCTTTTTGCTTTGTGCTATAATGAAGAGAAGTAAAGCGAGGAAAATTATGTCAAAAATCATTGAATTACCTGAGGTTTTGGCCAACCAAATCGCAGCTGGTGAGGTTGTTGAACGTCCTGCCAGTGTGGTTAAAGAGTTGGTTGAAAATGCCATCGATGCCGGTGCTAGTCAAATCACAGTTGAAATTGAGGAATCAGGTCTCAAATCTATTCAAATTATTGATAATGGAGAAGGGATGGCTATGGCAGATGTCGCTATGAGTCTGCGCCGCCATGCCACCAGTAAAATTAAGAATCAGGGAGATCTTTTCCGTATCAGAACTCTTGGTTTTCGTGGCGAAGCTCTTCCGTCAATCGCCTCAATCAGTCACTTAACCATTAAGACAGCGACAGCTGGTGAGGAGCATGGGACCCTCTTGATTTCCAAGGGAGGAGTCATCGAGAGTGAGGAACCCATTTCAACGCCAGTGGGTACCAAGATTACTGTTGAGGATCTCTTTTATAATACTCCTGCCCGTCTCAAGTACATGAAGAGTTTGCAGGCGGAGCTTGGTCACATTATGGATGTGATTAACCGTCAGAGTCTAGCCCATCCTGAGATTGCCTTTAGTTTGATTTCAGATGGTAAGGAGATGACCAAGACGGCAGGGACTGGTGATCTGCGTCAGGCTATTTCTGGCATCTACGGACTCAATACAGCTAAAAAGATGGTGGAGATTTCAAACAGCGATTTAGATTTTGAAATTTCAGGTTATGTCAGTCTTCCAGAGTTGACACGTGCCAACCGCAATTACATTACCATTCTGATTAACGGTCGCTACATCAAGAATTTTTTGATCAATCGTGCCATTTTAGACGGCTACGGTTCTAAGCTCATGGTGGGACGTTTTCCGATTGCGGTGATTGATATTCAGATTGATCCTTACTTGGCTGATGTCAATGTTCACCCGACTAAGCAGGAAGTTCGTATTTCAAAAGAAGCAGAGCTCATGAAGCTGATTAGCGCTGCCATTGCTGAAAGCCTAAGAGAGCAAGATTTGATTCCAGATGCTCTGGAAAATTTGGCGAAATCAAGCACACGAGGTCAGGCTAAACCAGTACAAACCAGTCTTCCTCTCAAACAGAGCAATCTTTATTTTGATAGTCAGCGTAATGACTTCTTCCTCAAAGAGGAAAAACCAGCCCAGATTGAAGAAAGTCCAGTTCTCTTTGAGAGTAAGGAAGAAGTTAAAAACACTGTAAAAGAAGTTGACAACTCTGTCAACAAATCATCCAATATCCATTTTGCGCAACGCCAGGATATAACAGAAGAAACTAGTGAACATGATAGTCTTGATTTTAAAAACAAGGCTAAGATGGCTAAGTTGATTGACAATCTTGAAAATGAAGAAACCTCAACCTTTCCTGAGTTGGATTTCTTCGGTCAGATGCACGGCACTTATCTTTTTGCTCAAGGGCAGGGCGGTCTCTACATCATTGATCAGCATGCTGCTCAGGAACGTGTTAAATACGAATACTATCGTGATAAAATCGGTGATGTTGACGATAGTTTACAGCAGTTGCTAGTACCCTATCTCTTTGAATTTTCAGCGGATGATTACCTCAATTTGCAGGAAAAAATGACACTACTCAATCAAGTCGGTATCAACTTAGAACCATACGGAAACAATACTTTTATTCTAAGAGAGCATCCTATCTGGATGAAGGAAGAAGAAATTGAATCTGGTGTCTATGAGATGTGTGACATGCTGCTCTTGACCAACGATGTCTCTATCAAGAAATACAGAGCGGAGCTTGCTATCATGATGAGCTGTAAACGTTCTATCAAGGCAAATCATAGTTTGGACGACTACTCAGCACGTCATTTGCTAGTGCAGTTGGCACAATGTAAAAATCCTTACAATTGTCCGCACGGTCGCCCAGTTCTTGTCAATTTTACTAAGGCTGACATGGAGAAAATGTTCAGACGTATTCAGGAGAACCATACGAGCCTCAGAGAATTAGGTAAGTATTAAAGCTAGTATCTCTGTCACTAAGAATAGTCAAATGCAAGCAATGCTTTCTTTACAGCTCTGTCAACTCCTCCTATACTGAAAATATAGAAAGGAAAGAAGATGAACTTTAGCCAACAAATCAAATCATTGAGAGCTAAACATAAGATGACGCAGCAGGAAATGGCTGATCGTTTAGGTATCTCTCGTCAGGCTATTTCCAATTGGGAAAACGACCGCAATCTACCTGACATTGAAATGCTGATTAGTCTTTCTAGAACATTTGATATCAGTTTGGATGAACTGATTTTGGGGGAAAGTAATATGACAAACATGACTAGAAAATTGATTGATGATACAAGCAAGACTCGCCGCACGGCTATGAACTTAAGGATTTTAAAGATTGCTATTGCTCTGATTGCCTTTGGTTTTATCTGCTTTTTAGCGGCAGTCTTGGGACAACCAAGTTGGGAAAACCTACTAGCAGATGCTTCACGTATTTCATTTTTAGGAGGCTTGATAAGCTTTGTTATTCTCGGTGCTAAAAATATCCTAGAGCTTTTTAAAGCTAAATAGTCTGTATCCACCCTTCAGGGTGGATTCTGATTGAAGACAAAGTCTTTTTCCGATACTTTCCTTAAGTGATGTCGGACGTTAGGTGACATTATCCAGTGGATGATGTCAGGAAACCAGGGAATTCTTTTTGAGCCTCTTCGCTTTCCAGTTTCAAGGCTCAGACCTGAAACAGTCCACTGGACTGTTTCACTCTCAAACATTCCGAGTATAAGAAATGCTTTTATATAGGCATTTCTTATACTTTCATCACGGCGGAAGTATCTTTTGGGTGCTCGCTAACGCTCGCATGAAATAGGAAGATTTATTTTAAACAAGCAGAGCTTTTGTATCCAATTCCGTTGAAAGTTAGGTTTGTCTACATTTTGTATCCACCCTTCAGGGTGGATTTTTGTTATAATTGATAGATACTATTATAGAGGAAGTTATATGTACGATTATATTAAGGGTCAATTGACCAAGATTACAGCCAAGTTTATCGTTGTTGAGGCAGGTGGCTTGGGGTATATTATCAATGTTGCCAATCCTTATTCCTTCTCAGACCAGGTTAATCAGGATGTTCAGATTTATCTGCATCAGGTGATTCGAGAAGATGCCCATCTTTTATTTGGGTTTCATAGTCAGGACGAAAAAGAGGTCTTTCTCAAGCTGATTTCGGTATCTGGTATCGGTCCCATGACAGCGCTAGCTATTGTCGCCGTGGATGATAATGAAGGACTTGTGGCAGCTATCGATAATAGTGATATCAAGTATCTGATGAAGTTTCCAAAGATAGGTAAGAAGACAGCCCAGCAGATGGTTCTTGACCTAGCTGGTAAGTTTGTTGATACGCCTGTGGAAAATGGCAAAGCGACTAAGGCTAAAGCCAGCACTAATGAAAACTTGGAAGAGGCTATGGAAGCTCTCTTGGCACTGGGCTATAAGGCAGCTGAGCTTAAGAAAATCAAAGCCTTCTTTGAAGGAACTAATGAAACAGCTGAACAATATATCAAGTCTAGCTTGAAGATGCTCATGAAATAGGAGGTTTCACGTGAAACGTTGCGGATGGGTACCAGTAGAAAATGACCTTTACAGGGACTACCATGATCAGGAGTGGGGCAAGCCTCTCCATGATGATCAGGCTCTCTTTGAACTCCTATGCCTAGAGTCCTATCAGTCAGGTCTTTCATGGTTGACTGTTTTGAAAAAACGCACTGCTTTTAGGCAGGTCTTCCATAGCTATCAGATAGATCGAGTTGCTGATTTTTCTGAAGAGGAGATGGCAGCTGCGCTAGAAAATCCGGCTATTATCAGACACCGCTTGAAATTAGAAGCAACTGTTAATAATGCCAAAGCTATTCAGCGTTTGCAGGCAGAAGTTGGCTCATTTTCAGACTATATCTGGTCCTTTGTTGACCATAAACCACTTGTCAATCAAGTGTCAACCTATCTTGACAGACCAAGTCAGACAGAGCTGTCTCAGAAGATTGCTAAAGACTTGAAGAAACGAGGCTTTAAATTTCTAGGACCAACAACCATTTACTCCTTTTTACAAGCAGCTGGTCTTATTAATGATCATGAAGATAGCTGTGCTTTTAAATAAACGAAACTACCACTGAATTTTCAGCGGTAGTTTTTGATTTCATATTCAAGTGTTTGAATCAAGGCTGTTTCCTCAGTCAATGTTAGAAGTGAAAGTCCTTTTTCAATTAAGTTATCATCACCTTTGCAAATACCGAGACGTACCTGGGCAAAACCAAGGGAGTCATATCGTTTAGTTTCTTTTGCTAAGTTTAGGAGTTCAAGTGTTACTTTCTCACACTCTGACTTGAAATTATTGTAAAGATAGAGTGTGGAACAATTTGTCAGTAGTTTATCCTTAATAGGTTTAATATCAGCAAAATCTTGGTATTTTACAAGCTGGTTTAACATATTATCTATGATGAGCCTAAGGTTTTCAAGTGGGAAATAGAACAAGATAGCATTAAGCAACTGGAAATCTCTATAGTACCAGTTATCTGCTTTTTCAAGATTTTCCCAAACCTTTTGAGCAGTTTGATTGAGAAGCTCATTGTGATTTTTGGGACCATTCTCTCTTAGTTGGATTACCAAGGTCAGTATATTATTGATAGATTCAATAGGAATATCATGAGTTGTTTCTAGGTACTGTGTACAGAGTTTTTGAAGTTCCTCTAACTCTGCTGTACCAGTGATAGATAGGTTTTTTGAAATCTGATTAAGAATTTCTTGTCGCTTACTTGGTTGATAGACATGGCAAATATAGTGAAATTCCTCAAGACTCATATTAATTTGATCGAGAAGAAAAATCATATTTTCAATACTAGGTATAGATTGGCAAGATTCAAATTTTGACAAGCTAGTTCTAGAGATTTGATTAGCACAAACTTCCGTTTGAGATAGACCTTTAGATAGTCGGATTTCCTTGTAGATTTTTCCAAAATCCCATCTCATCAAGATACCTCCTAATTTAAATGTGAATAAAGTTTACAAAACATAAAACGATATTGCTTATATGCTAATATTATAACAAATAAATACAAAGGAGGTATGAAAATAAAACTCAAAATATTTGCGAATCTTGTAGTTTTTACGGTAATAGTAATCATATTAAAATTAATGAATGAAGGAATATTTCCGTGGAAATTATGATGATATACTTTTATATTTGGTTTATTTTCTTAGGAGGTTTAAAAATGAAAAAAGTGATAAAATTTATTAAGCGAAATATATTATTGATAGCAATAGTCACTACTCTACTAGGAACTTTTGCATACAATACTGTTTCCTCAATTCAAGTAGCTACAGTTGTTAACACTAAATATGAAATTCATTTTGTTTATGGAGGACGTAAAACGACATATAGCTGGAGACAATTACAGTATCGTAACAGTTTTAGATACACAACTACTAGTGTCAGAAGGGATTATGGTATAAATCCAGGATATTTTTATACCTACTATTACACCACATACTAGTTTTACGGTTAGTTAAATAAGGAGAGTGGTGCCATGAGAATGTCTTACTTTGAATTGAAACGATTTATTAATAATCCTAAAAATAGAATCTGTTTTATCTTTATTATTCTTCTAATCTTTGGCTTGTCTTTGTTTCATCAATTAAATAATCAAAGCTCTGATAATGTAGTTTTAGATAATGTAAGAATGAATCTTCAGCAATCTCAACAAGAACTAGAAGTTTTAGAGCAAAAAGTAAAGGCGACCCCCTCAGATAGTGACTTATCCGAGAAACTAGAAGATGTAAAGACAGAAGTTGATATTATGTCTAAAGAAATCCTTGCTTTAGAAGATAATGCTCTAGATACTTTTATAGATTTAGAGCATGAGCTTGATTTGCATCGCTTACAATTGATTAGTCAAAAAGGCTCAGAAGAGTATCAGGAAATAAAAACAAGAATTGATTACTATGATGCTGTCAAAAGCTCAGGAGGATCTCCTAGTATATCGATTAATGATACAGAGGAATCCATTTTTACGACTTTTAGTTCAATGATATCATGGCTCTCCTCAACAACATTCTTTATTCTGTTTACTGTTCTTGTATCGGACCTAGTGAGCAGAGATTTAGAGAGTACTCAAGTCAGATTTTACCAACTTATGGGAGGTAAAAAGGTTAGTCAGTTACTTTCTAAACTATTGGTAGCCGTTTTTGTTACATTTTTTCTTACGATTCTATGTTTTCTAGTGTTATTGCTTATTAAAGGTTTTTTAACAGGATTTGGAATATGGAATTATCCTTATTTACTTATTGAGGGCACTATTGTTCCAATTTGGAAGATAGGAGTTAAGACGGTTTACATCTTTTTGATCAGCTTGATTTTTATGACCAGCTTAGGTCAACTATTATCTCTTATTTTGAAAAAGAGTATTCTTGTAATTGGATTGATCACAGTTATTTTGACCGGCTTTATGACCCTATCTATGGAGGAATGGTTTCAACCTTTTAAGGCATTCATCCCGATTGAGTACATGGGTTACGGTCAGATAGTTAATGACAGTAAATATCTTCCAGATAATCCAATAGTAATTGCAACTATTTATTTAGTCGGTTTGAGCATAGTATTTATGCTACTTTCTTGTTACCTTTATAAAAGATACACATATAGAAAGGTTGGGAAGTAATGAAAGGATTGAGGATTAAAAATATAACAAGTAGTACTTTTAATAAATTATCTTTTGACTTTCCTGCCACAGGATTGTATGGTTTAATTGGAAAAAATGGAGTAGGTAAGAGTACCCTATTTACGATTATCAACGGAGAAACTGAAATAAAGCAAAATGAAAAGTATTTATCTGTTGGAGGTGTAGCCTATATTCCCGATTTAAATATATTTGATAAGAACTTATCTGCGAATGACTATTTAAAATTATTATCTTCTTCAGAAAGAACTACATTTGAAAGCTCGCTAAAGCTAATGGGAGGTTCAGATTTTTTAAGCAGAAGAATCAGTAGCTATTCTTTAGGAATGAAGGAACTCTTTGCTTTACTATATCTATTATCTCTCCAGCGAGAAGTAGTTATTCTAGATGAATTAATTGATGGTTTAGATGAGCAGAAGAGATTTAAAGCTTACGATCTATTAAAGAAACATAGTCGTAATAAATTGATACTGCTTACTTCTCACAATTTATCGGAAGTATTTGAGAATTGCGATAGGGTCTATTTATTAAAAGAGAGCTCGTTAGTAGAAGTTGGCAGTCTGAGTGAGGCTCATTCAATAATAAATTAAAGAAAAAGCTTTCAACTTTTCGTAGTTGGAAGTTTTTTTGCTACAATAAGAGACGAAATACGAATAGTAAGGTAGGCGAGGAAAATGAAAGCTGAAATTATTGCAGTAGGAACTGAGATTCTGACAGGACAGATTGTGAACACCAATGCTCAATTTTTATCAGAAAAATTGGCTCAGTTAGGGATTGATGTTTATTTCCAGACAGCTGTTGGAGATAATGTGGATCGTTTGACAGAGGTGATTGATTTGGCATCACAGCGCTCAGACTTGATTATTCTGTGTGGTGGTTTGGGTCCGACTGAGGACGATTTAACCAAGCAGACGCTAGCAGCCTACCTTGGACGCCCTCTTATTTTTGATGAAGAGGCTAATCAAAAGCTAGACCGCTTTTTTGCCATGAGACCTGAGCACAGTCGCACGCCTAATAATGAACGTCAGGCGCAGCTGATTGAAGGCTCAATTCCATTGCAGAATATCACAGGTCTTGCTGTTGGTGGTCTTTTGGAGGCAAATGGTAGAAGTTATGTCGTTCTTCCTGGGCCTCCAAGTGAGCTTAAGCCCATGGTAAATGAAAACTTGGTACCACTTTTGTCTCAGGATAATGCCAAGCTATATTCACGTGTTCTGCGTTTCTTTGGTATCGGTGAGAGTCAGCTGGTGACGATTCTGGCAGATTATATTGAAGAACAGACAGATCCTACCATTGCTCCTTATGCTAAGACAGGTGAGGTGACGCTTCGCCTATCAACAAAGGCAGGAAGTCAGGAAGAGGCTGATGCTAAGCTAGATCGCTTAGAAGCTCAGCTATTGTCTGTTAAGACCTTGGATGGTCAACTGCTGGAAAATCTACACTATGGTTATGGGGATGAGAATAGTCTTGCTCAGGTTGTCTTCCAACTGCTAAAATCAAACGATAAGACAATCACAGCAGCAGAGAGTTTAACCGCAGGGCTATTTCAAGCTTCCTTGGCAGATTTTTCAGGCTCTTCACAGGTCTTTAATGGTGGTTTTGTCACCTATAGCATCGAAGAGAAATCAAAAATGTTGGGCATTCCCTTGGCAGACTTGCAAGAGCATGGTGTGGTAAGTAGCTTTACTGCACAAAAGATGGCAGAGGGAGCTCGTTTGAAGACAGGTGCAGATATCGGTGTTTCTCTGACAGGTGTGGCTGGTCCTGGTGAATTGGAAGGTCATCCTGCTGGAACAGTTTTCATTGGACTTGCGACTGAGGAAGAGGTGACTTCGATAGAGGTTCTTATCGGAGGTCGTAGCCGCTCAGATGTTCGTTATATCAGTTGCTTACATGCTTTCAACTTAGTACGCAAAACTTTATTAAAGGGTAAACATTTGCTATAATAAGTGGGATGTATCTCTAACTAGAAAGGGAGAAAAATGGCAAAAAAAACAAAGAAAACAGAAGAAATTTCTAAAAAATTTGGTGATGAGCGCCGTAAGGCTCTCGATGACGCTCTTAAAAATATTGAAAAGGACTTTGGTAAAGGTGCCGTTATGCGTCTTGGCGAACGTGCAGAGCAAAAAGTTCAAGTCATGAGTTCAGGCTCTCTAGCACTTGATATTGCTCTTGGTGCGGGTGGTTATCCTAAAGGTCGTATTATCGAAATCTACGGACCAGAGTCATCAGGTAAGACAACAGTTGCCCTCCATGCCGTAGCTCAAGCTCAAAAAGAAGGTGGGATTGCTGCCTTTATCGATGCTGAGCATGCTCTTGACCCAGCCTATGCTGCAGCTCTTGGTGTTAATATTGATGAGTTGCTCTTGTCACAACCTGACTCAGGTGAACAAGGTCTTGAAATTGCAGGGAAATTGATTGACTCAGGTGCGGTTGATTTGGTCGTTGTCGATTCAGTTGCTGCCCTTGTACCTCGTGCTGAAATTGATGGTGACATCGGTGATAGCCACGTTGGTTTGCAAGCTCGTATGATGAGTCAAGCCATGCGTAAACTTTCAGCCTCTATCAATAAAACTAAAACAATTGCTATCTTTATCAACCAGTTGCGTGAAAAAGTTGGGGTTATGTTTGGTAACCCTGAAACAACTCCTGGTGGACGTGCTCTTAAATTCTACGCCTCAGTTCGTCTAGATGTTCGTGGTAATACACAAATCAAGGGTACTGGTGATCAAAAGGATCAGAATGTCGGTAAGGAAACTAAGATTAAGGTTGTTAAAAACAAGGTAGCTCCGCCATTTAAAGAAGCCTTTGTGGAAATCATGTATGGTGAAGGTATCTCACGTACGGGTGAGCTAGTTAAAATTGCCACAGACCTTGATATCGTGCAAAAAGCAGGTGCTTGGTATTCTTACAATGGTGAGAAGATTGGTCAAGGTTCTGAAAATGCTAAGAAATTCTTGGCAGATAACCCAGCAATCTTTGAAGAAATCGATCACAAGGTACGTGTGAAATTTGGTTTGATTGAAGCTGATGAAGAGACTGAAGAAGTTTCAGCTGAAGAAATTATCGAAACAAGCGATGACTTGGTTCTCGATCTTGATAATGGAATCGAAATCGAAGAATAAGCTCTCTTTAACCAAGACAAATGGTCAAAAAGAGTTATTTTTGATAAAAAGTCAACTAAAAAACGTAAAATAGGTCCAAAGACCTATTTTTTCATGGACCATATCGTGTTATACTATAACTATCATGGGATAGAAAGTGAGAATGAACATGATTAAGATTTATACGATTTCAAGTTGTACGAGCTGTAAAAAAGCGAAAACTTGGCTAAATGCTCATCAACTCCCTTACAAAGAACAGAATCTAGCAAAAGAACCTTTAACAAAAGAAGAAATTTTAGCAATTTTATCAAAAACAGAGAATGGTATCGAAAGTATTGTCTCTTCAAAAAATCGTTACGCTAAAGCTCTCAACTGTGACATTGAAGAGTTGAGCTTGAGTGAGATGATTGATTTGATTCAGGACAATCCCCGTATTCTTAAGAGTCCAATTTTGATCGATGACAAACGTCTCCAGGTTGGTTACAAAGAAGATGATATTCGTGCCTTCTTGCCACGCTCAATTCGTAGCGTTGAAAATACTGAGGCTCGTCTTCGCGCAGCCTTGTAATTTCTAAATGATAGGAGTCAGACCAGAAGTCTGATTCCTTATTTTTATGCCTAGGTGAACCTCTTTAATTTGTGGAAAAATAGGATTTCTGATATAATATTGTGATAGTAAATCATGATTTTAGTAGAAAGAAGGTGTAAGCATGGGATTTACAGATGAAACAGTAAGGTTCAACCTTGATGACAGTAATAAACAAGAGATTAGTGATACATTGACTAATGTCTATCATTCTCTTGATGAAAAAGGCTATAACCCAATCAATCAAATCGTAGGCTACGTGTTAAGTGGTGACCCTGCTTATGTGCCTCGTTACAATGATGCGCGTAACCAAATTCGCAAATATGAACGCGACGAGATTGTTGAAGAACTCGTCCGTTACTACCTACAAGGAAATGGAATTGACGTCAAATGAGAGTAATGGGATTAGATGTCGGTTCAAAAACCGTAGGTGTTGCAATCAGTGACCCGCTTGGTTTCACAGCACAGGGTGTTGAGATTATCAAGATTAACGAGGAAGCTGAAGAATTTGGTTTTGAGCGTTTGGCTGAGCTGGTTAAGGAGTACAAGGTTGACAAGTTTGTCCTTGGACTTCCTAAGAATATGAATAATACAGAAGGTCCTCGTGTTGAGGCAAGCAAGGCTTATGGTGATAAGATTGCAGAACTCTTCGGACTTCCTGTTGATTATCAGGATGAGCGTTTGACGACTGTTCAAGCAGAGCGTATGTTGGTTGAGCAGGCAGATGTCAGCCGTGGTAAGCGTAAAAAGGTTATCGACAAGTTGGCTGCGCAGCTTATTTTACAAAACTATCTAGATAGAATGTTTTAAGAAAAATCACTTACACTAGTGATAAACGATATTAAGGAGACATAAAATGGCACACAATCACGAACACGATCACGAAGCAGAAGTTATTACATTGGTAGACGAGCAAGGAAATGAAACACTTTTCGAAATCCTTTTGACTATCGATGGTAAAGAAGAATTTGGTAAAAACTATGTTCTTTTGGTACCAGCAGGTGCTCAAGAAGATGACAATGGTGAAATCGAAATTCAAGCCTACTCATTTACTGAAAATGAAGATGGTACAGAAGGCGACCTTCAACCAATCCCTGAAGATTCAGATGTTGAATGGGATATGATCGAAGAAGTCTTCAACAGCTTCCTTGACGAAGAATAAGAAATAATCAACCTGGGTTTTATCAGGTTGATTTTTTTTCGAATTATTCATAAGAGGAGGTATCTTATGAATAAAAAAACGAAGCTCTCTAATAAGGAAGCAGAGGCTCTTCAAGTTTATCAGAGCAAGAAGCTCCATCATTTTAGGGAAATTTTGGCTTATTGTGCTATCCTTGAAAAATTGACTAAACTGTAGTTTTTGATATACTGGAAGTAATATAATTCAAGGAGTATTGAAGTGAACGATATGACATCAGATTTTTCAACTGATACACAGCAGACGAGTTACAGCCGTTCTCAAAAGGTGACTGCAACTAAGCCAGAACAGACAGAAGGTAAACCGGAGCGTCCTCTTGTTAAAACACCTAAGGCTAAGGGCTGGCACCGTCTTCTGATTGTAATTCTCAGCCTGCTTGTGACAGGTCTGTCAGTTGCTGTACCTGCTTTTTCAGATTTTGCAAATAGCGTACAGTCTCAGCACCTTTACACAGGATTGATGTTTTCTAGAGGACAACTTCCTTATACAGATATTTTTGCGACGGGTGGTTTCCTTTACTATGCCTTGATTGCTTTGAGTTACCATATGAAGTCAACAGCTTGGCTGCTCATTGTGGAATTTTTAGCTTTCTATATTTCAGGGATTTATCTCTATCGTATCGTTGCTTACTTTACAAATAAGGCTCAATTCGCTTCTGGTGCTAGTGTTATCTTCTATCTGGCTAATCTTTCGCTTGGTTTTGGTGGAATGTATCCTATTCAGTTTGCTATGCCATTCGTTTTGATTGCCCTTTGGTTTTTGGTTAAGTATTTTGCTGAGAAGACAACGGATGAAGCCTTTATTCTCTATGGTTTCACAGGTGCTCTAGCTATCCTGTTTGATGCTCGTACCTTGATTTTCTGGATTGTTTCATTTTTGGCAATTATTATCTACAATATTGGACAAAAACATTTTATGAGAGGATTTTATCAGGTTCTCTGTCTTGTTTTTGGTTCCATTTTAGTAATCTACTTTACAGGCTATTTTGTCTTCAATCTACAGATGACATCTGATTATTTGGCAGATACCCTAACCTACTATTTGACGAATCTGCCTTTGATGCGAGATAATATCTATCTTTCAATTGCCTTTCAGATTGCTCTCTTCCTTTGTTCTGGGCTGCTTGTCGGCTTTGTTATGTACTTTAAGCATATCAGAAGTCAGGCAACAGATAAGTTGGTGAAAACAGTCATATTTGCAACAGCCTTGATTTATGCCTTGTATGCTATCTTCTCGCAGTCATTCAGTACCTACTTGTTGCTCTACCTCTTGCCATTTGCCCTCAGTCTTGTAGCCTTGGGAATCAACGATGACCATGATCTGTCATTGACACGTACCTCACATCGTCGTGTAAGACCAGTTGGACTCCAGACTAAGTTCCTTACATTTTTTGTGACTGCTAGCTTCTTCCTACCAGTTGCAGCCTTTGCTTATGGTATTGGTGCACCGCTGGTATCCTATGTTGCTAACCTTTCGGTAAATGCAGAGCGCAGCACTTTGGCTGACTATATTAGCAAGGAAAATAGCACATCTGGAACAATTTATGTTTGGGATAGCTCGGCTAAGATTTACATTCAGAGCAAATCACAATCTGCTTCAAAATTTGTTCTTCCAGTAAACGATACGGCAAATAGTAGCAATTATTCAGATTTGCAGGATCAATTGATTCAGGATTCAGCAAGTTATATCATCGTAAATAATGCGCAATCATTACCATCGTCTGTTAAAGATAATTTGAAAAATAATTATGAGACAGTCTCAGTGGATAATGTCTCTCACTTCACTGTTTATCAGAAAAAATAGATAAAATCAATATATTGTGGTAGAAAATAAATCATACCACAATATATTGATTTTTTTTTGACCTTGTACTATAATGGATGGCGAGGTGATGAAATGATTATACTTGAAAAGGAAACCGTAATTGCAAAACCGATGACTGTTATTAAGCGAGATGGACGTCGTGTTAGCTTTGACACAGAGAAGATTTACGATGCTCTCTTGAAGGCAGCTACTAAGGTAACTAGTCTCTCTCCAAGACTAGAAGTCAAACTTCAGGGAATCTGTGATCAGGTTGTTGCTGAAATTGTTCAACGTTTTGACAAGGATATCAAAATCTATGAAATTCAGAGCATTGTTGAGCATGAACTTCTGGAATCTGATGAGGTTGCCATTGCACAAGAATATATCAACTACCGCACTAAGCGTGACTTTGAACGCCATCAGGCGATGGATATCAATGTCACTATCGATAAATTAATTCATAAGGACCAGACAGTTGTCCATGAGAATGCCAACAAGGATAGCGATGTCTTTAATACTCAGCGTGACTTAACCGCAGGGATTGTCGGCAAATCAATTGGTCTAAAAATGCTTCCTTCTCATGTGGCAAATGCCCACCAAAAAGGTGATATTCACTATCATGATTTGGATTATAGTCCTTATACTCCAATGACCAACTGCTGTTTGATTGATTTCAAAGGCATGTTGGCCAATGGTTTCAAGATTGGGAATGCTGAGGTTGAGAGTCCAAAATCAATTCAGACAGCGACAGCTCAGATTTCTCAAATCATTGCTAATGTTGCTTCTAGCCAGTACGGTGGCTGTACGGCTGACCGTATCGATGAATTTTTGGCACCATACGCAGAGCTTAACTACAAGAAGCATTTGGCTGACGCAGAAAAATGGGTGGCAGCTGACAAGCGTGAAGACTATGCGCGTGAGAAGACTCAAAAAGACATCTATGATGCTATGCAGAGTCTTGAATACGAAATCAATACGCTTTTCACATCAAATGGTCAAACGCCATTTACATCGCTTGGTTTTGGTTTAGGAACCAATTGGTTTGAGCGTGAGATTCAGAAGGCTATTCTCAATATCCGCATCAAGGGATTGGGATCTGAGCACCGCACTGCTATTTTCCCAAAACTCATCTTCACAGTGAAGCGTGGGCTTAATCTTGAAGTGGGAACGCCTAACTATGATATCAAGCAACTAGCCTTGGAATGTGCGACGAAGCGTATGTATCCTGACATGCTGTCTTATGATAAGATTGTCGAGTTGACAGGTTCTTTCAAGGCACCTATGGGTTGTCGTTCATTCTTGCAAGGTTGGAAAGACGAAAATGGTGTCGAGGTTAACTCAGGTCGTATGAATCTGGGTGTCGTTACGGTTAATCTACCACGTATCGCCCTAGAGTCTAAGGGAGATCTTGATAAGTTCTGGTCACTCTTTGAAGAGCGTATGGGGATTGCTAAGGATGCTTTGACTTATCGTGTGGAGCGTGTCAAAGAAGCAACGCCAGCTAACGCACCTATCCTCTATCAGTATGGAGCTTTTGGTCAACGTCTTGGTAAGTTTGACAGTGTCGATGCTCTTTTTAAAAATCGCAGAGCGACCGTCTCACTTGGTTACATTGGTCTCTATGAAGTGGCTACTGTTTTCTACGGTGGTGACTGGGAATCAAATCCAGAAGCTAAAGCCTTCACGGTTGACATCGTTCGTCAGATGAAGGAGCTCTGTGCTGACTGGTCTGATGAGTACGACTACCATTTCTCAGTCTACTCAACGCCATCAGAAAGTTTGACAGATCGCTTCTGCCGTCTCGATACAGAGAAGTTTGGTATCGTAACCGATATCACTGATAAAGAGTACTACACCAATTCTTTCCACTATGATGTGCGTAAGAATCCAACACCATTTGAAAAGCTAGAGTTTGAAAGAGCCTATCCAGAAGCAGGGGCGACAGGTGGTTTCATTCACTACTGTGAGTACCCAGTTCTTCAGCAAAATCCTAAGGCTCTAGAGGCTGTTTGGGATTACGCCTATGACCGTGTTGGCTATCTAGGAACCAATACACCGATTGATCGTTGCTACAAATGTAATTTTGAAGGTGACTTCACCCCAACAGAGCGTGGTTTCATGTGTCCCAACTGTGGCAACACTGATCCCAAGACTGTTGATGTTGTTAAACGTACCTGTGGTTATCTAGGAAACCCGCAAGCTCGTCCAATGGTTAAAGGACGCCACAAGGAAATCGCTGCGCGTGTCAAACATATGAATGGATCAAGCATTAAGAATCCTGGACAAAGTGAATAGAAAAAGAGGAAGGAGAGGTTCATGACATCAGATAAAACCATGGTTTATTTCAATTCAGACAAGCAGGATTTAAAGGAAGATTTGACTTTGGTTTGGGATGCCATTGATGAACTGGGTTACAATTCAGTCAATCAATTAATCGGCTATCTGCTGAGTGGTGATCTGACCTTTATTCCTCATCATAAAAATGCAAGACAAGTCTTGAAAGACTATCAACCAGATGATATCCTAGAAGTGTTGGTAAAAAATTATCTACAGAAAGGAGACCATCAATGGGAAAATATCAATTAGACTATAAAGGTATGCAGCAAGTTGAACGTTTTCACGAGAAAAATTCAACAGGTAAAAATGACAAAAAAGCACGTGTACAGGAGCTTTTGAAAAAAGCAGGGAAGAAGAAATAAGCTTGAGAGATTCTTGATCTTTATTTTGAGCTGTGCTTATTTTTACAAAAAGAGAGAGCTGAGTATCTAACTCAGCTCTTTTACTATAAAGGAGGTTTGTATGCTTGTTTTAAGACGACCAGAAGCGACAGATGAGGCTGCTATTTTGGAGATGATGGCAGAGTTCATTGAAGCTGACTCAGCTCACGATGGTGGCTTTTGGCAGCCTGACCAGTTTCATTACGGGGATTGGTTAGAGGCTAATCAGCTGGCTGAGATGGGAATTGGGATTTCAGATGGATGGGTTCCGGCTATACAGTTTGTTGCTTTTGACAATGGCAGAGCTATCGGCTTTCTTAGTTTACGCTTAAGACTCAATGATCACTTGATCAATCACGGTGGTCATATCGGCTACTCTGTCAGACCTTCGGCGCGTGGGAATGGCTTTGCTAAGGAGATGTTGAAACAAGGTATCAGCGCAGCTATTTCCAAAAATATCCCCAAGATTTTACTTACCTGCCATGAGGAGAATGCGGCTAGTCGTGCTGTGATTTTGGCTAATGGTGGTGTCTTAGAGGATATTCGTGAGGGAACAGAGCGCTACTGGATAGGAGGAAATCATGAACAATCCAAAACCCCAGGAATGGAAGAGTGAGGAGCTCAGCCAAGGTCGGATTATTGACTATAAGGCCTTTAATTTTGTAGATGGTGAGGGAGTTCGTAACTCTCTTTATGTGGCTGGCTGTATGTTTCACTGCGAGGGCTGCTATAATGTGGCCACTTGGTCCTTTAATGCAGGAATTCCCTATACAGAAGAGCTGGAAGAACAAATTATGGAGGATTTAGCACAACCTTATGTGCAAGGGCTGACGCTGTTAGGAGGCGAGCCTTTCCTCAATACTGGTATTCTTCTTCCCTTGGTCAAACGTATTCGTAGAGAGCTTCCTGACAAGGATATCTGGTCATGGACAGGCTATACTTGGGAAGAGATGCTGCAAGAGACTGATGATAAGTTAGAATTGCTGAGCTTGATTGATATTTTGGTAGATGGACGTTTTGACCGTAGCAAAAAGAACCTCATGCTACAATTTCGAGGTTCTTCTAATCAACGTATCATCGATGTTCAAAAGTCTTTGGCAAGCGGACAAGTTGTCCTCTGGGATAAACTCAACGATGGCGATCAGGCATATGAACAAGTAAGCCGAGATGATTTGATATAGTGGATTGAATAAAGGTTAGGACGTCGTTAAGTCGCTTCGATGAACGTCAGTTCTATCTTCAGCTCCTTGCCTAGTCCTATTCCTTTCTCAATCCACTATATAAAACTTGAATAAGTAGACTAGAGTTTAGAAGAATGCTTGTCTAGAAGTAAAAAGGTTTGAGATTTCTCAAACCTTTTTTGTATAAACGAGTTGATGCTCTGTTGATAAGTCTGGTCGGAAGAGAAAGTCTGAGAAGGTCAGCTCTTTCAACTTATCCACAGACTGAACTTGCTCTTGGCAGGCAGCTGTTAAAAAGGCACCTCGAGCTTTTTTTGAAATGGTGGAATGTGTTTTGAGTTGGCCATCTTTTTCTTCCATGAATTTCACGGTAATGAACTGGTCTCGAATTTTTTTTGAGAAGACTTCTTCAAATTCGCTAGATAGTAGGGAAATAATCTGTCCCTTTTTCGAAACGAAATCATCGTAATCATGACGCCAGTAGGCCTTGAGACTTTGACCATCGACAGACATTTTGGTATGAAAATCGTGTCGATGCTCTGCTATTGGCCCATAGGCCGGAATAATACCATAGAGAGAAGAGGTGATAAAGACGCAATTCTTGAGATAGTCATTTTGACTATCGATAAGATTTTTATCGATATAGCGATACATGAGACCATTAAAAAGCTGGATAGCTGGGTAGGAAGGAGCTGTTCCAGATATGATATCTCTGATACGTGCTTCCTCTTTTTCAGCAGCAGCTTCTTTGATCTTATAGGCATTGGCTAGTTGAGAGAGGCTCATCTGGCTCATTTCTTGGATGATAGCAGAGCTTTTGTCGCTCATTTCATGTGAATAAGTCTCCTGAGGGACTTTCATTTCTTTAGCGGTTGGAATTAAAAATGTTAACATAGTTTCATTGTAAAAAAGAAAGTTTACTTGGTCAAGTAAGTAAACTTTGGTAGATGTCTAAATCTTGGTCCTTGAAAACATTGATGACTACGATAATATCGTGGTCTTTTTGAAAGTCTTCAATGGTTTTGAGGGCATTTTTTGCGGCTAGGTCGTTAGGAAAGTGAAATTCACCAGTGGATATGCAGGGAAAGGCAATGCTTTTTAGTCCTTTTTCCACAGCTAGCTCTAAAGATTGTTGATAAGAGGAAGTTAATTGCTTCATTTGAGCCAAACTTGGTTTATCCACAATAATTGGTCCAACTGTGTGGATAACATATTGAACTGGAAGATTCAAGGCTGGTGTGATTTTAGCTTGACCAGTTTCCTCATCATGTCCCTGATCTTCCATGATTTGCTGACAAGCCATTCGCAACTGGAAACCGGCCTGACTGTGGATAGCATTAACGATGGCATCAACTTTCAGACGGGTGATGTCCCCCTGCCAGAGATAGAGTTTATCACGAATTGGCTGCATGTCATTTAAACTTAGAGGATATTTTTCTTCTAGTTGCTCCTGCAGATAGGCATCCTGCTTTTCATAAAAAGCATCAGGCAAGTCTTGTGGTGTCAGGCTATTAAGGATAGCTCGGATATAGCTTTCTTCCTGACCTGCGATCTTGAGCTCTGGATCTAGATACCTGCCTGTCCAGTTGAAGTTACTCTGTCTCTCATTGGAGACAAGTGGAAAATATTGATTTTGAGAGATTTATTGCAAGGTACAATGCGTTTTGGTGAGTTGAGAAAATCTATTGGGAGCGTCAGCCAGAAGGTTTTAACCAGCCAGCTCCGCGATATGGAGGCGCAAGGCTTGGTAAATCGTAAGGTTTATGCCGAAGTGCCGCCCCGTGTTGAATATTCACTGACTGATACAGGAATGAGCTTGTCTCCAGTCATCGATGCCATGTGGGACTGGGGAACTGTTTATAAGGAACAGTGTGATTCTTCTATAATAAATTCATAAATTTCCGAAAAATTTTTATGCATATAAGGCAAAACTCTTTGTTTTAAATATAAAAAACAAGGTGTTTTTTTATGTTTAAAATACATATTATTGAAATATACAAATATGTTTGTCTTTTATAATATATTGACAAATATGATAAAACAGGAGTATAATCGGGTTTGGTAAAGTTTTATTTGCTAATAATTAAGGGAGTTAACTGAAAAATGAAAAAATTATTTTATTTTTTGACGGTGTTTTTATTTAGCTTTTTTGCAATTTCAAACACAGTAAAGGCTGATGATGTTAGTAGTAATATTTCATCACTGACAGTCTCGCCTAGTAATGTAAGTGATGGTGGGAAGACAACTGTACGATTTACATTTGATGAGCATGCACAAAAGATAAAATCAGGTGATACCATTAATGTTACTTGGCAAAATTCTGGGACAGTTTATGGATCAGGTTTTAGCAAGCAAATTAGTTTAGAGATTCAAGGAAAACATGTAGGTGATATGGTTATCACTGATGGAGAAGCTCGTGTAACTTTTAATGATAACATTGAAGGTTTACAAAATATTACTGGTTGGGGAGAATTTGAAATTCAGGCTCGAAATTTAACGGATACAACTGAGGAGCATACGGGAACTTTTGTAATTAATGGTGGAGGGCAATCCACTACAGTGAGTGTTACTAAGGGAAAATCAGGGACAAGTAGTGTTTTCTACTATAAAACTGGTGATATGTTAACAACTGATACAGATCATGTTCGTTGGTTTTTAAATATTAATAACGATAAGGTATATGTATCAGATGTTGTTCGTATTGAAGACGAGATTCAATCAGGTCAGACACTGGATATGAGTAGCTTCTATATTACAGTTACAGGTCAGAGAAACGAAAATTATTATGGAGATGATGCCTTAACAAAATTCTCAAATGATTTTCCAGGTTCAGTGATCTATGCGGATGCAACAACTGGAAAGATTAGTGTTTATATACCTCAACAATGGGTATCGCTTAATAGTATTAGTATTATGTATTTGACAAAAGTGGAGAATCCAAATCAAAAAACTTTTGAAAATAATAGTAAGGCATGGTACCAAGAGTACAATAAAGAAGCTGTAAATGGTAAAGACTTTAATTTTTCTGTAGCGAATGTACGTGCAGATGGCGGTGCTGACGGAAATCGTACAACGACGACAGAAAGTACAACTGAGTCAACAACAACGACAACAGAAAGTACGACTGAGCCAACAACAACGACAACAGAAAGTACAACTGAGTC
>NZ_JAFBEH010000003.1 GCF_016908645.1 Streptococcus loxodontisalivarius
TTGCTTTAGCTGCTGCAACGAGCTCTCCGATTGGTCAACTCAAAAAGTGGATTTAGGACTTTGAAAATTGTTTCCGAGGATTACTTGACACAAACTTCGAGATAAGCCTCTATCATAATACGTTCAGTTATGGTAATATGATGGTAGCTCATAGTCTTCTCCGTGTTCTTGTTAGTGTGGTTACATAGAGTTTACACGATTGAGGAAGCTTTGAGTTTTTTTTGTTGCACTTTATTTTACAATTTATCATTTGTATAAAATTAGGAACTATATTTACAAAAATACGAACTTTTTTACTTTTTTTCTATCAATGTTTGCATTATAGTTTACAGTCTGATGATTTATGTTATAATAAAAAGGTCTAGAAGAAGTCGGTAGATGTTTTCTAGCAAATATAGCCCCGAGTAAAAAATGCCTCCGGACAGGCAGGGGAAATGCCGAAGCGGGATAAGTGACCAACTTTTCCCATTATTGATAGGGTTAAAAGCCTACATTTTATAAGTTGATTTCAGGGGTCAAGGGACTTACTGAATGCCTAGTTATTAGTGTGGTCAAGCACACGTCATCTTGTGAAACGGTCAATAAAGTACGTATGTATTTGCACTTGAGAGTAAGAAACATCTAGCACCAGACACTCAGATAGAAAAAGATAGCAAACGTCAATAAAAAGGCTATGGAGCAGGTGAGAACCTGCTCTTTTTATTTTCAGAGATGAACTCATTTTACTTAGAAAAGGAGTGGATCTTGAAACCATTAGATCAACATCGAGCCCCTATTTATGAGGGTTTGGAAAGGTTAAGGCGCAAACGCATCGTTCCCTTTGATGTGCCAGGTCATAAGCGAGGGCGAGGGAATCCTGAACTGGTGGCCTTATTGGGAAAAAAATGTGTCAGTATCGATGTCAACTCAATGAAGCCGTTGGATAATTTGGGACATCCTATTTCCATTATTAGAGAGGCTGAAGAGTTATCTGCGGCTGCCTTTGGAGCCTCGCATGCTTTTCTCATGATTGGGGGAACCACGTCTTCGGTTCAGACCATGATTTTAGCGACTTGTCAGGCAGGTCAGAAGATTATATTACCGCGAAATGTCCATAAAAGTGTCATCAATGCTCTAGTCCTATGTGGTGCCATTCCTGTTTACATTGAGATGAGTGTACAGGAGCCAATCGGGATTGCCTTAGGCTTGGAGACAGAGCGCTTAGCTCAGGCCATAGCAGAGCATCCAGATGCGGTAGCAGTCTTGGTTAATAATCCGACCTATTACGGGATTTGTTCTGATTTGAAAGAGATTGTGAACCTGGCGCATGCTTCAGGGATGAAGGTCTTGGTAGATGAAGCCCACGGCACCCATCTGTCTTTCTCAGATAAATTACCTCAATCAGCCATGCAGGCAGGAGCGGATATGGCAGCTGTATCAATGCACAAGTCAGGCGGTAGCTTGACACAGAGTTCTTTGTTGCTGATTGGAGAAGAGATGAACGCCGAATATGTCCGTCAAATCATCAATCTGACCCAATCGACCAGTGCTTCCTATCTCTTACTAGCCAGTCTAGATATTTCACGACGTAACCTGGCCCTTCGTGGCAAGGAATCCTTTGAAAAAGTCATGGAGATGGCTCAGTATGCCCGTCAGGAAATCAATGCCATTGGTGGTTATTACGCCTATGCTAAAGAGCTGGTAGATGGTCAAAAAGTCTATGATTTTGATGTGACCAAACTAGCCATCTATACTCAAGGAATCGGACTGACTGGGATCGAAGTCTACGATTTGCTAAGGGATGAGTACGATATTCAAATTGAATTTGGAGATATTGGCAATATCTTGGCCTATATTTCCATCGGTGATCGCTTGCAAGATATTGAAAGATTAGTCGGTGCCCTGGCAGATATTAAACGCCTCTACGCTAGGGATGGGAAAGACCTGATCTCAGGAGAATATATCCAGCCACAAGTGATTCTGTCACCTCAAAATGCCTTTTATGACGAACGGGAGAGTTTGGAATTGCAGGAAGCTGTTGGACGTATTTGCGGAGAATTTGTCATGTGTTACCCACCTGGAATACCACTTTTAGCTCCTGGAGAATTGATTACTCAAGAAATTGTAGACTACATCTTGTTTGCCAAAGAACGTGGCTGTTCCTTGCAAGGAACGGAAGATCCAGAAGTTAAAGTTGTGAATGTGATTAAGGAGGACAGCTGATGGAGATGTGGTTTTCTGAGGTTCACACACCTGATGTAAAATTATCGATACGTACCAATCGTCAACTCTATTTTGGAAAAAGTGATTTTCAGGATATCGCCGTACTTGAAACGCAAGGCTTTGGCAAAGTGCTGACCTTGAATGGAAAGATTCTCTTTTCAGATGCAGATGATTTTGTCTACAATGAAATGGTCGTCCATGTGCCCATGGCTGTGCATCCAAATCCCAAAAAAGTGCTCATTCTAGGGGGCGGTGATGGTGGTGTTGCTCATATCTTGGTGCAATATCCAGAGATTGAACAGATTGATATCGTAGAGCCAGATGAAGTCTTGGTGGAAGTTTGCCGGACTTATTTCCCAGAATACTCACCTGGTCTAGATGATGAGCGCGTGACGATTTACAATCAAGATGGGTTGCGCTTTTTACGGAGTATCGAGGCTGATTATGATCTGATTATTAATGATGCAACGGATCCTTTTGGACACACAGAAGGACTCTTCACCAAGGAATTTTATGGGAATGCTTATAGGGCTTTGAAAGAAGATGGGATCATGGTCTATCAGCATGGGAGTACTTTCTTTGATGAGGACGAATCCGCTTGCAGAAGCATGCACCGCAAGGCATTTCAGTCTTTTCCGATTAGCCGTGTTTATCAGGCCCATATTCCAACAGGGGCATCAGGCTATCGTCTCTTTGGTTTTGCTTCTAAAACCTACCATCCTATCGGGGATTTTAAGGCTGACCAATGGAAAGCGCGACAATTGAAAACCGAATACTATACCGCTAATCTCCATGTAGGAGCCTTTATGTTACCAAAGTATGTTGAAGATATTTTAGAAGAAGAGGAGAAGAAAAAATGAGTCGTTTACTAGTTATTGGATGTGGTGGTGTAGCCCAAGTTGCCATCTCAAAGATTTGTCAGGACAGCGAGACTTTCACAGAAATCATGATTGCCAGCCGCACCAAATCAAAATGTGATGAGTTAAAGGCTAAATTAGAAGGAAAAACACAGACAAAAATTGAAACTGCATCAGTTGATGCGGATAAGGTGGAAGAAGTGACCGCCTTGATTCAAGCCTACCAGCCAGAAGCTGTTTTGAATGTTGCTCTGCCTTATCAGGATTTGACCATTATGGATGCTTGTTTGGTAACTGGTGTGCATTATATCGACACCGCCAACTACGAGGCAGAAGATACCGAAGACCCAGAATGGCGTGCCATCTATGAAAAACGCTGTGAGGAGCTTGGTTTTACGGCTTATTTCGACTATTCATGGCAATGGGCTTATCAGGAAAAATTCAAAGAAGCTGGTTTGACCGCCTTGCTCGGTTCAGGTTTTGACCCAGGGGTGACTAGCGTCTTCTCAGCTTATGCCTTAAAGCATTATTTTGATGAGATTCACTACATTGACATTTTAGATTGTAATGGCGGAGACCACGGCTATCCATTTGCGACAAACTTTAATCCAGAAATCAACCTACGTGAAGTTTCAGCGCCAGGTTCTTACTGGGAAAATGGCAAATGGGTGGAAGTGGAAGCCATGTCCATCAAACGCGAATACGATTTTCCAGAGGTTGGGCAAAAAGACATGTATCTGCTCCACCACGAAGAAATCGAATCCTTGGCACAAAATATTCCAGGAGTTAAACGCATTCGTTTCTTCATGACCTTCGGACAAGCTTACCTGACACACATGAAGTGCTTGGAAAATGTCGGACTCTTGCGTACAGATACTATCAATTTCAACGGACAAGAGATTGTGCCGATTCAGTTCTTGAAGGCTCTCTTGCCAGATCCAGCATCTTTAGGCCCACGTACTGTTGGAAAAACTAATATCGGCTGCATTTTCACAGGTGTAAAAGACGGTGTTGAAAAAACGATTTATATCTACAATGTCTGTGATCACCAAGAGTGCTATGCGGAAGTGGGCTCTCAAGCTATTTCCTACACGACTGGCGTTCCAGCCATGATTGGGACTAAATTAGTCATGAATGGCACATGGAAACAACCTGGGGTCTACAACCTAGAAGAATTGGATCCAGATCCGTTTATGCAAGCTTTGAATCAGTATGGTTTGCCTTGGCAAGTCGTTGAAAATCCAGTATTGGTGGACTAATGAAAATCGAACAATTACCAACTCCAAGTTATGTCATTGACCAGAAGGCGTTAAAGCAGAATCTGCAGATTTTGAAAAGCGTGGCAGACCGAACTGGCTGCAAGGTCTTACTCGCCCAAAAAGCCTTTTCCATGTTTGCGACCTATCCCTTGATTAGCTCCTATCTGTCTGGGACAACAGCAAGCGGCCTTTACGAAGCAAAATTAGGGCGTGAAGAATTTGGTGGCGAAGTTCATATCTTTGCCCCAGCCTTTAAGGATAGCGAAATCGATGAGATTTTAGCCATATCAGACCATATTGTCTTCAATTCAGGGCGCCAGCTAGAAAAACACTTGGACAAATGTTTAAGGGCTGGAGTATCCATCGGACTCCGAATCAACCCGCAGCATTCCACACAAGGAGATCACGCGCTTTATGATCCTTGTGCCGAAGGGTCGCGATTTGGGGTGACAAAAGACCAATTCAATCCAGACTGGTTAGAATATTTAGATGGACTGCATTTTCATACCCTCTGTGAGCAAAATTCAGATGATTTGGCATCTACCTTGGCTGTTGTAGAAGAGCAGTTCGGAGAGTATTTCCATCAGTTGAAATGGGTGAATTTCGGTGGTGGTCACCATGTGACACGAGAAGATTACGATATTGACTTGCTGGTGGCTTCTATCGAGCACGTCCAGAAAATCTACGGTGTGCAGGTCTATATCGAGCCAGGAGAAGCTATTGCGCTCAATGCTGGCTATCTGGTGACCGAAGTCTTAGACATTGTCGAAAATGGGATAGAGACCTTGGTACTAGACGCGTCTGCTACCTGTCATATGCCAGATGTGCTGGAAATGCCCTATCGTCCGCCTTTACAAAATGGATTTGAAGCAGGTGAGAAAGCCTACACCTATCGCCTATCTTCCAACACCTGTCTGACGGGGGATGTCATCGGCGACTATTCCTTTGAAAAACCAGTAGCAATTGGTGACAAACTCTATTTTGAAGACATGGCCATTTACTCTTTCGTAAAAAATAATACCTTTAACGGTATGCCATTGCCTTCTCTAGCTCTTATGGATGAGACAGGCGATTGTCAGCTGATTAAGACATTTGGTTATGAAGATTTTAAGGGGAGACTGTCCTAATGAAGACACCAAAAGAATTGGGCTTTCGCATGCCTGCTGAATATGAACCACATCAAGATTGTATGCTGATATGGCCGACAAGACCGGGTTCTTGGCCTTTTGATGGAAAAGATGCAAAAATCGCTTTTTCCCAGGTCATTGCTGCCATTGCTAAGAGTGAGACGGTCTATCTGCTGGTAGAAGAGTGCCATCGTAAAGAAGCGGAAGATGCGCTAGGTGACTTGGTTACCTACCTCGAAATACCGACCAACGACGCTTGGGCACGTGATACAGGGCCGACCGTCTTGGTCAATGACAAAGGTGACCGTCTAGCTGTAGACTGGGCTTTTAATGCCTGGGGCGGGCAAGTAGACGGCCTCTATCAGGATTTTCACGAAGATGATCAAGTGGCAAGTCGCTTTGCTACTGCGCTGAATTTACCTGTTTATGATGCCCATCCTTTTGTACTGGAAGGCGGCTCCATTCACAGCGATGGAGAGGGAACACTTATAGTGACAGAAGCTTGTTTGCTGAGCGCTGGACGCAATCCACAAATGAGCAAATCAGAAATCGAAGAACGATTAAAAGAGACCCTTGGAGCAGAAAAAGTCATCTGGTTGCCAAACGGAATCTACCAAGATGAAACCAATGAACACGTAGACAACGTGGCTGCCTTTGTGGGGCCGGCAGAGATTGTCCTTGCTTGGACAGATGATACATCAGACCCGCAATACGCCTTGTCAATGGAAAATTTGACCTTTTTAGCAGGCGAAACAGATTCCAAAGGTCGACCATTCACTGTTCACAAGCTATTGATTCCAAAGCAGACGCAGATCGTTCACGAAGAAGATTTAGCGGGCTATTCCTATGCGGATGGAGAAGAAGAGCGATTTGCTGGGGAACGATTAGCGGCTTCATACGTGAATTTTTACATCGCAAACGAGGCTGTTGTCTTACCGCAGTTTGACGATCCACATGACAGGACAGCACTTGATTTGCTAGCGCAGCTTTTTCCAAATCGAGAAATCATCGGAATTCCTGCACGCGCTATTTTACTGGGCGGAGGCAATATTCATTGTATCACCCAACAAATCCCTAGATAGGAGGAAACATGAGACAAGTGACAGTAGCTGCTATCCAAATGTCCTGTTCAAAGGAAGTAGCAAACAATATTGAAAAGGCTGAAACATTAGTCAGACAAGCAGCAGCTCAAGGTGCGCAGATTATTTTGCTACCAGAGTTGTTTGAGCGTCCATATTTTTGCCAAGAGCGTCAATATGATTATTATCAGTACGCGGAGTCTCTTGAGGAAAATATAGCCATTCAGCATTTTAAGCCAATAGCTGCAGAGTTAGGAGTTGTCTTGCCCATTAGCTTTTATGAAAAAGATGGACAAGTCCTCTATAATTCCATTGCAGTCATTGATGCAGATGGGACAGTCTTAGGCGTCTACCGCAAAACACATATTCCAGATGACCATTATTACCAAGAAAAATTTTATTTCACTCCTGGAAATACAGGCTTCAAGGTCTGGGAAACACGCTACGCTAAAATCGGAATCGGCATCTGTTGGGATCAATGGTTCCCTGAAACTGCTCGTTGCCTAGCTTTGGCAGGAGCAGAATTGCTCTTTTATCCAACGGCGATTGGAAGCGAGCCGATTTTGGAGACAGACTCAATGGGGCACTGGATGCGCACCATGCAAGGACACGCTGCAGCGAATGTTACGCCTGTCATTGCGGCTAATCGCTTTGGTTTAGAAGAAGTGCAGCCTTGTCCTGAAAATGGGAAACAGTCTTCAAGTCTTGATTTCTACGGTTCTTCCTTTATGACGGATGAGACAGGAGCTCTCTTGTGCCAAGCTAGCCGAAATCAAGAAGAAATTTTACTAGCTCAGTATGACTTGGAAAAAGGAGCTCAAGAACGCCTTGCCTGGGGACTTTTCCGTGATCGCAGACCAGAAATGTATGGAATGATTAGTCAGTAAGCCTTTGATGTCTAACTGCGACTTAAAATTGTCTTACAGGTTCATATTGTATGACTCGAAAAGTAGTAGTTACTGAGAAAAATATCAGACCAAGAAAGTTTAATGGCAATCAACTTACAGATACAACTTAAAAAGCCTAGAAATATGAATTTCCTAGGCTTTTATTATTTTGCTAGACGAGTTTATTGGACTATCGTCTAGTCCTAGTTTCAAGTTGCCGACCTAAAACAGTCCACTGGACTGTTTTATTCCCACTCAACTGTTGCTGGTGGTTTACTTGTAATATCGTAGACGATGCGGTTTACGTGGTCTACTTCGTTTACGATACGAACAGAGATTTTTTGAAGAACTTCCCATGGGAGTTTTGCAAAGTCTGCTGTCATACCATCGATAGAAGTGATAGCACGAATAGCGATGGTGTAGTCATAAGTACGACCATCACCCATAACACCGACTGAACGAACACCAGTATTAACGGTGAAGTATTGCCATACATCACGTTCTAGACCAGCTTTGGCGATTTCTTCACGAAGGATGGCGTCTGATTCACGGACAGTTTCTAGTTTTTCTTCGGTGATTTCACCCATAACACGGATAGCAAGACCTGGTCCTGGGAATGGCTGACGCCAAACGACTTCATCAGGCATTCCAAGAGCTGTACCTAGGGCACGCACTTCATCTTTGAAAAGGGTATTAAGTGGTTCAATCAATTCAAACTGCATGTCTTCAGGAAGACCACCTACGTTGTGGTGAGACTTAATTGTTTGCGCAGTTTCAGTACCTGACTCGATAATGTCTGTGTAAAGTGTTCCTTGAGCAAGGAAGTCAACACCTTTGAGTTTGCTTGCTTCGTCATCGAAGACATAAACAAATTCATTACCGATGATTTTACGTTTTTTCTCAGGATCATCAACGCCTGCAAGAAGGTCAAGGAAACGTTTTGAAGCATCAACACGGATGATGTTAAGACCGAACTTACCACCAAGCATATCCATAACCTGGTCACCTTCATTTTTACGAAGAAGACCGTGGTCAACGAAGATACATGTCAATTGGTCACCGATAGCACGTTGGAGAAGGACACCAACAACTGATGAATCTACACCACCTGAAAGCCCAAGAAGAACTTTACGCTCACCAACAGTTTCACGAATTTGTGCAATTTGCATGTCGATGAAGTTGTCCATAGACCAGTCTTGACGAGCGCCACAGATTTCAACGGCAAAGTTTTTCAAAATATCGTTACCGTAAACAGAGTGACGAACCTCTGGGTGGAATTGAATACCGTAGAAGTTTTTCTCAGTATTTTCCATTGCTGCATAAGGACAGTCAGCTGAGTCACCAACAAGGTGGAAACCTTCTGGAATCTCAGTAACAGCATCACCATGGCTCATCAAAACAAGTTGCTCTTCAGGAGTACCTGCGAACAATTTTGATTCTGAACGAAGGCGAAGTGTTGATTGACCGTATTCACGGTTACCAGCTTCACCAGCAGGTACAACCTTACCACCAAGTTTGTGAGTAATCAGTTGCATACCATAGCAGATACCAAGAATTGGAATACCGAGTTCGAAAATCTCTTCATCGATACCAAAAGCATTGTCTGCGTAAACTGAGTTTGGACCACCAGAAAGAACGATACCAATTGGGTTGATAGCACGAATTTCTTCGGCAGAAATCTTGTGACTTTTCAACTCAGAAAAGACACCGAATTCACGGATACGACGTGCAATCAGTTGGTTGTACTGGCTACCATAGTCAAGAACGATGATTTTTTGAACATCATTCAAAGTAGAAATGTCAGTCATTGTTACCCTTTCATTTAATGTCTGGAGATACCAGACGATATAGTTTGCACCTATTATAGCACAAAAAGTAGGAAAAGGCATTAGATTTTATGCAGAAAAAAGCAAAGCAGGATTAGAAGATTCTCATCTGGCGCAGCTCTTTACCAATCGAGGTATAAGAGTGAGTCAACCTCTGGACTAATGAGATGGACTTAGCAGCACAGCTTTGTCAAAAAATGCTATAATATAAGGGATACAAGAGGAGGATAAGAATGATTCCAGCCTATATTCAGATTCATGATCAGATTAAAAAGGAAATAGATGAGGGAAAATGGCAGATTGGCCAGCGTTTACCGAGCGAGCGTGACCTATCTGACGATTTTGGCGTCAGCCGTATGACGCTTCGTCAAGCGGTAACGCTTCTAGTTGAAGAGGGAATTTTGGAACGTCGTGTGGGTAGTGGAACCTATGTGGCAGGACGTCGTGTTCAGGAAAAGATGCGTGGAACGACCAGCTTCACAGAAATCGTCAATGCCCAAGGCAAAACACCGTCATCCAAATTGATTTCCTACCAGAGAAAACTGGCTAGCGAAACCGAATGTCAGCAACTGCAGTTGACCTCAAAGGATTATGTGATTAGTATGGAGCGCGTGCGTTATGCCGATCAAGTTCCCTTGGTTTATGAGGTAGCTTCAATTCCAGAAAAATTGATTTGTGACTTCAACCGTACTGAGATAACAGAGCATTTTTTCAAGACTCTGACCGCAAATGGCTACCAGATTGGTAAGAGCCAGCAGACTATCTATGCCAAGACAGCTAATGAGCGCGTGGCGGATTACCTCGATGTTACTAAAGGACACGCCATTCTTGCTTTGACTCAGGTTTCTTATTTCACAGACGGTCGACCATTCGAGTATGTTCGTAGCCAATATGTCGGCGATCGTTTTGAATTTTATTTGGAAAACAATTAAGTAATATATTGTTTAAAATGAATCTTCCTAAAAGACTTTGTCTTCAATTGAGTAACATATAAAATATTATGTAACGAATTTAAAGTTATTTTGTCTAGATTAAAGACTCAATCGACCTTTTAGGCTACTCTTTCAAGCTCTTTTATGATAAAATGGAGCTTATGGAAATTGAAAAAACCAATCGTATGAATGCGCTGTTCGAGTTTTATGCAGCGCTTTTGACAGATAAGCAGATGAATTATATCGAACTCTATTACGCTGACGATTATAGCCTAGCTGAGATTGCTGAGGAGTTTGGTGTCAGTCGTCAGGCTGTTTACGATAATATCAAGCGAACTGAGAAGATTTTAGAAGCCTATGAGATGAAGTTGCACATGTATTCTGACTATATCGTTCGTGGGCAGATTTTCGATGAGATTGTCGCAAAGTATCCTGATGATGCTTACCTTCAGGAGCAAATAGCAGTGCTGACAAGTATTGATAATCGTGATTAAAAATAAAACTACGTAATTAAAATTATGTAACACAGGAGAAAGAAAATGGCATTTGAAAGTTTAACAGAACGCTTGCAGGGCGTTTTCAAAAATTTACGTCGTAAAGGAAAACTATCTGAAAAAGAAGTTCAGGAAGTCACAAAAGAAATTCGTCTAGCTCTTCTTGAGGCTGACGTTGCGCTTCCAGTTGTTAAAACCTTTATCAAACGCGTTCGTGAACGTGCAGTCGGACACGAAATCATTGATACCTTGGATGCTTCACAACAGATTATCAAGATTGTTAATGAAGAATTGACAGAGATTTTGGGTTCAGAAACTGCTGAACTCAACAAGTCTCCAAAGATTCCAACAATCATAATGATGGTCGGTCTTCAAGGGGCTGGTAAAACAACCTTTGCAGGGAAATTGGCTAACAAGCTGATTAAGGAAGAAAATGCTCGACCAATGATGATTGCTGCCGATATTTATCGTCCAGCAGCCATTGATCAGCTGAAAACACTAGGTCAGCAAATTGATGTTCCTGTTTTTGACTTGGGAACAGAAGTTTCTGCTCTTGAAATCGTAAGCCAAGGTCTTGAAGTTGCTAAAGCAAACAAGAACGACTATGTCTTGATTGATACAGCTGGTCGTCTGCAAATTGATGAGCTCTTGATGCAGGAACTTCGTGATGTGAAATCTCTAACGCAGCCAAACGAGATTCTCTTGGTTGTAGATAGCATGATTGGTCAAGAGGCAGCAAATGTTGCCCGTGAATTTAATGATCAATTGGACATCACAGGGGTTATTTTGACCAAGATTGATGGTGATACCCGTGGTGGTGCGGCCCTTTCAATCCGTGAAATCACTGGAAAACCAATCAAATTCACTGGTACTGGTGAAAAAATCACAGATATCGAAACATTCCACCCAGATCGTATGTCATCACGTATTTTGGGAATGGGTGACCTTCTGACCTTGATTGAAAAGGCTAGCCAAGAATACGATGAACAAAAATCATTGGAATTGGCTGAAAAGATGCGTGAGAATACCTTTGATTTCAATGACTTCGTTGAACAATTGGATCAGGTTCAAAATATGGGACCAATGGAAGATCTTCTCAAGATGCTTCCAGGTATGGCAAACAATCCAGCTCTTTCAAATATTAAAGTTGATGAAAAACAAGTTGCCCGTAAACGTGCCATTGTTTCATCAATGACACCAGAAGAACGTGAAAATCCAGAATTGTTGACACCGAGCCGTCGCCGTCGTATCGCAGCAGGTTCAGGAAATACCTTTGTTGAAGTGAACAAGTTTATCAAGGACTTTAATCAAGCAAAAGGTATGATGCAGGGCATGATGTCTGGAGACATGGAAAAAGCTATGCGTCAAATGGGACTAAATCCAAATAATCTTCCTAAGAATATGCCTAACAACATGCCTGATATGAGCGGTATGGATATGTCAGCCCTTGAAGGAATGATGGGCGGAGCAGGTATGCCAGATCTATCAAACATGGACCTCAGTCAAATGATGGGTGGCGGTCTCAAAGGGAAAATTGGTTCATTTGCAATGAAATCAGCCATGAAACGCCAGGCTAACAAAATGAAAAAAGCTAAGAGAAAACGTAAATAATCTAAAAAGAATGGAATTCAAATCCATTCTTTTTTCTTACCTAGAAAGTTGAAGTAACTTATTTATTTTTTACAGAGGATTTTATAGATTTGCTGACCTTACTGATTAACTGAGTTTTGTGTTTAGAAAACCATTGATTATTTTTCCCACACATCTTTCCGAAAAACTGTAATTTTCTTGAAAGAAAGATATAGGTGTGATATACTTCTATTTAAGAAATAATCCTTCAAAAACGGAGAAAAAATATGAAACGTGAACTCTTACTTGAAAAAATTGAAAGCTACAAGGCAATCATGCCCTGGTTTGTTTTAGATTATTATCAATCCAAACTTTCCGTACCGTATAGTTTTACGACTCTATATGAATACCTCAAGGAATATAAACGATTCTTTGATTGGTTGATTGAGTCTGGTATTTCAGATGCCCATCAGATTGCTGATATTGATTTAGCGACTTTGGAACATTTGACCAAAAAGGATATGGAATCATTTATTCTTTACCTTAGAGAACGTCCGTCGCTCAATACCTATTCAACAAAGCAAGGTGTTTCTCAAACAACCATAAATCGTACTTTGTCAGCCTTATCTAGTCTTTATAAGTATTTGACTGAGGAGGTTGAAAATGATCAGGGAGAGCCTTATTTTTACCGAAATGTGATGAAAAAAGTCTCTACTAAGAAGAAAAAAGAGACACTTGCTGCCAGAGCTGAGAATATCAAACAAAAGCTCTTTCTCGGCGATGAGACCATGGATTTTTTAGAACATATAGATTGTGAATATGAGAACAAACTTTCTAATAGAGCTAAGTCTTCTTTCCGAAAAAATAAGGAACGTGATTTAGCCATTATCGCCCTACTGCTTGCCTCTGGTGTTCGTCTGTCTGAGGCAGTCAATCTGGATCTCAAAGATCTCAATCTCAATATGATGGTCATTGAGGTTACACGTAAGGGTGGTAAACGGGATTCCGTAAACGTAGCAAGCTTTGCCAAGCCCTATCTAGAGGCTTATTTAGAAATAAGAGCTCCACGTTATAAGGCAGAAAAACAGGATACAGCTCTCTTTATTAGTGAATACCGAGGCGTCCCTAACCGTATCGATGCATCTAGTGTTGAAAAAATGGTCGCCAAATACTCTCAGGACTTCAAAATTCGTGTGACACCCCATAAGCTGCGCCATACACTGGCAACCAGACTCTATGACGCAACTAAATCGCAAGTATTGGTCAGTCATCAATTAGGGCATGCTTCAACTCAGGTTACAGATCTTTATACCCATATCGTCAACGATGAACAAAAAAATGCTTTGGATAATTTGTAACATAATTTTAAGTATGTTAGATCTCTCCTTAGTTTTCTCTGTCTGTCAAAATAAAACATAACTATAATTATGTAACAAATCTTTTATCATCAAACCCCACTAGTTTTTGCTAGTGGGGTTGTTTGTTAGCGATTATCAATTGTTTCAGGGTAGAGATCGTGATTTATCAAACGGTAATTAGCCATTTCTTCGTATTTTGTTCCTGGTCTACCATAGTTATAGTAAGGATCAATTGAAATACCACCACGAGGTGTAAATTTACCCCAAACTTCAAGGTAACGAGGTTTGAGCAATTCGACCAGGTCTTTCCCGATAGTATTGATACAATTTTCATGGAAGTCACCGTGGTTACGGTAGCTGAAAAGATAAAGTTTTAGGGATTTTGATTCAACGCAGAGCTCATCAGGGATATATGAGAGGTAGATGGTTGCAAAGTCTGGTTGGCCTGTCATTGGACAGAGTGAGGTAAATTCAGGACAGTTGAATTTGATAAAATAGTCGTTATCTTTGTGACGATTTTCAAAGGTTTCAAGGATTTCTGGACTATACTCAAAAATATAGTTTGTATTTTGATTCCCCAAAAGGGTTAGGTTTTTCATTTCTGTTTCTTTACTCATGCTGCTTCTCTTTTCTAAAATTTAAACACCGCGCTCATTATCATAGAGGAGGGTGTGAAGTTGTGGGAGGACACGGACATTTCCCCAGCTATCATCCTGTGCAACTCTTTCCCAGAGTTCTTTGAGACGTCTCAGTTGTCCGCTGACGATATCACCGTCTTTTTGAGGTTCTGGATTTCCTGCTGAAAGATAGAGGACATCGGGCTGGTAGCGGTCTTGGATTGATTTGGCGAATTCTAGATCTTCATCGTTAAAGACAGGAATTTTAAAGGTCACCTTGTTAGGATCCAATCTTTCGACAATGAAATCAAGAGTTTCCAAATTGACATCCATCTTTGCTGAAGGTGGTTTAGGGCTTAAGGTCACTTGATCGATATCAGTTAGCCACTCTTGCCAGCGTGACCCTTGAGTTTCAACGGCTAGTGTGACGCCTCTCTCCTTTAGTTTGCTAACTAGCTCAGCCATATTAGATGCTAAAAGGCAAGGATTACCACCAGACAGGGTTACATAGTCATAGTTTCCAAGTTGGTCCAAGGCTTCAATCACTTGATCACTGGTCATACGAGTTGGTTTCTCAGAGCCATCCCATGTGAAGGCGGAATCGCACCAGTCACAATGATAATCACAGCCTGCTGTTCGAACAAACATGGTTTTCTGACCGATTGCTCTGCCTTCCCCCTGAAAGGTTGGACCAAAGATCTCAAGGACTGGAAGAGTCAGCTGTCTTTGTCTAGCCATGTTCCCACTCCCTTCTGAATTCAGCATAGGAGCTAGGTGTTTCATAGAGACGGACATGCTCGATTTGGAGTCCTCTTTCGTTTGGCAATGCTTGCGCAAAGGTCTGGTAAATCCAGTAAACCATGTTTTCAGCGGTTGTATTCATGTAAGGAAGACTTTCGTTAAGGTAACGGTGGTCTAGTTTTGGTTCTAGCTCAGTCTTATAAATTGCTTTTAGGTCTCCAAAGTCATAAACCATCCCACGTTCGTCGAGAAAGCCCGACACAGCAATCTGTAAGCGATAGGTATGCCCATGGAGTGCTTTGCATTTTCCTTCATAATTAAAAAGGTGATGAGCTGCATCAAAGGTGAATTCCTTTGAAACCATTACTCTTCGTTGGCAATAGATTAGAGACTCTCCAGTTGCTTCTTTGATTTCTTTAGGTGCAAAAAACATGATTATTGTCCTCTTCTTGCTAGATAGTTCTCAAGCCCTGCTTGACGGAGATGACAGGCAGGGCAGTCACCACAGCCGCTTCCCTTGACTCCGTTATAGCAGGTTAAGGTATTGTTTCTAACATAGTCAAAATAGCCCAGCTGGTCAGCTAATTCCCAGGTTTCAGACTTATCAAGCCACATCAAGGGTGTTTGAATGACAAAGGGATAATCCATTGCAAGATTAAGCGTCACATTGAGAGATTTGACGAAGGAATCACGGCAGTCTGGATAGCCTGAGAAATCAGTTTCACAGACTCCAGTAATAATATCGGTGATTCCTTTTTGCTTAGCAAGAACTGCTGCAAAAGACAGGAAGAGATGGTTACGCCCATCAACAAAAGTATTTGGAATTTGATCTTCCTCAGCCTCAATTGGCTTATCGCTGGTTAAGGCATTATCCGTCAATTGACCAAGGAGAGACATATCGAGCAGATGATTAGCTACGCCAAAGTCAGCTGCAATCTCCTGAGCTACTTCTACTTCAAGACTGTGTTTTTGTCCATAGAGGAAGGTTACTGTTTCAACATGCTCATAATGCTTTTTAGCCCAGGCTAGGCAGGTTGTTGAGTCTTGTCCGCCACTAAAGACGACAAGTGCAGATTTACGTTTCATTTAGAATCCTTTCAAAGTGGGAGAAAGGCATCAAAAAAGCTCCTAGTAATTGATCTAGGAGCTAAAACTTACTGGTTTTTTTTAACGATGGCGTCTCCCAAACATCTATAATATTAAATACCTAAACAGTTTATCATAAAATTAGTCTAAGTTCAAGTTAGTATTAAAATACCGAGACTTAATTGTTTAGCTCAAATTCCCTTACAAATAGGCTAGTATTTGCATACAAATCATGATATTCAGAGTAAATAAAAAAGAGGCCATCGCCTCTTTTTGTATTAAGGATTAGCGGATAACACCAACACCGTATGCGTTGAAGTAAACGCGTTGACCGTTATAAGTCTTTGTTGTGTTAGTAGCCATACGTCCCCATCCACCATCGAAGTAACGGAGAGTTCCATCGCTTTCGACGATAAATTCGTCTTTAGCTTGAGTTCCGTCAGCGTGGAAATATTGTTTAACGTTGTTGATTGTTTGGTAACCAGTTACTGCTACTCCTGTACTGTTAAAGTAGTACCATTTACCAGTTTCAGTGTTTTGGATGTAACGGTTTCTTACAAGTTGACCCCAGTTAGCATCGTAGTAACGAACTTGACCATTACTGTCTGTTACAAATTCATTTTTAGCTTGAGTACCATCTTCGTAGAAGAAGAGAGTCACACCGTTGATAACTTGAGTACCAGTTACAGCTTTACCATCAGCACCGAAGTAGTACCAGTTACCAGTTTCAGTATTTTGAATGAAACGGCTTGTTACAGCACTGCCATTGCTATAGTAGTAAGTTGCACCGTTAAGAGTTACAAAACCACTTCTTACAAGTGACCCAACACCGTATGCGTTGAAGACATAGTTGTTACCATCAGCATCAGTAATTGTTGTGTTAACAGCCATTTCACCTGAATCAGCATAGAAGTAATAAGTTGATCCATCGATTGTTACGAATTGACCTTTAACTTGAGTACCATCTTCGTTGAAGTATAGGTGTTGACCACCGATAATTTGAAGACCAGTTACAGCTTTACCATCAGCACCGAAGTAATACCAGTTACCTTCGCTATCAGAAGCAAATGAGCTCTTAAGTGCTGCACCTGAATCTGCTTGGAAGTAGTAAGTAGCGCCATCAACAGTAACGAATTGACCTTTAACTTGAGAACCGTCTTCATTGAAGTAAAGAAGGAAAGTATCAATTGTTTGAAGACCAGTTACAGCTGCCCCATCGGCACCAAAGTAGAACCAGTTATGATTTTCGTCTTCACCAAAACGATTGATATAGATTTCACCTGAATCAACGTCGAAATAATAGTATTTACCATTGATTGTAGCAGTACCTTTTTTGATTTGAGTACCATCTTCGTTGAAGTATAGGTGTTGACCGTTGATTGTTTGGAATCCAGTCACAGCAACTCCTTCTTCATTGAGGTAGTACCAGTTACCTTCTGAATCAGTAGCAAAGCGACTTGTTACAAGGTTTCCTGATTCTTCATCGAAGTAACGAGTAACGCCATCTTTATCAGTTACTGCTTCACCTTTAACTTGGTAACCTTCTGCAGTGAAGTATTGAACGTTACCGTCGATAGTTGTAAGACCTGTTGCCATTACACCATTTGAGAAGTAACGCCATTTGTCTTCAAAGAGGCTGTAACCTGATGTAGTGTATTGTTTACCATTCTTATCGAAGTAGTATGCATTACCTTCTTCATCAGTGTAGACACCATCGCGGAGCGCTTTACCGTTTTCAGCAAAGTAGTAAACGGTACCATCAATTGTTTGAAGACCTGTTACCATGTAACCATTACCATCGAAGTAGTAAAGTTCACCATCTTCTTTGATGAATGAGTTGTGTGCTGCTGCTCCACTCAAAGTAGTGTATTTATAGCCTGTTCCATCATAGCTAAATCCGATTTGGCTTGATTGACCAGTCAATTGATCTGGAAGGTAAGTTTTGTCAGTAAGTGTTGAGAAGTACTCACCTGTACCATCGCTAAGAACATAACCAGCACCACGTCCAAGGATGTTTGTACCGTTGAAGTATTTAGCTGACCATACTTTGATCAATTCGCTAGCATCGATAGTTTCACCGGTTGAAACCATGACTTCTTCGAAGATTGCTGGGTATTTCTCTTGCAACATAGCAAGGAATTCACCACCGTATTGAGCTTGGTAGTCAGTTCCTGATGATTTAGAGTTAGCAACATAACGAGTGTTGTTAATCTCAGCGCCTGGAGTTGTAACACCGTAGCTGTTTACACGAGTAGCTGTAACGACTTCTTCACCTGGCAATTGATAGATTTGGTCTGGAACCCAGTCAGCGATAACTTGGATACCAACAGAGTGAAGAGCTTTAAGAGCATTAGCAAGGTCATCTGATGAACCGTACTTGTTGTTCTTACTCATCGCCAAGTCGTAACGGTCTGAGAAGGCATAACCATTTTGGATGATTGAATCCAAGAATGTACCATCTGTAGCTGATACAAATTGAGGAGCCAATTCGAATGATGTTACACCCCATGATTTAAAGAGTTCAACGTTTTGAGCGATGATTTTGTTTGTATATTGTGAATCATCTTTAACGAAATCTTGGAAGTTTGAGAATCCTTCGTAGATCAATTGTGAATCGTAAGCTTCAGAAGTGATGTTTGTTTGGCTTCCTTCTGCTTTTTCTTCAGTTGAAGCTGCTACACGGATATCTTGAGTATCTGAAGCACCAACTGGAACCCAAACAGCAACAAAACCATTCATATCAACAGTTTCGTAACCGTGGATATCATTTGAACCGAATGTCAAGATACCATTTTCATCAGTGTATTTGATGTATGATGCTGCTTCTTCATCGCTTGCAAATGTTTTAATACCATCTGCAGTACCAAGAATCAAAGGACGGTATGCTTGGTTAGCGTGGATTTGACCCATTTCAACACGAAGACTTGCTGATTCATGAAGTGACAATTTAGGGTTGTTTGAAACGATTGTCACCATACCTGAAGTACGGCTGTATTCTGAACCTTCAGTATCGTCAGCAGTCATGATGTCTTTACCGTAACGAACTGATGTAAGAACTTCAGTTGAAGCGTATAGGTCAGATGGATCTGCTGCTGCGTATGCTGCGATTGATGAATCACCAGCTAGCCAGTTACTACGCATTGCTTGTCCACCAGAAACGTATTTGTAACGGTTTGTAAGAAGCGTTGTAATTGCATCGTAGTATGGAGATTTAGTTTCCATGTACTGACCGTTATCTGTATAAAGGTCACCATAGTAAACACGAGTGATTGATTCCATATTTGAAAGCATGATTGCATAAGCTGCAGGAATGTTGTAAAGAGTGTATTTCTTCTCAACACTGTTCATGTCTTCGTTATAGATCTTGAAGGCTTGTTCTAGTTCATCCAAAGTAAATGTGTAACCATCTGTTTCAGGGTTAATGTTTTCTTGGATAATTTTAGCGATGTAATCTTGAACTTGGTTATCGTGGGCACGAATGAAGACGTAAGTTGGATCAACATCACCGTATTCAGTGTTCAATTTACCAACTGTTGAGTAAAGAGTATTACCATTAGCGTCTTTTGCAACTGAACCATCAGAGTTGATTTGTTCAGTTTTGATTTCTTCGTTTGTTTCGTTGAAAGTATTGTTGTAGATTGGGCTTACAGCAACAGTACGTTCTGATTTTGGTTTAGTCAATGAGTAGAGCAATGCAAGACGTGTTTTGTTTTCCATTGCTAGCGCTGCACCATTGTTTTGAGCGTTATAGTGGTTATCATTGTAACCCCATGCTTCAAGGATTGAAATGTGTGCAAGAGCGTTTGCTTCACTTTCGTTTACACCGTAAACTTCTTCAAGGAATTTAGTGTAAAGTTGAAGCATGTCAGCATCGACGTTATCTACCGCATCAACACGGATACCGTCAAAGTTAGCATCGTCATCGCCTTTAACGATTGTACCCCAGTTCATGAGGTAGTAAAGTTGGTTAAGTTGCTCAGCTTGAACGACTGGGTTTGAAGTATCAACGTCGTTAGCAAGCAAGAAATCGTAACCACTGATATCAGTTGGATCTGATGCTTTATCAAGAACGGCTGGATTGATTGTACCAGTTTGGTTAGCTACCGTACGGTTAAGCAAGCGGTATGCTGAGTTAGCCCATGCTGTATTATCATTATTAACATAAAGAAGTGCTCCACCTTGCAAGTGGTCTTTATTCTTAATTTCTGAAGTGATATTCCATTGATCTTGAGTAGTTACAAATGAGCTGATAACATTACGCAACCATTCAGTATTTTGGCGTGCAGTAATTTCTTGCTCGATTTTAACTTGGATAGCTTGTACTGCTGCTGTAAGGCTAGCAGTTTCAGATTCAGCAGTGTAAGTTTCAGAATCTGAAATACCAAGTTCTTTGTTCATGTAGTTAACATAGTTAGCTTGAGTTGTTGTATCAGGCCACCATGCCATCAAGATTGGACGGAAATCGCTTGAAGTAGATTCAACCCAAGTTGTACCATTTTCAAGGATTGCTGTTGGACGGTACCAGCTTTCAGCAGTCAAGTAGTTATCGATAACTTCAAAGCTGTTTGTAGTCGCATCGTAGGCACGGTTATTTTCAGTGAAAGCAGTTTTGTTAGTGCTATCTGAAAGTTTAATGCTGCTTGCAGAATCATCTACAAGGGCACCAGTTGTTGCATCAAAGTGCAATGTGATACCGTTAACTGTAACAGTCAAGTTCTTAACAACTTGACCAAGTTCATCATAGTAGTAATATGAACCGTCAACAAGTTTAACGTTTGAAAGACTTGCGATTGCTGATGCAGTATCAGTAACTGTAGCAGTCTCTTCTGTTGCAACAGTTGTTGCAGTAGTTTCTTCAGCAGCTGTTGTAGTTGCTACTTCTGCTGCTGTTGTATCTGAAGCTTCAGAGGCAACAGTTGTGCTAGCTTCTGAAGTCGTTGATTCTGATGTAGCCGCTTGGCTTGTTTCTGAGACAGTTGCCTCAGTAGTTGTTGTTGTGCTAGCTTCGCTAGTTTGTGTTGAACTTTCAGCAACTTCTGTAGTTGTTGAAGTCGTTGTTGGTTCAGTAGCTGGGCTAACTTGTTCGTCAGCTGATGCAGCTGAACCAATGAAACCTGAAGAAAGGACAGCAGCTGTTGTTACGGCAACAGTTACCCATCTTTTCTTGACTTTACGCATTTTAAAATGAATCTTATTCTCCATTTTTAATCCCTCTCTAAATAAACGTTTCGCATTATTATAACTCTTTCATTGTCCAAAAATCAAGTAATTTCAAAAACTAATTTTCTTATAATGTTTCTCTCTCGTGAAATCCCTTGATATGACTGAAAACTTTTCTAGAAAGCTATTTGAAAGCATTCAGAAATTTTTTGAAAACAATGATGGTTGCATATTTACAAGGACTTTTCTCTTGCAAATATTGAATCTCTCTGCTTACTACTTGTGGTCGAAAACTTCTTTAAGAAATGAGAAGCAATCTGACCTGTATTTTACAATAATCTTTTAATAGATGTAGGTAGCAACACCATTGTAATCAATACGGAGGCGGTGGCCGTTGATATTGATGTAGGTGTTACGAACCATTTGACCCCAGCTAGCTTCAAAGTAATAAAGTTTACCATTGATTGTAACGAGTTCGCCTTTGGCCTGTGTACCATCTGCATAGAAATATTGGCGGATATTATTGATAGTTTGGAGACCTATTACGGCTTTACCATCAGATCCGAAATAGTACCATTTACCAGTACTTGTGTTTTGGATGTATTGGCTAGTTGCCATTTGAGCCCAATTATTATCGAAGTAATAAACGCTTCCGTTGATTGTGACAAACTCATTTTTAGCTTGGCTACCATCGGCGTAGAAGTATTGTTTAACACCATTGATAGTTTGGAAGCCTGTTACAGCTTTGCCGTCAGATCCGAAATAGAACCATTTGCCAGTTTCAGTGTTTTGGACATATTTGTTCTTAACGGCTGCTTTGTTAACATAGTAGTAAAGACTACCATCTTCTGTTACGAAGCCATCACGAACAAGTTGTGCGGTACCTGCACCGTTGGCATCAAAATTATAGTTTGTATTTCCGATTTTAAGTGTTTGGCTAACAAGCATCTCACCTGAGTCTTTATCGAAGTAACGGATGTTACCTGATGCATCTGTGATCAATTGACCTTTGACTTGTTTACCAGTGTTGTCGAAGTAAAGTTTTTGACCGTTGATAGTTTGAAGACCAGTGACTGCTTTACCGTCAGTACCGAAGTAATACCAATTACCGTTACTATCAGGAGCGAAGCGGCTGATTGCCATTTCACCTGAATCAGCATCAAAGTAATACTGACTACCATCAATAGTAACAACTTGGCCTTTAACTTGTTTACCAGTGTTGTCGAAGTAAAGTTTTTGCCCGTTAATTGTTTGAAGACCTGTCAAAATATTACCTTGAGCATCAACATAATACCAGTTACCTGCTGTATCCATGACGAACTTGTTGCTTACTTGGTTACCTGAATCAGCATCGTAATAGCGTTTTTGACCTGAAGCATCTGTTGCGAAGTCACCTTTGACTTGCTTACCTTCTGCTGTGAAGTACTGGATGTCTCCGTTGACGTTAGTCAAGCCTGTAGCCATGATGCCATTGTTAAAGTAGCGCCAGCTGTTACCGATTTGTTTGTAACCAGTTCCAGTAACTTGCTTACCATTCTCATCAAAGTAGTAAGCATTGCCATTTTCATCTGTATAGACACCGTTTTTAAGCTGTTTACCGTTAGGTAAGAAGTAATAAACAGTACCGTTGATAGTTGTTAAACCAGTAACCATGTGGCCTTGTCCGTCAAAGTAATATGAATCACCTGAAACAGTGATGAATTGATTACTTGCAGTTTTACCAGATGCTAGTTTGTAAGTGTAACCTTTTCCATCGTAGCTGAAACCTGAAATTGTTCCGCTGCTAAATAGAGCTGTTGGAAGATTGATACTTCCTGCTGTTAGGTTGAGGTAACCTGCAGCATCACTTAGGACATAGCCAATACCACGACCAAGAATATTGGTACCATTGAAGTATTTAGCTGACCATTGAGTGATCTTAGTTGATGGATCGATAGTTTTACCAGTTGAAATCTGTTTAACATTGAAGATTTCTGGGTACTTAGCTTGAAGTTCATCAAGGAAGGCACCACCGTAGACAGATTGAAGATCGCTACCGCTTGATTTAGTATTAGCTACGTAAACCTGACCATTGATACCAGAAGCTGATAGATAGTCTCCGTAGATATTAACACGTTTAACAGCTACTGCTTCTTCACCTGGCAATGAATAGATTTGGTCTGGAACCCAGTCAACGAGGACCTTGATACCAACCGAGTGGAGAGCTTTCAAGGCACCAACCAAGTCTTGTGCAGAACCGTATTTGTTATTTTGGCTAATGCCAAGGTCGTAACGGTCTGTGAAGGCATAACCATTTTGGATGATTGAGTCAAGGAAAGTTCCGTCTGTTGATGATACATATTGAGGAGCCATTTCGAAGTCTGTAATACCCCATTTAACGTATTGATCGACATTTTGTGCAATCACTTTGTTTGTGTATTGATCATCAGTTTTAACAAAGTCTTGGAAGTTTGAGAATCCTTCAAAGATAAGATGTGAGTCAAGCGCAGTATTTGAATGGTACTGTTGACCGTCGTTTATCTTAGTAGTACTTGCTTCGACACGGATATCTTGATCAGCACTTGCACCAACTGGAACCCAAACTGCTAGATAACCAGATACTTGTGCAGTAGAGTAACCTTTAATATCTGCTGACGTGAATGTCAAGTTACCGTTTGAATCAACATACTTAACAGTCTTCGTATCGCTATCGTTCAAGTATGTGGCAATACCAGTACTTGTAGACAACAAAAGTGGACGGTATGCTTGTCCAGCATGCACTTTACCAACATTAACTTGGAGTGATGTACGTGATGACATTTGGATGTTTGGATCATTTGCAATGATTGTAACCATACCAGATGTCTTAGACAAGGCTGTACCTGTTGTATCAGTTGAAGACATGATGTCTTGTCCGTAACGAACTGATGTCAACACTTCATAAGTTTTATTGTATGTTGTCGAAGCGACATTAGTCACTTTCATGCTTTGACCACCTGATGCGTAACGGATACGGGCTTGAAGCAAGGTATCGATAGCATTGTAGTAAGGTGATTTAGTTTCCATGAACTGGCCGTTATCTGTGTAGAGGTCACCATAATAAACACGTGGAACAGTGTCTTTATTTGACAATAGCAGAGCGTAGGCAGCTGGAATATTGTAGTGAGTATATTTTTTTGAAGCGCTATTCATATCAGCATTGTAAATTTCAAATGCTTTTGAAAGCTCATCAAGAGTAAATGTGTAACCATCTGTTGCTGAATTGATTTCAGAAGAGATGATTTTTGCGATGATTGTTTGTACTTCACTATCGTGGGCACGAACGAATGAGTAATTGGCTTGTGAAGTGTTGTAAGTACTGTTATTAGAACGATCAACAAGTTCACTCTTAATCAAGTAACTCAAAGAATAGCGTGATGAACGAGTCAAGGTATTGAGCAAGGAAATACGGAAACTGTCATCCATATTGAGGTGCTCACCACCATTGTCTTTAGTGTATTGTGGGTCGTTGTGACTCCAAGCTTCTAGGATTGAAAGGTGCTCATTGTTTTTAGCATCGCTTTCATCAGTTCCGTACATTGCTTGGTAGAGATCAGCTGCGATTTGAAGAAGGTCAGCATCAACATTATCTACTGCGTCAATACGGACACCGTCAAAGTTAGCATCTGGATCATTTGCAAAGATGCTACCGAAGTTCATCAAGTAGTAAAGTTGGTTAAGTTGCTCTGCTTGAACGATTGGATTTGAGTTATCAACGTCGTTAGCCAAGAGATATTCTGAACCACCGATTGAATTATCGGTAAAGTATTTACGAGTACCTGTTTGGTTAGTTGGTGTGCGGCTGATCAAACGATAATCAGAATTCGCCCATGGCGTCTTATCACTATTAACATATTCAAAGGCACCACCTTGCAAGTGCTCAGTTGTACGGTATTCAGAACTTTGATTCCATTGAGACTGAGTCGCAACGAAGGATTTCATCGTTTCACGCAACCATTCAGTGCTTGCTTGCGCAGTGATTTTTTGCTCAATTTTAGCTTGAATAGCTTGTGTAGCAGTTGTGAGAGCTTGGCTTGTTGAACTTGTTGTTACACTTCCACTGATACCGAGTTCTTTGTTCATGTAGTTAACATAGTTAACTTGAGTTGCAGTGTCTGGCCACCATGACATAAGAATTGGACGGAAGTCATTCTCTGTACTTGCAGTCCAAGTTGTACCATTTTGTAGAATGTATTTTGGACGATACCAGCTATCAGCTGTTAGGTAGTTATCGACAGTTTCAAAGCTCTCTGCAGTATTGTCGTAGGCTTGGTTATAGTCGCTATAACTGTAAGTTGTATCTGTGTAGGCACCTGTTTCTGCATCAAAGTAGAGTGACACGCCGTTCACAGTAATAGTAATATTCTTGATGATATTACCTGATTCATCATAATAGTAGTATTTTCCGTCAACTAATTTGATATTAGCTTGGCTACTAAGAGCTGAATTGATTTCTTCAGTCGTAGGATCAACGATTGTCGTATTTGTAGTAGACTCTTCCGTTGTCGCATAAGCGATTGAAGGTGCAATTGCAGCTACTGCTGTTTCTGTAGTAGTCTCAAGCTCTTCCTCTTGGCTACTAGTATCAACTGCAGTTGTACTTGTTTCTTCACTTGTGAGGCTAACTTCCTGGTTAAGCTCAGCTTGACTTGTAGCTTGGCTTGTCTCAGAAGCTAGACTAGTTTCACTAGTACTCGACTCACTAGACGTCGTGACTTGACTACTTGTTTCAGTTGTCACATCTTCTGCTTGTACAGTTGATGTAAGACCACCGACAAGTGCAAATCCAGCAACAGATGTTAAAGCGATGGTTACCCATTTTTTCTTCACTTTACGCATCTTATATCGCATTTTGATTTCCATTTTGTTTCTCCCTCATAAAATGTTAAAAATATTATAGCTTAACTTTTGCTTAAAAATCAACTTAAGGCACTTCTTAATGATATTCTCATGAATAAAATCTGTTAAAATAGCCGAAAATCCCTTTATATCAGTGTATTCATGAGTTTTTACACAATTTAATCTTTCGGATTATAAAGAAGTTTACTAATGAAAGAGAGATGGATTCGCTTCCAAAAAACGTATATTTCCAATTTTTATGCATATATGAAAAGGCTTATGTCAAAATCTTTGAAATATTGTCATCATTCTGAAATAATGTTTGACCAAAGTTTACTTTTAAGGATAAAGCTATTTAAGAGCAAAGAAAAAACAATTGAGTTCATTTTCTCAATTGTTTTTTTTATGTTCTAGTTATTAAACGGTTAGGTAATTTTGAAGGTCTTTAAGGGCACGATCAGCAATGGCTTCATAGCGAAGCTTTTTATCACGGATACGTGGTCCTTCTAGTTCTTTAATGATACCGAAGTTAACGTTCATTGGTTGGAAATGTTTACTTTCAGCATGTGTGACATAGTAAGGCAGGCTTCCGATAGCTGTTGTGTGGGGGAATACCACTTCTTCTTCACCTTTGAAGAGACGGGCAGCATTGATACCTGCAACAAGTCCTGAGGCTGCTGATTCAACATAACCCTCAACACCAGTCATTTGCCCAGCAAAGAAGAGGTTCTTGTTGGCGCGTGATTGGAAGGTCTGTGTCAAGAGATTTGGTGAATCCATATAGGAATTGCGGTGCATAACGCCGTAACGGACGAATTCTGCATTTTCAAGGCCTGGAATCATTTGGAAAACACGTTTTTGCTCACCCCATTTGAGGTGTGTTTGGAAACCAACGATGTTGTATAGACTACCAGCAGCATTGTCCTGACGAAGCTGAACAACGGCATAAGGTGTCTTGAAGTCGCCATCACGTGGCCCTTCATAGTCATCTGGATACTCCAAACCAACTGGTTTCATTGGTCCGTAGAGCATGGTTTTGATACCACGTTTTGCCATCACTTCGATTGGCATACAACCTTCGAAGTATTTTTCTTTTTCAAAGGAATTAAGCGGAGCTTCTTCTGCTGTTGTCAAGGCTTCGTGGAAAGCCATGAATTCTTCTTTTGTCATAGGACAGTTTAGGTAAGCAGCTTCGCCTTTATCATAACGAGATTTGAGATAAACCTTAGTCATGTCAATCGTTGATTTATCAATGATTGGTGCTGCCGCATCATAGAAATAGAAACCATCACCACCATTGAGTTTGTGGATCTTTTCAGCAAGGGCATCTGAAGTTAGCGGTCCAGTCGCAATGACTGTGATAGCATCATCTGGAATCTCAGTGATTTCACCACGGATAACCTCGATAAGTGGGTTGTTTTCAAGCTCTGCAGTAACTGCTTCTGCGTAACCTTCACGGTCAACAGCCATGGCACCACCAGCTGGAACACGGTGGGCTTCTCCATTACGCATGATGATAGAATCAAGCTGACGCATCTCTTCTTTCAAGAGACCGACCGCATTGGTCAAGCTGTCGCCACGGAAAGAATTTGAGCAGACCAGTTCAGCGAAATTAGCTGTTTTATGCTGTGGAGTCGCCTTGACACCACGCATTTCATAGAGTTTGACTGGAATACCGCGTTTAGCGATTTGATAGGCAGCTTCAGAGCCGGCAAGACCAGCACCGATAACATTGATATAAGATTGAGACAAAACTAATACCTCTTTGGGAGTGAGTTGATAGACAACCAGACCCACAAATCTTTCTAAATAATAAAATAAGACTGCTTTATAAAAAGCAATGCAACTACCATTCTACCAAAAATCGACTTAAAAAACTATTTTTCTAGAGTAATTCCCTAAAATAAATAACTATTTAGAATAATTTTAAAATTGCATAAAAGAGAAGATTACAAATGAATCTTAAATGACAAAAATGATAACTTTCTCATATTTACAAGCGTTTTCATGCTTCCATTTCACATTTTCAAAGTAAAATTAACTCTAATCCAGTAAATTTACTATTTATAGTGGTATTTTCTTAGAAAAGTGATTGCAAAACTACTCTTTGCCTATTTTAAGAATGAAAACTTATAGGAAAGTTGATTTCATTCGTTTTTCATATCTTTTTTGGAAGAAACAAGAAAAATTCACATTTTTACAAGTTTCATTTCTTATATAGAAAAACAGCGTTTCAAACGCTGTTCTGGTTGAAGACAAAGTCTTTTTCTTGATACTTCCTTATGTGATTTCGGACGGTAGGTGAAATTATCCAGTGGATGATTTCAGGAATCAGTGGAATTCCATTTGAGCCTCTTCGCCTTCAAGTTTCAAAGCTCAGACCTGAAACAGTCCGCTGGACTGTTTCACTCTCAAATATTCCGAGTGTAAGAAATGCTTTAAAATAGACATTTCTTACACTTTCATCACGGCGGAAGTATCTTTTGAGGCTCGCTAACGCTCGCATGAAATCGGAAAATTTATTTTAAATAAGCAGAGCTTTTGTATCCAGTTCCGTTGAAAGTTAGGTTTATCCACATTCTGAACAGCGTTTGAAACGCTATTTAGTTTATTTGACTTTTTCTTCTTTGTAGTCACATTCTTCATTGCTACATACGACTTGTTTGCCACCACCACGGATTTTCTTCTCAACGAGGTAGTCGCCTGATTTAGGACAGTTTCGTCCAACAGGAATACCCCATGAGGTGAATTCGCAATCTGGATAGCGACTGCATCCGTAGAAGATTCGGTTTCGTTTTGTTTTACGTTCGATGACCTGCCCCTCACCACATGTTGGACAGACAACACCGATTTCTTTGGTGATAGGTTTCGTGTTATGACAGTCTGGGAAGTTGCTACATGCGTAGAATTTCCCATAGCGACCGAGCTTGATAACCATTGGATGACCACAGACATCACAGTCAAAGCCAGCTGGCTCATCCTTAATCTGGATTTTTTCAATCTCAGTCTCTGCTTTTTCCAACTCTGTTTCAAATGGTTTATAGAACTCGTCGATAACCTTCTGCCACTGCTCTTTACCAATTTCAACTTGGTCTAGCTTACCTTCCATTTCAGCCGTGAATTTGACATCGACGATATCAGGGAAGAATTCAACAATCAAGCTATTGACAATCTCACCAAGCTCTGTTGGTTCAAAGCGCTTAGCTGCTAATTTAACATAATAGCGGCGCTGAATAACATCAAGTGTCGGTGCATAGGTTGATGGGCGTCCAACACCATTTTCTTCCAAGGTCTTGATAAGAGTTGCCTCTGAATAACGAGCTGGTGGCTGTGTGAAGTGTTGTTCGGGGCTTGTTAGGACCTTCTTAACGGTATCGCCTTCTTCCATCTCAGGAAGCATCTTATTCTTATCTGAGTCATTGTAGACAGCCATGTAACCATCAAATTTGACCTGACTACCATTGGCAACGAAAATCACACCATTTTGTGAGAGGTTGACCTTCATGGTATCAAAGACTGCAGCAGTCATCTGACTAGCAACAAAACGATTCCAAATAAGAGTGTAGAGTTTGAGCTGGTCTTTATCCAAGTATTTGGCAATCGATTCTGGAGTTTGGAAGACATTGGAAGGACGGATAGCTTCGTGGGCATCTTGGGCACCACTTGCGTTACGCACTCTGTTACCATGTTTTGAATATTGACTTCCGAAACGTTCTGTGATGAAATCAGCAGCCTGTCCTTGTGCGATTGGACTGATACGTGTTGAGTCTGTACGCATATAGGTAATCAAACCTTGCTGACCAGAACCAATGTTGATCCCTTCATAGAGTTGCTGGGCAACCATCATGGTCTTACGAGTTCGGAAATTGATTTTATTAGCTGCATCCTGTTGCAATGATGAAGTCGTATATGGAAGCGGTGCATTGCGACGACGCTCTTTCTTTTCAACCTTATCGACATTGAAGAGGTCATCTTTGATACGAGCCAGTACTTCTTTGACATCGTCATTGTTACTGAGTTTAACCTTCTTACCGTCAAGTCCGTAAAAGGCAGCCTGGAACTTCTTCGTTCCCTTTTTAAAGGCACCATCAATAGTCCAGTACTCTTCTGGTTTAAAGGCTTTAATTTCATTTTCACGGTCGATAATCAGTTTAAGTGCAACGGATTGAACGCGACCAGCAGATAGCCCCTTCTTAACTTTTTTCCAAAGTAGCGGCGAGATTGAGTAACCAACGATACGGTCAAGAACGCGACGGGCTTGTTGCGAATCTACCAGATCCATATCAATTTGGCGTGGCTCAACAAAGGCATTTTTGACAGCATCCTTGGTAATCTCGTTAAAAACAACACGGTTCTTATCTTCAAGACTGAGCCCTAAGATATGTGACAAATGCCATGAAATAGCTTCTCCTTCACGGTCCGGGTCACTTGCCAGAAAGACTTGCTTGGCTTTTTTAGCCTCTTTTTTCAAATCATTGATAAGCGGACCTTTACCACGGATATTGATATACTGAGGCTCATAATTGTTCTCAAAGTCGATTGACATACTCGATTTTTTCAAATCACGGATGTGACCGACTGAGGCGACAACCTTGTAGTTACGCCCAAGATATTTTTCGATGGTTTTAGCCTTGGCAGGTGATTCCACGATTACCAAGTTTTTCTTAGCAGTCGTCGATTTCTTCTTTGTCGTCGTTTTTTTAGACGTTTTACTTGTTTTTGCTGTTGCCATACGTTTACTTCCTATACTTTACATTAGGCTCTGTTTTTCTCTTGAAAATAGCAGAGCTTTCCTTGCAGTAACTGCAAACCTATAGCATAATAACCCACTTTCCTTAAACTGTCAATAAAAAACTTTTTTCTATAGGAGAAGTTGATAATTTTCTAGTATTCATTTAGGACGTCAAAGCCTGTCGTGATGCACTTCGCACCCTCTTGAATCAGGTGATGACATCCATCTGATAAACCATCCAAAATATTACCAGGGATAGCAAAGACATCTCGTCCTTCTTCTAGAGCACGTTCGCAGGTAATAAGACTGCCTGAGCGCATCTTGGCTTCAGCAACGATAACACCTTGCGCCAGTCCAGCGATGATACGATTACGTTCAGGAAAATGAAATTTTAAGGGCTGTTCACCAGGTCCATACTCGGTCAGAATGAGATGATTTTTTGAAATATAGTCTTGGAGTGCCTTGTTTTCTTTAGGATAAGTGACATCCAAACCAGTACCAATAATGGCAATGGTAGCTCCGCCATTTTTCAATGCAGAAACATGAGCAGCCGTATCGATGCCACGAGCGAGACCAGAGACGATGACGAACTGATTACCTAGTTCCTTGATGATTTTCTGAACAGATTTGGTGCCTGTCTGACTAGATTTGCGGGAACCGACGACTGCTAACTTGGGCTTGTCTAAGAGGTCCAGATTTCCCTGATAGAAAAGAAGGGTTGGGGGATTGTAGATAGACTTGAGAGCTAGAGGGTATTCCTTGTCCAAGATGGATAGAGTTGGAAAACGATTGAATTCCTCACGGATTGCCTTTGTATCAAGTTGCTTGTAATGCTCCATGAAAACAAGCGGATTTTTACATTTGGAAACGACTGCCATATCACGAAGCGACAGCGATTTTCCAACCTGTTGCTGATAGTTGAGAATGTTGTTGATATTGAGATTGGAAAGACCAGCTTTCTTTAATTTATAGAGTTCAAAATTGTTCATAAAACTACCTCCACTAGGATAATTCGAAAAAAGCACTGAATACTAAGATTCAATGCTTGCTTTCATATCTTGGAAATGGCAGAATGCGCCGATTAAGTTGGCTTGGTTATGAAAATGACAGGACAAAATCTTGAACTCTTCCTTATCTCTAAGGAGTTTTTGTTCCTGACAGAGGAGGTCATATTGTCTCTTGATTTCTTCGATCAAGAGCTCCTGCTGGCTGATGCCCCCACCAATCAAGATACGGTCAAAGTCAAAAAGTCCTTTTAGATTGATGATATGCAGGGCGATTTGTCTGCAATAATCTTGGAAAAGCTGATTCAAATCAGGATTGTGTCCAGTTTCTAATTGCTCAAAGACCAGTCGTCCATCTGCTTCTTCTAAGTTCAAGACTTGACTAGCTTGATTGATGAAATTAACCGCAGAGCCAGAATTTTCAAAGAGACTCTGAAGGCTTGCTTGGAAAAATTGATTACCAATTTGTCGCTGCTCTGCCTGCTCTTGATTGTTCTGTGCCTTATCCCTCGTTTGAAACCGTTGAAGAAGGGGAATCAGCTCTGCATTTCTCAAAGAAAAAAGCTGTCCTTTGGAGATGAGAGCGAGCCCCACACCTGTCCCTAGGACCAAAACCGCTCCGTAGTCGACATCAAGCAGATTACCCAGTCGCCCTTCAGCAAGTCCTGCTGCATTGGCATCGTTGATGACAGTAACAGGAATCTGGTGCTTCTGAGCTAGATTCTGTCCGAGGGGATATAATTTCAAGTAAGAAATTAAACCACCTGAATGGATGAATCCCGTCTTATCATTGATTTGACCTGGGCAGGAAATGGAGATACCAGCGATTTCGTCTCTGACTGAAGCTACCAAATCATCTAGACTAGCTTGAAAGTCATCGAGATTGGTCTTGGGTGTCGGACGTTTTTCCAGCATCTCCAGTTTAAACTGCTCATCAATCAGAGCCGACTTGATAAAGGTGCCACCGATATCAATGGTCAAAAACCTTGCCATATCCTTCTCCTACTCTTTCATTGACTTGATTGGCTCAAATGTTCTGCGGTGGATGGGTGTTATCCCATAGTTATCGAGACCAGCCAGGTGATCCTTGGTTCCGTAGCCAGCATTTTGTGAAAAGGCATAGCCAGGGTAAGTTTTGTCGTAGTCAGCCATCATGCGATCTCTGGTTACCTTTGCGACGATTGAAGCTGCCGCTATCGAAAGCGAATTGGCATCGCCTTTGATGATAGACTCCTGTTCAATGGGAAGGTCTAGTTTCATGGCATCAATCAGTAGATAATCTGGCTGTTTAACCTGACCTTCTAGATTGGCAATTGCTTCCATCATGGCTAACTTGGTAGCTTCATAAATATTGACTTGGTCAATGACTTGATTGTCCTTGATACCGATTCCGACTCCTAGCGCACGCGCCATGACTGCCTCATAAATCTCCTCATGCTTCTTCTTAGGGATTTTCTTAGAGTCATTGAGTCCTTGGATTTTACAATTTTTTGGCAGAACGACACAGGCTGCTACTACTGGACCAGCTAAGGGGCCTCTGCCGACTTCGTCAATACCTGCGATGGCTTGATAGCCTTTTTGATAGGCAGCCTTTTCGTAGCGCAGCATTTGTTCCAAACGCTCGTCCTCGTCAATAGCTGCTTGAATAGCTTTGCGACGCTGTTTGATTGCTGTTTGGACACCTGCCCTGCTATCATTGATAAAATCCTCCCAGCCTGGATCAGACAAATCTGTCAGCTGCTGCAAGGCTTCCTTGACTTCCTTAATCGTTGCCATCTTCTTCTCCGACGATATCAAGGGTATAGCGGCCAAGTTTGCCATCACGAACCTCTTTGACGAAGAGCTGATAAAAACGGTCGTAATCATCACGGAAGCCAAGTTTTCGTGTCATCTCCATAATGATTTCAGGCGCTTCTTCCTCTAAGTCAATGCCCTTGAAACGCTCAAGCAAGCGATCTGGATAGTAGGTCTTGAAGTAGTTGAGTCCAAAAATGGTAACTTCGTCCATTGGCAGAAGCTGGTCCTTGATAGCACCAGTCAAAGCCAGTTTCAAGCCAACCAACTGGTCTTCAAATTTAGGCCAGAGAATCCCTGGTGTGTCCAAAATTTCCAAATCTTTGTTAGATTTAAGCCACTGCTGCCCCTTAGTAACCCCTGGTTTATTCCCAACAACGGCAATTTTCTTACCAGCTAGACGGTTCATAAGGGTTGATTTACCAGCATTTGGAATACCGATAATCATAGTACGAAGAGTTTCTTTTTGAATACCACGCTCACGCAGTTTCGCAAGCTTATCCTTCATCAGATCCTTGGCGGCATCTGTGACCAGTTTGACCGTTGCTTGCTCCTTAGAGTTGATAGCAAGCGTTTTGATCCCTTGGCTTTCAAAATGCTTGCGCCATTCCTTTGTACGATTGCTATCAGCCAAATCAGCTTTGTTTAGGATGAGGAGTTTGGGCTTGTCGCCTACAATCTTTGTCAGCATAGGGTTCTGACTAGAGAGGGGCAGACGAGCATCCACCAGAATCGTCACAAAATCGACGTGTTTAATATTTTCCTGAACCTGACGACGTGCCTTGGACATATGGCCAGGAAACCATTGAATAGTTGCCATGTATTTATAATTCCTTTCGTAGTAAGAGTTTGAAGCCTTGCCTTAGTTAAATTCATGTTTACTGGACAATTATTAAGCAAAGCCGCATGGTTAATAAAATCTGTCATTGCAACAGTAGCCCTGCTATTATCGATAGTAGAGTAATTAGTGAATTCGTTAAAATATGAGCTAACACACTGTTTCGTAAATGTCTAGATTGATAATACAAGCTACTGTAGAGGAAGCCGAAGATAAAATAATCCAGCAGACTCAGAGATAGGGTATAGGTATGAGCAAAAGCAAAAAGAAAGGCTGAGAGAAATATTGCCGTGTATTGTTTCTTTGGATAAAGCCTAAGAAGTCCCTCTAAGAGAAGCCCTCTAAAAACAATCTCTTCAAGAATTGGACCTAGAAGATGAAGGTTCACCATCATAAACAACATATTGTGCGAACGTAATTGTTGTATTAGGTCATCATTATTAGCAGAGGTCAAATGAACCCCGAAAAACTGCATTATCGATTTTATCCCAATAATCAACAAGACGGTTAATAGCGTCCATCCGAAAACAAGTTTTAAAGATAGCTTTTCTTTAATAGGAATGTTAGGAAAGCTCTTTGCTCTAAGTAATAATAGACCTGTTAATGTCACCAAGAAGGCTAGCAGTCCAACTGTTAGTTTAAGAACAAGGTTCTCATCAAAAAGAGTGATTCCCAGATAAGTTGGCATTTGTATCACCAAACTCAATAAGATCGTTACCACTATCAAGGCACTTAATTTCAAAAATCTCATTTCCTCTCCTAAACTATTTCTTTCTATTTATTCCCACCAAATACTCATGGCTAGCGAGTTGTTCTGCGGGATTTGTCATGTCAGCTAGGTTGATTTCATAGATGTAGCTTGCATTGGGGTTGAGGTGGGGAAGGACAGCCGCCCAATCAACTTTTCCTTGTCCAAGGGTCAGGCTGTCGTGGCTTCTTCCCATTGAATCAACCAAGTGATAATGCTGGATATTGTCTTTTAGATTGTCCAGTGATGTCAAAAGCGCAGCCATATCGCCCTCTAGCTCGATAAAGGCATGAGATATGTCGTAGGCCAAAGGTAACTTAGTCTGCGCTAGCTTTTTATCAAAATCTTCATGCCCAAAGGCAAAGAGCGACCAGATGCCGTTTTCGAAGATCAAGTGGTCGGGATATTTTTGGTAAAGGCTGAGCAGTCGATCAAGCAGATAATTTTGAGCTTGAAGCTTGTCATCAAAGGGAGTTAAGAGGTCAGGCTCGCGCATTTCATAGGAACCGTGCACCAGAACCTTGGCATCATATTTTTTTGCCAAGGTTAGAAGGTCCTGGATTGATGAATCAATGAAGTTGACCAGCTCAGAATTGTTACTAGAATGGGCTAACAGCTCGCAGAAACGCTCCTTGTACTTCATGGGATGATGGAGAATGATGGTCTCTACACCAGCATTCCTAACCTCTATGATTGCTTCTTCTAGTCTTTTAAGACCTTCTGTGCTGAAGTCTTCTTGGTCAGTATGGAATTCAAAGACTTGTGGATGGTATCTTAGACGACTCTCTACTTGCTTGGGATCTGAACTGGCCTTGAGTCCTAAACGAATTGGAATCATGTCTTCTCTTTCTAGTAGTTGGGAAATTAGACGAGCTCGTTGAAGTCCCAAACTTCTGTCCAACCTTCATAAAATTCAGGCTCGTGGCAGACCATGAGAATAGTTCCCTTGTAGGCTTGGAGAGCACGGCGGAGTTCATCTTTGGCATCGACGTCAAGGTGGTTAGTCGGCTCGTCTAGTACCAAGACATTGTTTTCACGGTTCATGAGTAAACAGAAACGAACCTTAGACTGCTCACCACCTGAGAGGACTTGTATTTGGCTTTCGATGTGTTTTGAGGTCAAGCCACATTTGGCAAGTGCTGCACGGACTTCGGCTTGGTTAAGTGCTGGAAAGGCATCCCATACTGCTTCAAGCGGTGTCTGACGAGAGCCTTCAGCTTCTTGTTCAAAGTAGCCGATTTCAAGGAAGTCACCAGTTTCAACTTGACCTTCAAGTGGTTTGATAACACCGAGAAGACTCTTAAGTAGGGTTGACTTACCGATACCATTGGCACCAACGATAGCGATTTTCTGGTTACGTTCTAGGGTCAAATTAAGCGGTGCTTTTGTCAATGGACGGTCATAACCGATAACCAAATCTTGTGTTTGGAAGATAAAGCGTCCCGGTGTACGTGATTCCTTGAAGTGGAATTCTGGTTTTGGTTTTTCAGCTTGGAGTTCGATAATATCCATCTTATCCAATTTCTTCTGACGAGACATAGCCATATTTCGAGTGGCAACACGCGCCTTGTTGCGGTTAACAAAGTCCTGCAAGTCAGCAATTTCTTTCTGCTGGCGCTCGTAAGCTGCTTCCAGCTGTGCTTTTTTCATAGCATAAACCGACTGGAAGTTATCGTAGTCACCGGCATAGCGCACCAAGTCCAGGTTTTCCACGTGGTAGACGATATTGATAACATCATTGAGGAAAGGAATGTCGTGGGAGATAAGGACAAAGGCGTTTTCGTACTCTTGCAAGTAGCGTTTAAGCCAAGCAATATGCTCCGCATCCAAGTAGTTGGTCGGCTCGTCTAGGAGAAGAATGTCTGGTTTTTCAAGCAAGAGCTTAGCCAGCAAAATCTTTGTACGTTGACCACCAGAAAGCTCAGTCACATCTGAGTTCATACCGAAATCCATAACACCAAGGGCACGTGCAACTTCGTCAATCTTGGCATCAAGTGTATAGAAATCACGAGATTCCAAGCGGTCTTGCAATTCACCAACTTCTTCCATAAGGGCATCAACATCAGCACCTTCTTCTGCCATTGACATGTAAATATCATTGATACGGCTTTCTGTCTTAAAAAGCTCATCAAAGGCAGTACGAAGAACATCACGAACAGTCATCCCTTTTTCAAGAACGGCGTGCTGGTCCAAGTAACCAACAGAGACATAGCGTGACCATTCCACCTTACCTTCATCAGGTTGCAAGCTACCTGTGACGATAGACATGAAGGTTGATTTTCCTTCACCGTTGGCACCGACAAGCCCGATATGCTCACCCTTAAGAAGGCGGAAAGAGACATTTTCAAAAATAGCACGATCTCCAAAACCGTGACTGAGATTCTTAACTTCTAAAATTGACATGATTATTTCCTTTATTTACAGTTAAAAAAGCCGTTCTGACGGCTTTTTCTCTGTCTTTAATTATGGCAAAATATGGGCTGTTTGTCAATTTATAGCAGAAGCTAAGACTTATTTCCAAACCTTTTTGAACTCTTTAAGAAAACCAGTGTGAAAATATAAAAGATAAGCGCCAGCTATTCCCAAAAGAACCCCAAGGCTATCAAATGGTAGCTTTAGTAAGGCATATTCAGGAGTCGCATAGACAAAGGATCTGCCAAGAAAGTAACCAATCAAGTCAATGACTGCACCCAGGGCGAGTATAGAGACTACCTTTAATCGGTTGAGATCAGGGCGAAGCTCCTTATTTTTCAATAGCAGAGCGATGACTAAAACTTGAAGGCTGTGTGTAATAAGTGTGACGAACATGGGTGCTGGGTAGAAAAAGAAATCGCCAAAGAATGAGCCTACGCCAGCAATAATGACTGCTTCTGTGGCTGGAAAAATCATAGCAACCAAGAAGATAAGGATCGTGTTAAAGTAAAAATGGCCACCAGGGACTGGAATAGAAAAAATGCTAGCGCTCAGGATAATTACCAGAGCCATAAAGATTGCTGAAATGCTCAAACGTCTAGTTGTCATAAGGATTACCTCCACTGTTTAAAAGATAGTTCTATTGTAAGAAAATTCTGTTTATTGTACAATAGACTTATTATCAATCTGTATGGGGACAGTTTATGGCAATTTATCAAAAGATTATTAAGGACATCCAGGCTAGCATTGAGACTGGTCAGCTTAAAAAGGGAGACAAGATTCCTTCTATTCGGCAGCTCAGCCAGACCTATCATTGCAGCAAGGACACGGTTCAGAAGGCTCTGACCGAGTTGACCTACCTCAAGGACATCTATGCCATTCCCAAAAGTGGTTACTATGTTTTGGAAAATAAGGCAGAGCAGATTGAGCCAGTGGAGCTCAGTATTTCTGACTATAACAACCTAGCTTATGACGACTTTCTCCTCTGTATGAATGAAAGCCTAGTAGGTCGTGAACTCTACCTCTTCAATCAATACCAGCACCAAGAGGGACTCTTGGAACTTCGTAAGTCACTAAAGACCTATCTGGCAGACAGCTATGTCTATACCAAGCAGGAAAATATTGTTGTGACATCAGGAACCCAACAGGCCCTCTATATCCTCAGTCAGATGACCTTTCCCAATCAAAAATCGACTATTCTCTTGGAACAGCCGACTTATTCAAGGATGAATAGTTTGGTAAGAGAGCAGCAACTAGCCTTTGAGATCATTGAGCGTCAGTTTTCAGGTTTGGATTTTGCAGACTTGGAACGCCTCTTTAGTCAAAAGTCTATCAAGTTCTTCTATACCATCTCTCGCTACTCCAACCCTCTCGGCTTGACATACAGTCAGAAAGATAAGGAGCGCTTACTGGAGTTGGCCGAAAAGTACGATGTCTATATTATAGAGGATGACTATATGGGAGATTTCACCAAGGACAAGGAGGCACCGCTTCACTACTACGATACTCATGAGCGTGTCATCTACCTCAAATCCTTTTCTACTGCCCTTTTCCCTGCTCTTCGATTGGGGATGATTGTCCTACCTGACCAGCTTAAGGCTGATTTCCTCTCCTATAAGAAACTGTTAGACTACGATACCAATCTCATCATTCAAAAAGCCATGTCTCTCTATCTGGACAATGGTATGTTCGACAAAAATCTGCGTCATCTCAAGCAGGCATTTTTTAAACAGATGAGCCTTTGTCAAGAAATGCTGGCGCCCTATCAAGAAAGTCTAGCTTATCAGATAACCCCACGTCACTTGATAGTTCAGTTACCAGCCAAGGTCAGCCTAGGAAAACTCAGCAGACAGAAGGTTTATCAAAAGATCACTACCTCTTCCATCAAGCAGAGCATCCTCACTTATATTCGTCTTAATCTTGACGACCAATTCGAGAATAATATCAAGCTCTTACTGGATCAGATTATCCCTCAAATAGAAAAATAGCTAGAGATGAACTCTCTAGCTATTTTGTTTGTTCAAAACGGAGGTGAACGATGATTTTGTCGGCGTAGCCGTTTCGTTCCAAGTCACGTTGCAAACGGTATGAGATATAGTGCTCAGCAATGTTGATATAGCCTGCGTCCATCAAACGGTTTTCAACGCATGACTGTACCATGCTGATTGTCGGGCGTTCAACTTGTGCATCTTGCAAGTCAATCACCACTTTTTTAGTGACATTGGCAAGGTTATCACGCCAAGTGTCGTCGATGACATAAACTGTCTGTGCTGCTTTAATGATGGCTTGGTAAATCTTATCTGGATTGAAGTCTACGACTTGTCCACTACGTTTAGTAACTTGCATAATATCGCCTCTTTTCATGGATTTTCATTCTTATTTACATTATGCAAATGTTTTCATGATTTGTCAAGTAAAAATCGTTGAAAGGGTGATTTTACTAGGTTTTCAAGGCCTTTGGAAGAAACGTCTAACCTTCTGATATTTGTTATAGGTCAGGAGAAGGTCAATCTGTCGTTCTTCCTTAGTCTGTCTATCTTTGAGAATGATACGAACTTTTCTTGCTTTTGTATCATTTTGTTTTTCCCACCAATCACCAATGATTGCTCCTGTAAGGATATCTCTATCCATGAGTGCTGATGCAAAGGCGCCAGCTAATGCTCCGTCGGAAATGCGGTGCTTCTCTTCTGCTGTCAGGACAAGTTGACAATCTTCGTAGCTAAAGCTTTTTTCAAAATCATTATCCAAATAGATAATCCCTTTTCGGGTTCTAGTCAGGGTTAGATGTGATTGATCGGCTAGAATCAGCGTCAGCTTTGCAGGGGGAAAGAGGGTATCGAGGAAATTTGAAGCCATGAGCGACCTCCTTTCGTTTTTCCCATCATAACATAAAGCTCAAAAAATGTTGATAAAATGGCTCAAAATAAGAAAAGAGCCAAGCAAACTTGACTCCTAGCTATGTTAATAATCTGGACGAACCACACCTGTAACGGTTGCTTTAGTAGCTTCGTAGTCGCCATCTACTACAACCTTGATAATGCGTTTGGCATCTTCGTCTGGTGCTGCAACGAGTGGCAAACGAAGTGGACCAACTTCAAAGCCAAGGTAGTTGAGAACTGCCTTAACAGGTGCAGGACTTGGATATGAGAAGAGGGCATTCACTTTAGGGATAAACTGACGTTGAATTTTGGCAGCTGTCTTAATATCATTGTTCTCAATCGCTTGGAACATATCGTACATCTCATCACCATTTGTATGTGAGGCAACTGAGATAACACCGTCAGCACCAAGGTTCATGGCGTGGAAGGCATCTCCGTCTTCACCAGTATAAATGAGGAAATCCTCTGGTTTATGCTCGATTAGGTAAGCCATATTGGCAAGGCTGGTACATTCTTTGACACCGATGATATTTGGATGTTCTGCCAAGCGGAGCATTGTTTCTGGAGTCATTTCTACAACAACACGACCTGGGATATTGTAGATAATAATTGGAAGGTCAGAAGCGTCAGCAATTGCTTTAAAATGTTGGTACATTCCTTCTTGAGACGGCTTGTTGTAATAAGGAACGATCGCCAGTCCAGCCGCAAAACCACCGAAGGCAGCAACCTCTTTGGCAAACTCGATTGAATCGCGCGTGTCATTGGTACCCACACCAGCAATCAGTGGGACACGACCATCAACGATTTTTTGGACTGCCGCAAAAAGCTCAAGCTCCTCATCGTGAGTAAGAGTTGGGCTTTCAGCAGTTGTACCTGCTAGCAAGATTCCATCAGTATGATGGGCAAGAAGATGCTCAACTAATTTTGGTAGGGCATCAAAGTTGATAGAACCGTCTTCATTAAATGGCGTAATCATCGCCGTAATCATTTTCGCATTGCGTAATTGTTCAATAGACATAGCTGCTCCTCTTTGTTTTAAATCAATATATTAATATTATACCCTATAACCTCCTAATATAGGTTATATAAATGGAATTTTATTGCATTTCTCATCAAAAATCAGATTTTAAAGCGCAAATGACTGTCTGAGATCAGCTGAACTCGAGATTTTGACTACTCTTGTTCCATCACAATTGCTCGTAAACTTATATCTGTTCCTTGTAGAGCTTTTTGGACGGTTTACTAACCTTGCCTGCAAAATAACTTTTTTAATAAAGCTTACTGAGCATTACCCAAACTTGGAATGGTGGTCGTTTCTTCACTAGAGGTACTTGTATCAGTCACTGGATAATTTACAATCTCAACTTTTTGAGGAATATTCTGTAATGCTTGGACTGTAACAAACCCCATCACCAAAACAACCATAATATAGGCAATAACCTGTTTTTGCAAAAAGGATTGTGATACAGATACTCCTTTAGATGAATACTGTTTTAATTCCGGCTGAGCAAGTTCAAGATAGGCTTTTTTATGAAATGGAGGAATAAAGATCCTCATACCAACAGCAATATAGATTGATACTCCGAGATAGGAAAAAGTGTGAACCCGTGCACCTTTTGAAACGAGCCAGAATCCAACTACAAAAAGAAGCAATGTGTAGACGACAAATAAAGTCGTTGCTAACCTTGACTCATTTTTTATCTGCAAATATTCCTCAAGTGTATCATTTTGTTTGTTTTCTTTGCTTGTCACTGCTCTAAACTCTCTTTCATATTGTAAACAAAAGGGAGTAGATCAAATCTCAACTCCCTTGTTATTTTATTTCAATTCAAATTTAAGGTCTGCGGTTGGGCGGACAAGACCACGTTCGTGGAGTGTTTCTGCGATTTGAACTGAGTTCCATGCAGCACCTTTGAGGAGGTTATCTGAGACAATCCACATGTGGATTCCTTTTTCAGCATCCAAGTCTTTACGGATACGTCCAACGAATGTATCACGTGAACCAACAGCGTTAACGGCTTGTGGGTAGACTTGGTTAGCGACATCATCTTCAAGAACGGCACCTGGGAAGGCTGCGATTGCTGCTTTGACTTCTTCGATTGGTGCTACTTCTTTTGTTTCAATGTAAACTGATTCTGAGTGAGCTGACAAGACAGGAATACGAACACAAGTTGCTGAAACAGCAATGCTGTCGTCTTCCATGATTTTCTTAGTTTCATTTGTCATTTTCATCTCTTCGTAAGTGTAGTCGTTGTCAGTGAAAACGTCGATTTGTGGAAGAGCATTGAAAGCGATTGGGTAGTGTTTTTTATCTCCACCAGATGGCAAGATGTCAGCTTTAACATCGCGAGGGTTGACTCCATCATTCAAAACATCACGTAATTCACGCTCAGTTTCGTTGATTGCTGATTGACCAGCACCAGAAACGGCTTGGTAAGTTGAAACGATGATACGTTCAAGACCCCATTTTTGACGAACTGGCTCAAGTGCAACCATCATTTGGATTGTTGAACAGTTAGGGCAAGCGATGATACCGTTGTGAGCTTCAAGAGCGTGAGCATTTACCTCAGGAACAACCAATGGCACATCTGGGTTTTGACGGAAATGTGATGTGTTATCAACAACAACAGCACCAGATTTAACAGCGTATGGTGCAAACTTAGCTGATACAGAACCACCAGCTGAGAAGAGTGCAATGTCCACACCTTCAAATGAATCTTCAGTTGTCAATTCAACCTCGATGTCTTGCTCTTTATATTGCAAAACTTTACCAGCTGAACGTGCAGAAGACAAAAGACGCACTTTGTCGATTGGAAGTGTAGATTCTTCCAACATTTTGATCATACGTGTACCGACGGCACCTGTGGCACCAACGACTGCTACTGTGTAACCCATACATATACCTCATTTTTTTGAAAATAGCAGAGCTATTCTCGAAATTTTCTAAAAATTTATAGTGGCTCTATTATACTATTTTTTCAATGAAAAGAAAAGTATCTGTAAGGAAAATAATACAGAAAAACCCTCTGTCCAAAGACAGAGGGTTAGGGGCATTCGTAAGAATGTGACGAAAAGGTTCACACAAGTCGTCAAAGTCCGCTCCTGCGTTATGACCTCCCCAGCGCAAAATGGTCTAAAGACCAAATCGACTCATCGCATGACGTTATTATAGCATGACTTAGGAGAGATTACAAGAGAGGTGCAATGAGTTTGACCACTTTACCCAAAAGTTTAGTGGTAACGGGTTCATTTTTGAGGGTTTCAAAGGTAACTTCTTGACAGCTTTCAAGAGTGTCTTGGAAATCCTTCTCAATTTTTGCAATCTCTGAATTGTGGTAGAGATAGGTTGCGCATTCAAAGTGATGATAAAGACTGCGGTAGTCCAAATTGATTGTACCCACTACTGCTTTATGACCATCGGCTACGAAGACCTTGGCATGAACAAATCCAGGAGTATAAGTGTAGATCTTAACCCCTGCCTTCATCAAGGTTGCATAGTATGTTTTCGCTAGGGCATAAGGGATTGGCTTATCGGGAATACCTGGCATAATCAGTTTAACATCCACCCCACGCTCAGCCGCAAATTTAAGCGCATGTTCCATTTCGCTGTCCAAAATAAGGTATGGTGTCATGATATGAACATAGTCTCTAGCATGGTTGAGAATATCGATGTAAACATTTTCTCCGACCTTATCGTCATCAAGAGGTGAATCCGCATAGGGGATTATAAAACCATCTGAGATGACTGGTTTCTGATGGAGACCAAGATAGTCTGCATAGTTGTTATTGGTCTTTGAATCTGTGACTGCCCACATTTGCATAAAGAGAATGGTGAAAGTATCTACGGCTCTCCCTTCAATCATGATAGCAGTGTCCTTCCAATGACCGAAGCGCTCAATTTCATTGATATATTCATCAGCTAGGTTAACGCCGCCTGTGAAGGCAACTTCCCCATCGATAACCACAATTTTACGGTGGTCACGATAATTGTAGTAGGTTGAAAGGAAAGGTGAAATCGGAGAGAAAGCCTTGGCATGAATACCGATTTTTTCAAGGCGTTCTGTGTAGTCAAAAGATAGTGTTGAAAATTCAATCATACCATCGTACATGACACGGACTTCTACGCCTTCTTTGACCTTGTCTTCTAGAATTGCAAGAATTTCACCCCACATGATTCCTTCATCAATGATGAAGTATTCCATGAAGATATAATGTTTGGCTGCACGAAGCTGTTCTTTTAGGGCTTTGAACTTAGCCTCACCAGATGGGAAATAGGTCGCTTTGCTATCTTGATAAACTGGGAAATGATCGCTATCACTATCTCCACTGAGGTAACGAGCTAGATTGTAAGTTGTCGAGTGATTCTGCTTGAGCTCTTTGAGAATATTTTGATTTTGAGTCAGATAAGGAATACTATCCTCAATATTTTTATTAAGCATAGCTTTTAAACCATTATAACCCCAGTCAATCTTGGTGTAGAGAAGAAAGAGACTTCCTGGGATTGGAAATGGGATAATCAAGAGCATCCAAGTAATGACGGATAGTCTGTCCATTTCACTATTGACCAGATAGAGCACTGAGATGGTGACGATAATGCCACTCAAGACTTCTAAGTGAATCTGATAATGACTGAGCCAGCTGAATGAAGCAACTAATATCAAGAGTTGCACAATTAACAGGACGGCAATAACAGTGATACGACTAAAAATACCTCTAAGAAGCCCACGTCTCCCTTTGTCAAGCAGACGGACGACCTTGTGTTTTTGATTGATGTTTTTGTCCTCCTTGAAAAAAAATAGTGCTTTTATTATACCATAATAAGCAGCCAAAAAGACTCCCCTTAGGAAGCCTTTTTTGAAAAATTTAAGGTCTCAATTCTAGTGACTGCTTTTTAGAAATTGAAGACATCGTTCAAGTTTTCAGCCATTGTTGGGTGAGTGAAAACTTGGTTTTTAATGTAAGTATAAGGGATTTTGTTATCCATTGCCATCTTGATGAGGTTGATGATTTCGTGTGAGTTTGAACCAAATAGGGTTGCTCCAAGGATTTCATTTGTCTCAGTGTTTACGATGACTTTATAGATACCACGAAGGTCGTTATTGACGTGTGCGCGTGGCATGTTTGCGACAGCCAATTCATTTGCCTTGTAAGGAAGGCCTGCTGCGATAACTTCTTTTTCAGTCAAACCAACTTGTGAAAGGGCTGGTTCGATGAAGGTTGTGTTTGGAACATTTTTACGGTTATTGAGGTTGTAGTCGCTGTTTCCAGTAAATTGTCCAAGAAGGATACGGAAGTCGTCCAATGATGTGTAAGTGAATTGAAGCCCACCGTTAACATCACCTGCTGCATAAACGCCTGCAACACTTGTTTCAAGGTATTCATTGACTTGAACAGCCCCACGTTCAGTAAGTGTGATGTCTGTGTTTTCAAGACCAAGTCCTTCAGTTGCAGGTTTACGACCCATAGCATACATAACCGCATCAAACTCATAGTCTTTACCGTCAGCTGTTACGACTACTGCTTCACCAGCATTAGCAACTTTTTCCACTTTAGCTCCGAGAACAAAGCTGACGCCATCTTCTTCAAGGTAAGTTTGAGCAAGTTTAGCTGCTACTTCTTCGGCACGACCAAGGATAGCTGGCGCTGCTTCAAAGACTGTTACTTGGCTGTCCAAACGCGCGTAGAGGCTGGCAAATTCAAGACCGATGTTACCACCACCGATAATACCAAGACGTTTTGGTTGTTGGTCAAGGTTTTGAATACCAGTGCTATCAACCACGTTTTTAGACTCAAGAAGCCCAGGAATTGGGAAGACATTTGAAACCGCACCAGTATTGATAACGATATTTTCAGCAGTTAGTTGCTCTACATCATCACCAGCAGAGATTTCAACGACCTTGTTTGAGACAAACTTAGCTTGGGCATTGTAAAGATCAACCCCAGCACCTGTAAGCACGGCTTCGTTTTTGTTACGGAGACGAGTTGTCACAGTTTCTTTAAGTTCCATAGCTTGTGCGAAGCTAAGATTTTCTTCTGCGGCATGAATCAAAGTCTTTGTTGGGATACAACCGATATTGATACATGTTCCACCATACATAGAAGCGTCACGTTCAACAAGGGCAACTTTTTTGCCGAGTGATGCCATTTTACCAGCGATAGTTTTACCAGCTTTACCAAATCCGATAACGAGCAAATCATATTGTTTCATAAGAATTTCTCCAATTCCTTTATTTTTATTACTCTAGCATTGTACCAACCGGTCTGTTATTAGTCAATTATTTGCTACGGAAATTTTAAATCCTTTTACTGCACCCATTTTGATGGTTAGTGAATCAAAAAGAGAGTGGGACAAAAATCGGTAATTCCAAAGGAATTCGATTTTGTCGTCCCACCTCCGCACAGTTGAGTAGGGCTGTAAGGGTTGATTTATCAACGAATTAGAGACCACTCAACCCCTGCGCCTTGCAAACTAGATTATAAAAAATAAGAAGGCTAGGACTTTTGTCCCAGCCTCTTTAGATGTCTTATTAGAACAATCCAATTGCTGTTCCGTCTTCGGCAACGTCCATGTTAAGTGCTGCTGGGCGTTTTGGAAGTCCTGGCATGGTCATAACGTCACCAGTAAGTGCAACGATAAATCCTGCACCTGTTTTTGGAACAAATTCACGGATGGTAATATCGAAGTCTTCTGGTGCTCCGAGAAGAGCTGGGTTGTCTGAGAAGCTATATTGTGTTTTAGCCATGCAGACTGGCAATTTATCCCAGCCGAATTCAGCGAATTGTTTGAGTTGTGTTTTGGCTTTTGGTCCAAAGACAACTGAGCGACCACCGTAGATTTCTGTAACAATTTTAGTGATTTTTTCTTGAATGCTGTCTTCATCTGAGTAGAGACGTTTGTAGTCAGCTCCGCCATTTTCAACAGCTTCTACGACTGCTTTGGCGAGGTCAATACCGCCATCAGCACCGTTTGCCCAAACGCTAGCAAGTTCAACTGGAACATTGATTTCAGCACAGAGTTCTTTGAGGGCTGCGATTTCAGCTTCAGTATCTGCGACAAATTCATTGATAGCTACGACTGCTGGAAGTCCGTATTTACGAACATTTTCCACGTGGCGTTTAAGGTTAGCAAAACCAGCTTTAACAGCTTCCACATTTTCTTCTGAAAGGTCAGTCTTGGCAACGCCACCGTGCATTTTAAGGGCACGAAGTGTTGCTACGATTACGACTGCATCAGGTGTTTTAGGAAGATTTGGTGTCTTGATATCGAGGAATTTTTCTGCACCCAAATCAGCACCGAAACCAGCTTCTGTGATGGTGTAATCTGCCAAACGAAGAGCTGTCGCTGTTGCAAGAACAGAGTTACAACCGTGAGCGATATTGGCAAATGGACCACCGTGAACCAAGGCAGGTGTTCCGTAGATGGTTTGAACCAGGTTAGGTTTGATGGCATCTTTAAGAATAAGAGTTAAAGCACCTTCTACTTCAAGGTCACGCACATAAACTGGTGTACGGTCATAACGGTAGGCAACGACGATATTTGCCAAACGTTCTTTGAGGTCCTTGAGGTCAGTTGCCAAGCAGAGGATTGCCATGATTTCTGAAGCAACCGTGATGTCAAAGCCGTCCTCACGAGGGATACCGTTTACCGGGCTACCAAGACCGATAATCACTTGACGAAGAGCACGGTCATTCAAGTCAACCACGCGCTTCCAGATGACACGACGTTGGTCAATTCCTAGCTCATTTCCTTGTTGAATGTGGTTATCAAGGAGGGCAGAAAGAGCATTGTTTGCCGTTGTGATGGCGTGCATATCTCCTGTGAAGTGGAGGTTGATGTCTTCCATAGGAAGGACTTGGGCGTAACCACCACCAGCTGCTCCACCTTTGATCCCCATAACAGGTCCAAGAGATGGTTCACGAAGGGCAATCATGGTTTTCTTACCAATCTTGTTAAGAGCGTCAGCAAGTCCGATAGACATAGTTGATTTTCCTTCACCTGCTGGTGTTGGGTTAATAGCTGTTACCAAAACAAGCTTACCAGGTTCTTGGTCTTTAACGGCATTGATCTTGTCGAAAGATAGTTTTGCCTTGTATTTACCATAGAGTTCAATATCATCAAAGGTGATACCAACTTGTTCAACAATGTCAGTAATTGGCTTTAGTTCTACGCTTTGTGCAATTTCGATATCAGATTTCATGAGACACCTCTTTTTCTTTGATAGGACTATTATAGCAAACCAAACCTAAAAAGGCATCATTTTTAACTGAATTTAGAAAATTGTTCGCTTATTAAGCGTATTCTTTTGTGTAAATCTATCAAAAAAACGTTTTTTATAGAAAATGCTCTGCTATTTTACAAAAAAAGGACTCAAAGAGTCCCTAAATTTTAATGAAAAACAAAGCGGTGCTGTACACGATAGCTGACTAGGAAGAGAATGGTTTCAGTCAGAAGCTTAGCGATGACCAAGCCGATACCTATACCTACCAGTGCCTTGAGCATCACGTAGTTGCAGGTCAGAATGACTGCTGCCAACATGAAGTAACGGATAGCTGCCTTAAAGAGAGAGCCTGTTGGATGAAAGACTAGCTTGGCGTTTAGGAGGCACTGGCTAGAAGCACTGATGAGGCGTGAGAGCACAACTGATAGCAGGAGGTTTCCTGTAATGGCAACTAAAATAAAGAGTGCAAGGGCATCAATAAGCGCAGCGGTTAAGGCTGACCCCGAAAATTTAATAAAGGGAGCATAGATACGGATAGAATCTCGAATTGGTCTGAAGTGAGAACTCTTATTCTCCTCTAGATAGACAGTTTCAATAGGAACTTCGACGATTTCATGACCTGCTTTTCTAGCTTCAAGCAACATATTAAATTCGTATTCGAAGCGGTCGCCGTCAAGACTTAGTAACCATGGAATGAGATCACTACTGAAGGCACGCAGACCTGTCTGAGTATCAGTCACTTTTTGACCAGTAATAAGATGGAAGAGCGCTGCCGTTACCTTATTTCCGAAGCGGCTACGTGCCGGAACTTTTCCTACGAAAGCACGCGCACCCAGGATAAGGGCAGATGGTTCTTTTTGACTAGCTTCTGCTACTCGAACGATATCCTTAATAAGGTGTTGTCCGTCGCTATCAGCGGTAACGATTGCTTGACCTTTAGCACCATCTTTTTGGATAAATCGCAGAGCTGTTTTCAGAGCAGCTCCTTTTCCTTTATTAACGACATGTTCAAGAACAATGGCTCCTGCAAGTCTAGATTCTTCAAAATAGGTTTGATAATTTGGTTTGCTACCATCATTTACGACAATAAGCTGCGCATCTGGTAATTCTTTACGACAGGCTTTGACAAGGTCGCAGAGACGCTGATCTGGTTCATAAGATGGGATAATAAGATACATAATAAGAATTCCTTTCTGGTTATCTCTAGGTATTGAAAATACTGAGATAGCTTGTGTTGAATTGCTTACATAATACTGGTCTCAACTGAAAAAAGACTGAAAGATTGGTTAAAGTTTCCTTAATCCTGCCACAAGTTTGCCACAGCTTTGCCTCATTTAAAGAAAGTATAAGGAAAGGTCGTTAAACTCATACCATCACTAAAATGAATGAAACAAAGGAGACAAGATGTCTAAACCATTAGAAACACGCTTTAAACGTATTGAAACTAAATATATTGTTGCTAAGGAGGACCTAGATGCCCTCTTAACAGACTTGAAGGTTTATCTGGTGGAAGATGACTATCCAACTTCTACTATTTCAAATATCTATTTTGATACAGAAGATTTTCAAGTTATCCAAGACTCTATCGCTAAGAAGAATCATCGTGAAAAAATTCGTATGCGAACTTACCTCGCAAATCCTCAAGCAGATAGTCAGGTCTTTCTTGAAATTAAGAAAAAAGATCAGGAAGGTGTCGGTCACAAATTCCGTTTGGTTTCAACGCCTTCAGCAATCACAGCTCTGTTAGAGAATGGTCAAGTCGATTCTAGCATCACAGATCAAGATCTCCTCGATGAAATCCATGAGTTGCGTCAGCGTTATGATGGACTAAAACCTCGTATGTATATCTATTATGATCGCTACTCACTCAAAGAAAAACATTCTATTAAAGGCTATTCGTCAACCAAGGTTCGTGTGACCATTGACCAAAACCTGACCTATCGTGATCATGACGTCAGTCTTTTCAATGGAAATGATGGACAAGCTCTACTTGATGAAGGTTATGTCATCATGGAAATCAAGGCTCCAGGTCAACAGCCTAAATGGTTGGCTGATATTTTGGAGGAACATGGGATCGAAGCTCAGAAGTTCTCTAAATATAGTACAGCCTACCGTAAATCACAAGGGATTGTCCCCCAGATGACCAAGTAGGAGGTGCCTATGTCAGCTAGCCTATTTAATAGCGTTTTTACGACAACTACAACTTCTGTTAATGCAGGTATGCTCATCCTAGCTCTCTTTGTCAGCCTTCTTTTGGGGCTGGCGCTAAGCTGGGTCTACAAGTACCGCACTCTTTATACCAGAGAATTTGTTATCACACTGGCTATCCTACCAAGTCTGATGACTCTAGTTATCTTTCTCGTCAACGGTAATCTGGGTACCAGCGTTGCCGTTGCTGGGGTCTTTAGCTTGATACGTTTCCGTTCGGCAACCAGTGGTTCACGCGAGTTGCTAGCGGTCTTCCTATCGATGATTATTGGACTTGCCTGCGGTATGGGCTATCTGCTCCTTTCAGCGGCGACTACTCTGATTTTGCTCTTGATTTGGTTTTCTTTGGAAAATATGAAGATCATTGCAGACAGTCAGACTAGAAGACATTTGACACTAACAGTAGCCAATCGTGAGGATCTCAATCAGATTTTAGAAAAATTATTTGCTAACTACTGTGCAACTCATTTGCTTATCTCCATTAACAGTACAGGTTCTGGTGACCAACTAAAATTAGTCTACGAAGTAGACCTCAAACCGAATATCACCGATTTCCAACTTAGCCAAGGTTTCCTTGCTAGCCTAGACAATCTAGATCTAGCACTCACCAAACAAGCTAAGAAGAAAAAGAATCTCTAAAAAAACGGAGGCTGGGCAAAAACTAGCTTCAGAATAGAAAAAAACGAGCACTTCCGCAGTCGGAGATGCTCGTTTTCCAATGTCATGGTTTATAATTATAATAACCACAAAACAACTAGAAAGCCATGATCATGTATAAAGAGTATAACACAAATCAACTCAGTTTAGAACTAAATCTTGCCTATGATATTCCTATGACACACGAGGCTAGACTCATTAGTCTTTTTGTGGATAGTATTCCTAGTCACGTTTTACTAGAAGAAAAGTCTCATACTGGTCGCCCAGCCTTCCATCCTGCCATGCTCCTGAAAATGACTCTCTTTGCTTATGCCCGTCAGGTCTTTTCTGGTCGTAAAATGGTGCAGATGAACGAGGAAGTGATTCCCATGAAATGGCTGAGTCAGGATACCTATGTCAGCTACAAAACCATCAATAATTTTCGTTCTAGTAAGCATGCCAACAACCTGATTAAAACTTCCTTTATCTACTTCACTCTCCTCATGCGTGAACATGGCATGATTGAAGACCAAGCTCTCTTTATTGATGGTACAAAATTGGAAGCAGATGCCAATCTTTATTCCTTTACTTGGAAAAAGGCTGTTGCTAAATATGAAGCTGCTCTAAATGGGAAACTCTCAGAACTCTATGACCAGCTGGTTCAAGAAGGTGTCAATATAGCCCTGTCTAAAGAAGACTGTGAAACTAGCCAAGGTTTAGAAGAATTGCTTGAAAAAACTGAGGAAGCCTTAGCTGAGGTGGAGAAGGCTATTTCTGAGGAACCCAAAGTTATCAAGGGTGGGTCAGCCAATAAACAGAAGCGACGTCGTATTAAGAAACTCCGTAACCAGTTGAGAAAGGATTATCTCCCTCGTAAGCATCGCTATGAAGAGGCCAGAGAAATCCTCCAAGAACGTAACTCCTTCTCCAAAACGGATCATGATGCCACCTTTATGCGGATGAAAGAAGATCATATGATGAATGGTCAGCTCAAACCTGGCTATAATATTCAAGCTGCCACCAATGGTCAATATGTCCTTGCCTACGATATCTTTCCAAATCCAACGGATACCAGAACATTGAAACCCTTCCTCCAATCAATTCAAACCTTGGACTTGTTCCAACACATTGTAGCTGATGCCGGTTATGGAAGCGAAGAGAATTATAGTTTTATCGTTGACGAATTAGAGAAAACACCTCTGATTCCTTACGGCATGTACCAGAAGGAATTGTCCAAGAAATATCAGAACAGTTCTACTAATCCAAGGAATTGGGACTATCTTGAAAAAACAGACCAGTTTGTGAAACCAGACGGAATTGTATATTCCTTTAAGTATTACTCTAGTCAAACTGACAAGTACGGCTTTAAACGTGACTTTAAAATCTATGAGGCAGATAAGATACAAGGCACAGCAGAGTTGGAGAAACTTGCCAAAACAGAAAGTGGTCGTCAGAAACAAATTCACTACAATCCCACTTGGAATTATTTTAAGGAACTCGTCAAAGAAGAATTACATAGCCAAGAAGGATCTCGTATCTACGCCAAACGGAAAATTGATGTTGAACCCGTTTTTGGTAGGTTAAAGAGCGTTTTTGGCGTACGTAGAGTTCACGTTAGAGGAAACCAAGCAGTCCAAACGGAGATTGGTTTCCTCTTCATGAGCATGAATCTCACAAAATTGGCTAAGAATCTAGCCTTAAAAACGTCACATACTCAAAAACCACACAGAGGTACTTTCGTCTTGATTGTTTTCGAGACAGAAATCATTGTGTGGTTTTATTTTGAAGCTAGTTTTTGCCCAGCCTCTTTCGATTTATACTGCTGCTTTTCGATTTTTCTTAAAGAGTCCCAAGATGAGGCTGAGAACTAGAAAGGCGATAGCGACATACCAGTAGGGTTGGTCAATGGTTGTTGTTCGTCCTGAGACCTCGATAATTCCCTTGACCAGACAGGCACTGACAATGATGGCAATTCCTGAATTGAATACCAAAAGAGATGCTCGATTCTGAAGCCAAGTGAATCCGAAGGCTGTCAGAACAAAGAAGGCTGCTGAAATTAGTGGTGCTAAAAACATGAGTCGCATGTAAGGAGATGATTCACCGTAACTGTAAAGTTCATAGACATAGGTGAAAATCACGCAAAAGATACTGATTGCCAGGTAGATGATACTTCCTTTGATGGCTGTTTTCTTAGTAACCGATGTAGACAATATCGCTCACCGCCCTTTCTGAGATGGTATTTCCGTTAGTTGTAGGTTTGTTAACGACTTGACCGTTGAAGTACATGGTAGATGATCCACCGCCGTCAAGGTTATAGGCAGTTGTAACACCGTATGATTGCATCAGCTCTGCCATTTCATAAAGTGTCAAACCAGATGATTCGTCTGTGCGTCCATCTGAAACGATAACGATGTAGTGTAGACTTCCATCGTCAGTTTCGATAACACCGATTGCCGTACGAGGATTGTCTGACATGGCTTGTCCGACTTCTTCTGATTCAGAGACAGCAATTTCACCATTTGAAACTAAAGTTGGACCAAAGGCGAAGGTATTAACAACACCAGCATCAATCAATTCTTGTGCAGTCGTGTCATTTTCATTATAAGTCATGAAACTACCGTCAGAAAGGATTGCCAAATCATCATAGTCAGAATTTCGACTAGTATCACGATAGAGTGTTCCATTTTTGATAACATAACCAGTTGAGTTAGCTCCGTAGTAGTCACCGTTAATAGCAAAAATAGCATTGTTGCTTGAAGCGATACTTGAAGTGGTTTCAGTAATGTTAGTACCGTAGGTATTCTGAGCCAGGGCTGTCTTGAGATATTCTGCACTAGAAAGTGTGATGTCAGCAACATAGTAAGTCGTATCAGAAGTTTGACCTGTTGTGATTGTGATAGAAATATTATCATCCTTGTAGCTAGTATCGGTCTGAGTTACCTCTCCAGTGCTGGTCGAGGCGGTACTACTTGTCGAGGTGCTAGTGCTTGTTGCCACTGTCGTTACCGCCGAGGGAATGACAAAGACCTTTAGCAGAGAATAGGTATTGGCACCTAGCAGGACTGCTGAAAATAGCAGAGCATAGGCATGCCTTTTGAGAAAGTTCATATAAATCCTCCAAAATGTAATAGAAAATCTGGAAATAGCCCAGCATTTCTTTATGATTAGAGTCATTCTAACAAGGATTCTTAAAAGGAAGCTTAATTCTAGCTAAAGGTTACCTTAAATTGATTTTAGGTTTACAAAAATGGCATTTTAAGGTAAAATGCACCTATGAAAATTTTGATTACATCTGGTGGAACAACAGAAAAGATCGACTCTGTTCGAGGGATTACCAACCACTCTACTGGCAATCTTGGAAAGCTCATCGCTGAGACCTTTTTAGCGCAAGGGCATGAGGTGACCTTGGTTACGACCAAACAAGCAGTCAAACCAGCTAGCCAGCCTAATTTAAACCTACATGAAATTTCAAATGTTGAGAGTCTACTGACAACGATGGAGGGTCTGGTCAAGACCCACGATGTCCTTATCCATAGCATGGCTGTCTCAGACTACACACCTGTCTACATGACGGATATTGACGAATTGGAAAAGACAGAGCAGATTTCAGACCTCTTAAGCAAGTCCAATTCAGAGAACAAGATTTCGTCTCAAGCTGACTATCAAGTTCTCTTTCTTAAAAAGACACCTAAGATTATCAGCCTTGTTAAGGAATGGAATCCTGCTATCCGCTTGATTGGTTTCAAACTCTTGGTAGATGTTCCTAAGGAAGAGCTTTTTAGAGTAGCGCGTGCAAGTCTGCAGAAAAACCAGGCTGACTACATTTTAGCCAATGATTTGACTGAGATTAGTCCGACACAGCACCATGCCTATCTCCTTTCAGAGGATGATAGCTTTGAAGCTTTTGATAAGGAAGGTATTGCCCAGCTTATCTATGAAAAGGTGGTAACTCATGACTAAACGAATCACACTTGCAGTTTCGGGATCGATTTCAGCCTACAAGGCGGCTGATCTGACCAGCCAACTGAAAAAACGTGGCTATGAGGTTAAGGTCATTATGACAGAGGCAGCGACAGCCTTTATCACCCCACTGACTCTGCAGGTTCTCTCTAAAAATCCTGTCCATCTTGATGTCATGGAGGAAAAACTGGCTCCTCGCATTGAGCATATCGACTTGGGTAAAGAGACGGACCTCTTTATCGTGGCGCCAGCTTCTGCTAACACCATTGCTCATTTGGCAAATGGCTTCGCTGACAATATGCTAACGGCAACAGCGCTAGCCCTTCCCCCTAAAACGAAAAAGCTCTTGGCTCCTGCTATGAATACCAAGATGTATGACAACCCACTTACTCAGCGGAATTTGAAGCTACTGGCAGAGCTTGGTTACCAGATTATCGAGCCCAAGTCAGCTCTACTTGCCTGTGGTGATGTGGGACGCGGAGCCTTGGCTGACCTCGAGCTAATTTTAGAAACGATTGATGAGGTTTTAAATAAAAATTCGTAAATGACTTGTCAATTTAATTGTAAACCATTATACTAAAAGAAGTTAACATTAAGGAGTTTTTTATGAAACAACGTCAATCATCAAAGGTAGCTGTTATTTCTATCTTCTTTGCTGTCATGCTGGTTGTACACCTACTCTCTAGCGTGATTTTCAATGTTTTACCCCTTCCTATCAAGCCAACGCTACTGTCTATCCCAGTCATCGTGGCTTCTATCATTTATGGTCCACGAATCGGCGCTACACTTGGTTTTCTAATGGGGATGATTTCACTGATTACCAATACTGTCGTGCTGCTGCCAACGTCATACCTTTTTAGTCCCTTTGTTGAGAATGGGAACTTCTATTCATTGATTATTGCATTGGTTCCAAGGATTCTGATTGGAGTGACCCCTTACTATGTTTACAAACTCTTTCAGAAAGTAGATAAGCTAGGCTTGATTCTAGCCGGTGCTATTGGTTCTTTGACCAATACTATCTTTGTTCTCGGTGGTATTTTCATTCTCTTTTCATCCGTTTACAATGGCAATATTCAGGCACTACTTGCCATCGTTTTAGGAACAAATTCGATCGCTGAGATGATTATTGCAGCAATTCTAACTCTCATCATCGTACCAAGGCTTAAGAAAATAAGAGCTTAAGATGATGTTTATAACCTAGATTAAGTTTAGTCTTAGTCTAGGTTTTTTCTTTGTAAAATCCGCTTTTACAATTGAGTTTCAAGGGGTTTCATGATATAATGTAAGCGTTATAAAAATATAAGGAGTAATCTTATGTCATATCAAGAAAATTATCAAAAATGGGCTGATTTTGAACAGCTTCCAGACTACCTTCGTCAAGAATTAGAAGGAATGGATGAAAAAACGAAAGAGGATGCCTTCTACACAAACCTTGAGTTTGGTACTGCTGGTATGCGTGGCTACATCGGTGCTGGTACAAACCGTGTCAATATCTACGTGGTCCGTCAGGCAACTGAAGGTCTTGCACAACTCTTGGAATCAAAAGGTGAAGACGTGAAAAAACGTGGTGTTGCGATTGCTTACGACTCACGCCACTTCTCACCAGAGTTTGCTTTTGAGTCTGCTCAAGTTTTGGCAGCCCACGGCATCAAATCATACGTTTTTGAGTCACTTCGTCCAACACCTGAATTGTCATTTGCAGTCCGTCACTTGAACACATTTGCTGGTATCATGGTAACTGCAAGTCACAACCCAGCACCATTTAACGGTTACAAGGTTTATGGTGAAGACGGTGGTCAAATGCCACCTCACGATGCTGACGCTTTGACAGACTACATCCGTGCCATTGAAAATCCATTTGCAGTTGAATTGGCTGATTTGGAAGAAAGCAAGGCTTCAGGACTTATCCAAGTTATCGGCGAAGCTGTTGATGTGGAATACCTCAAAGAAGTTAAAGATGTTAATATCAACCAAGACTTGATCAATGAATTTGGTCGTGATATGAAGATCGTTTACACGCCACTTCACGGTACTGGTGAAATGTTGGCTCGTCGTGCCCTTGCACAAGCTGGTTTTGAGTCAGTTCAAGTTGTTGAAGCTCAAGCAAATCCAGATCCTGACTTCTCAACTGTTAAGTCTCCAAACCCTGAAAGTCAAGCAGCCTTTGCACTTGCTGAAGAGCTTGGTCGTCAAGTTGATGCAGACGTTCTTGTCGCAACTGACCCAGACGCCGACCGCCTCGGTGTTGAAATTCGTCAAGCAGACGGTTCATACAAAAACCTTTCTGGTAACCAAATCGGTGCTATCATTGCTAAATACATCCTTGAAGCCCACAAAACTGCAGGTACTCTTCCTGAAAATGCTGCGCTTGCTAAATCAATCGTATCAACTGAGTTGGTTACTAAGATTGCAGAAAGCTACGGCGCAACAATGTTTAACGTCTTGACTGGTTTCAAATTTATCGCAGAAAAAATTCAAGAATTCGAAGAAAAACACAACCACACTTACATGTTTGGTTTTGAAGAAAGCTTCGGATACCTCATCAAACCATTCGTTCGTGATAAAGATGCCATCCAAGCTGTTCTTATCGTTGCTGAAATTGCTGCCTACTACCGCTCACGTGGTTTGACATTGGCAGACGGTATCGATGAAATCTATAAAGAGTACGGCTACTTCGCTGAGAAAACAATCTCTGTTACCCTTTCAGGTGTTGATGGCGCTGCTGAAATCAAGAAAATCATGGATAAATTCCGTGACAATGCACCAAGTCAATTCAACCAAACAGACATTGCCCTTCTTGAAGACTTCGAACTCCGTACTGCTACTGCCCTTGATGGTAGCGTGACAGAATTGACAACACCAGCAAGTAACGTTCTTAAATATCACTTGACTGACGGTTCATGGTTTGCTGTTCGCCCATCAGGAACTGAACCAAAAATCAAATTCTACATCGCAACAGTCGGTGAAACACTTGAAAATGCAGAAGAAAAAATTGCTAACATTGAAGCAGAAATCAATGCATTCGTAAAATAATAGTTCAAAAAGTAGTGACTCATTCTCTCAACTGAGATGTTTGTTCACTACTTTTCTTTTTTGCAAGAGAAAATCCCTCAATCTTTTGATTGAGGGATTGATTTATGCTCTCTGTTGAGCTGTTTGCATTTGGTAGTAGATACCTTTTTGTGCCATCAAGTCTTGGTGTTTACCGTGTTCGACGATATCTCCCTTATTCATGACGAGGATGATATCAGCCGTTTGGATGGTTGACAAACGGTGTGCGATGATGAAGCTCGTTCTGCCTTCCATCAGCTTTTCAAAGGCTTCCTGAATCAGCTTTTCCGTTCGTGTATCGATAGACGAAGTCGCCTCATCTAGGATGAGCAACTTAGGTAGTCTGACGAAGATACGTGATATGGTCAATAGCTGGCGCTGTCCTTGTGACAAGGAATCACCTGCGTCAGCCAGATAGGTATCATACCCTTGAGGCAACTGACGAATGAAAAAGTCAGCATTCGCAGCCTTGGCGGCAGCAATAACTTCTTCTCGACTAGCGTCTGGGAATCCATAAGCGATATTATCATGAATGGTCCCAGTTTCGAGCCAGGTTTCCTGAAGTACCATCCCAAATTGCTGGCGAAGTTCAGCAACAGGAATCTCATTAATATCTTGATTATCAATGAGGATACGTCCAGCGTCAACCTGATAGAAACGCATGAGAAGATTAATTAGCGTTGACTTACCAGCTCCAGTTGGACCAACAACAGCAACCTTGGAACCTGCAGGGATATGAAGACTGAGGTCTTTAATCAATCGTTGACCTTTTTCATATCCAAAGGCGACATGTTCAAAATCAACTTTACCTTGAAGATTCGACAGGTGTTGATTTTCGCGGCTTTTATCGGGGAACTCCTCTTCCAAAATCGTATAGAGTCGCTCTGCACAGGCTGTGGCGCTCTGCAATTCTGACAGAACCGATGAAATATCGTTAAAGGGTTTTGTGTACTGGTTGACATAATTGAGGAAGGTCGTCAATTCACCAACAGTAAAGGCGCCGTTCATGATTCGGATGGCACCAACCCCAGCCAAGAGAGCATAGATGAGCGAATTCACAAAACGAGTGGCTGGATTTACCGTTGATGAGTAGAAAATGGCATCCTGAGAATGCTTGGCATAGGTTTCATTGACTTGGTCAAATTGCTGGATAACCTGAGACTGAGCATTGAGGGTCTGCAAGAGACTCTCCTGACTGATCATCTCTTCAACAAGCTGGGTTTGATCACCACGAGAACGGGTCTGCTCTTGATAGAGATGATAACTCTTAGAAGCGATAAAACGAGCTAAAAAGAGAGATAGAGGTGTCAGAATCAGCACCAGCACCAACATGAGCAAATCAATCTCTGCCATGGTGATAATGGTCACAATAATGGTCAAAATCCCAACGAAAAATTGATTGAAAACCATGATAAGACCATTAGCCAACTGCTCTGTATCCGTTGTGACACGACTAACCATGTCACCAATGGAACGCTTATCCAGATAAGAAATCGGAAGATGATGCAACTTTTCGATAACCTTCTGGCGCAAATCAGCAATATAGCGATAGACCAGGCGGTTATAGAGAAGAGGATTGACTGCCTGAACAAGTGTATTTGCTAGAACTACCCAAATCATCTGTAAAACGATGGGAAGGAGCTTACTGGTAGAATTAGGGAGGAGGACACTATCAACCGCCCTACCTATAAGGATAGGCAGGTAGACCGTCAGACCAACCTGTGCGATTGTCAGAAGGAAGATGGGAATAACTAGCTTTTTATCAACTAATAAATCACGACTCAGATGATTGAGCGTTTTTTGATTTTTTCTAGCCTTCATGCTGCTCCTCCTTTCCTTTTTGTGAATAATGGATTGCCTGATAAGTCTCATTATCTTCAAGAAGCTGGTCGTGACTAGCATAGCCCAGCTGATTTCCCTTATCTAAGACCAAAATCTTGTCCATCAACTGTAAACTATTGGTTCTTTGTGAAATCATGATCAGACTAGTATCTGCCAATTCCTCTCGGATAGCCTTGAGAAGTTTACTTTCAGTCAAGTAGTCCAGAGCTGAAGTTGAGTCGTCCAAGATAAGAAAGGGAGCCTTTCTCAAAATAGCACGGGCTATGGTCAATCGCTGACGCTGTCCACCTGAGAAGTTTTTACCAAAGGCTTCTACTTCTTCATCGAGTTGATCATCTTTTTCTCTGACAAATTCGCTTGCCTGAGCGATATCAAGTGCCCACCAGAGCTCTTCATCGCTAAGATTTGCATCTAGACCCAGCGTCAGATTTGAACGAATACTTCCCTTGAATAATTCAGCCTTCTGAGGGACGAGACTGAGCCAGCTGCGCCACTCAGCGATAGATTTCGGACTGTGACCATTGTGGAAGATGAGCAATTCTTGACTTTCAGTTTCATAGAGATGATCTAGCAGCTGAACTAAGGTTGATTTTCCTGACCCAGTACCACCAATAATCCCCATATTCTGACCTTTTTTCAAATCGAAAGTCAGATTTTTCAATGAGGCATCACCAGCTGTTGGATAGGTAAAGCTAAGATTTTCAGCTTTGATAAGTAAATCAGTCGATGATTGACTGTCCAAGGTCTGATTTAAATCTTCTGCTTCTTGATCAAAAACTTCCTGAACACGTTTTGCCGAAATAAAGCTCTGATTGAGCGATGTTACTAGCATGGTCATCTTAAGCAACTCTGCCAAAATCTGAGTTAGATAGTTGGTTAAGGCAATCAACATCCCTTGACTCAATTTATCTTGACTGATAAGACCGTTTCCCTGCCAAATGACAAGGACCAGAGTCGTATTAACAACAAAGAAGGTGGCTGGATTGACAACAGAGGAAATATTAGCTGCCAAGATTTGCATCTTAGCATAGGCAGTGTTAACTTGCTTGAAAGCTGAGATTTCTCGATCTGTTTGATTAAATGCTCGAATGACTCGAATACCTTGCAACTGCTCTCGTGTTTTAGTTACGATGGCATCTGTCAGAAGACGAATTTTTTGATAATAAGGGGCTAAAATTCTCGATGTTACAGCAATAATCAAGAATAAGAGTGCAACCATTCCCAAAAAGTTTAAAGTAATGACAGGACTGATACGATAGGCCATGATGATAGAGCCAAAAACAATAATTGGTGCCCTGAGAAAGAGTCGCAAGAATTGGTTGATAGCCGTTTGAATCTGGTAGGTATCGCTGGTCAAACGTGTCACTAGACTAGAGGTTGTGAGTCTATCTCGTGACGCTTTGGGTAGGACCATAATTTTGCGAAAGAGATCCTGACTCAGTTTTTTGGTGTAACCAACCGCTGCTTTTGATGAAAAGTACTGGGCTGTGATCGAGACACAGACACCCAATACTGCCAATCCAAAAAGGATAAGTATCATCAGATAAAGCCCCTGATGATTATCTTTTGGAATCATATCATCAACAATTGTCGCAATAATAATAGGAACTAAAAGCTCAAAACTAGCTTCTAACAATTTAAATAAGGGCCCAAGGAGTGTCTCCTTGATATAGCCCTTAAAATAGTGAAATAAAGATTTCATGAATCTCCTTTAAAAGAGTCTCATCAGTTTGATGAGATAGAGGTTAAACTGAACCTCACGTGAATAGTAGATATTGCCTCCATTGACGTAGAGTTTACCGCCACCGTAGAAAAGTGCAATAGGATGGTAGTAAAAATAAGTCTGACCGGTCGTATTTCCCAAACTTGGTGCAACGACATCACGAGAGTAGCTTTCTGCCAGCTCAACTGTATTGTCACCACCATGCTTTGCAATAAAATCAATATAGGCAGTCCCGAAATTGTAGGCTTGAACAGCAGTCCACTTATCAATCTTGGCTTCTGTAGCCTGGGCAAGATTCTCAGAAAGTAAGGAAACACCCTGTTGAATACTGGACTGACTGTCAGAGATGGAATTCGCTACACCGTTTGAACTCTCACTGGACTGCATGACATCCGATGAGGAGCCCTTAGTTTCCGTGTAAATCATAGCCAAGACCATATCAACATTAGCATCCGTATCATTGGATGCAAGTGTCGTCTCAACCATACTTTCATAAGTCAAAACCTTCTGAACATCCTGATGGATACGATAAACCCTAAACCCAATGAAGACAAGAATGATAATGGCAACTAGCCTTCGTATGAGTTTAAACATCTTATTTGTTTTGAATATCTTCTATATTCTTGATCAAAATGGAGTAAGTTCCATCTGGATTTTGAATAAATTCAACCGATTCAGCGTCTTGATAGATGGTATTTGGCACGATGAGCTCAATACCATTGGATAGAGATAGCTTCTGACTCTCCAACTTCTTGGTCTGACGAGAATGGTCAATATCCTGAACCTGAATAGGTTCTGGGATTGCCTCTTTCAACTCGTCAACAAAGGTCAAACGAGCCGTCAAATTTTGGTCAAAGAGCTGATCTGCCAACTTTTCAGGAGATAATTCCTGATCTTCCTCCAAATTTTTGAAGATAGCCGTCTTCATCTTGGACTGGAAGGCAAAATCATCCTGATTGAAATTCTCTGCAATCTTTTGAGCAGTATCCTCAACCAACTTGATCGACTTCTTCACAGACTGTTCAGGTTGAACTTGCAAGAGATTTTCAGAAAAATAGTTGGCAAAAGAACCATTGTGCTTGATACGCTTTTCAATCAGATAGTAATTTTTGCTAACACGGTTAATGAGCAGAGCTTCGTCAGGTGTTGCCGCAGCAGATGGGAGAATGTTCTGGGTCAATTTGATAGGTGACTGGCTGTCGCCTGAAATATGTGCCAAATTCTCCTTGAGGGCAACGCGTAGAAAACCAAAGTACTCCTGACCATCACGGTCAAACTGGACAAAAATTAAGTCATTAGTCTTTTGATTTTCTGAGATGACAAATTCTTCCTTCCAAAGCTCTGCGATTTTACGAGATGTCTCCATAAAGTCGTCTGTTAAATAAGACATAAAGACATTATCATCAGAGAATTGACCACGCTTAGCTTCGTCTGAAAAGACCTTACTAATCTTCTTGCGGAAGTAATCATCCAACTGTGGTGTTAGCGTCAGCAGATCATCCGAAAAGAGAATCTCAGTATCATTGGGACTGAATTGGTGAATAATAACGCGTTTTAAATATAAATCAATCATTTTTTAGTAAAGTGGGAAGGCATCAGTCAGTGTTTTAACTTCTTGACGAACTTCTTCCAAAACAGCTTCATTTTCAGCATTCTCAAGAGCTTTGATAATCAAGTTTGCTACTTGACGGCTCTCTTCAACACCGAAACCACGTGCTGTGATGGCAGCTGTTCCAAGACGAATGCCTGATGTTTTGAATGGTGACAAGGTTTCAAATGGAATTGAATTTTTATTGAGGGTAATGTGAACAGAATCCAAAAGATTTTGCGCTACTTTACCATCTTCAACAACTTTTGTCACATCGACCAAGAAGAGGTGGTTTTCAGAGCCACCTGAAACGACACGCAATTTATCGTGAGCATTGAAGACCTCGACCATTGCTTGACAGTTATCAATAATCGCTTGAGCATAATCTTTCCAAGCTGGGTCAAGATTTTCCTTGAATCCAACAGCTTTAGCAGCAATCACGTGTTCAAGAGGTCCACCTTGGAGACCAGGGAAGACGGCTGAATTGATTTTTTTAGCCAAGTCTTCATCATTAGTCAAGACCAAACCACCACGAGGGCCACGAAGTGTCTTGTGAGTTGTAGTCGTTGTAATGTCGGCGTATGGAACTGGATTTGGATGCAAACCAGCTGCAACTAGACCAGCAATATGAGCCATATCAACCATCAATTTAGCACCAACAGCGTCAGCGATTTCACGGAATTTCGCAAAATCAATGATATGTGAGTAGGCTGAAGCACCTGTCACAATCAATTTAGGTTGAACTTCCTTAGCCTGAGCCAAGATTTGGTCATAGTCAAGCAATTCAGTTTCTGGGTCAACATTGTAGGCCACAAAGTTATAAGTCTTTCCAGAAAAGCTTACTGGAGACCCGTGAGTCAAGTGACCACCAGCTGCAAGGTCAAGACCCATAACGGTATCACCATGCTCAATCAAAGCCATGTATGCTGCAGCATTGGCTTGACTTCCTGAGTGTGGCTGAACATTGGCAAATTTAGCACCGAAAAGTTCTTTAGCGCGCTCAATAGCAAGGCTTTCAACGACATCGACACATTCTGTACCACCGTAGTAACGTTTGCCTGGGTAACCTTCTGCATACTTGTTGGTCAAAAGAGTTCCTTGGGCAGCCATGACAGCCTTAGAAACTGTATTTTCAGAGGCAATCAATTCAATATTGTTCTGCTGACGCTCTTCTTCTTTTGAAATAGCATCCCAAAGTTCTTGGTCATAAGCTTTGTAGTCTTCTTTATCAAAAATCATAGTAAACTCCTTTTGTTGAGAGGGGGCGACTTAACGCCACTGTTAAGGTTAATTGTTTAGGTTACTAATATAATAGACTTGGGAAATAAGTTTTCTGACTTTGTCTATTAATAAAATTGAAGTTGGGGAACTGCTTCTAAGAGATCTTCTTTAGTCACACTTCCTTGACGCAAGATTTTCGCCTTGTCAGACGATAAATCTAAAATAGTTGAATCGATTCCAAGCAGGGCTTGGTCATCTTGAAAGCCAGAAACCTGACTGTCAAAGGCTTGGACTATCTCGTTGAATACCTTACCGCTATTCGTGCCAGAAAGATTGGCCGACGGTCCAATAAGGGGGCCAGTTTTTTTAATAATTTCCAAGGTCACTGGGTGGTTGGGAATACGAAAACCGACTGTTTTCAAGCCCGAATTGATCCAGCTTGGAACCTCTTGATTAGCTTCTAGAATGATGGTCAAAGGACCAGGCAGAAAGGCTTTGAAAAGCGCTTCAAGATAGTCAGGTTGATGTTGTGAAAAGCGATAGATATCCTCAAGACTAGCAACGTTTAAATTCATTGCCTTGTCTTTGGGTCTCTTTTTAAGGCTATAAACACCTTCAACCGCTTCTTCATCCAAGGCTTTGGCAAAGATACCATAGACCGTTTCGGTCGGCATGATAACTGCTCCGCCTTTTTCTAATACTTCTACTAACTTATCCATGACTAATCACGACCATTCTATCCTTGCCCCACAAATCTTTGACGATCCTTACCGTCATTTCAGGCAGATGCTTTTCAGCCAAAGCCCTAATCCCGTCTGCTTGCTTATAACCAATTTCAAAGTAGATTTTACCATCAGCTTTGAGGTGGGCTTTAGCATTTTCTAGAATTTTTCGGTAAATAGCAAAGCCATCTTCGTCCGCAAAAAGCGCCAAGTGAGGCTCAGATGTCAGAACATTTAAACCGACTTCTTCCTTGTCATCATAGGAGATATAGGGAGGGTTTGAAACGATAATATCAAACTGTCCATCAATGCTATCAAAAACATCTGATTGGCAAAAGGCTAGATCTAGCTGATTTGCCTTGGCGTTTTGCTGGGCTAGGTTCAAAGCATCAGAAGAGAGATCAGAAGCTAGCACCTGCCAGCTAGGCTGTGCTTTGGCAAGAGAAAGTGCAATGGCACCACTTCCTGTACCTATGTCTAAAACAGTCAAGTCAGCTCTGCTATTTTCCTGAAGAATCATATCAACCAACTCCTCAGTCTCAGGGCGTGGAATGAGAACGCGCTCATCAACTGCCAACTCCAAATCCCTAAAATAGGCCTTTCCTGTAATGTACTGGGCAGGCTTATGGGCGGCCAGCTGTTCAAAGAGTGACTCCAGTAAATCCTGATCTTCTTGAGAGGCTTCCTGACCTAAATGCAGGACAAAGTCCGTCTGGCTCCAGTCCTTGACTTCCTTAAAAACATAGGAGAGAGCTTGTCCCTCTTCTCCTCGTTTTTCTAATTCTTCCTCATAGTGAGAAAAAAGGTAGCCGTAGCGCATTATTGGTTAAGTTTTTCCAATTTTTGTGTTTGATCGTAAAGGACAAGCGCATCAACAACCTCATCCATTTTACCTGAAAGAATAGTATCAAGTTTTTGGAGAGTAAGGCCGATACGGTGATCAGTCACACGGTTTTGTGGGAAGTTATAAGTACGAATACGTTCGGAACGGTCACCTGTACCGATAGTTGACTTACGCTCTGCATCTTGCTCATCTTGAGCGATTTGAGCAAAGTGGTCAGCAACACGGGCACGGATAATTTTCATAGCCTTGTCACGGTTTTTCTGTTGCGTACGTTCTTCCTGCATTTCAACCTTAATACCTGTTGGAATGTGGACCATACGTACGGCTGTGGCAACCTTATTGACGTTCTGTCCACCAGCACCTGATGCGTGGTAGATATCGACACGAAGGTCTTTTTGGTCGATTTCATATTCGACTTCTTCTACTTCTGGCATGATAAGGACAGTGGCTGTAGATGTGTGAACACGGCCTTGGCTTTCAGTCACAGGGACACGTTGTACACGGTGGGCACCTGATTCATACTTGAGTTTAGAATAGACAGATTGACCTGAAACCATAGCAACGACTTCCTTGATACCACCGACACCATTATATGAAGCTTCCATAACTTCAAATTTCCAACCTTGGCTTTCAGCATACTTTTGGTACATGGTTAGAAGGTCACCTGCAAAGAGGGCTGCTTCATCACCACCAGCAGCACCACGGATTTCAAGGATGATATTTTTATCATCGTTTGGATCTTTTGGAAGAAGGAGAATTTTGAGTTTTTCTTCATATTCTTCCTTGGCTGCCTTAGATTCTTTGAGCTCCATCTTAGCCATTTCTTCCAACTCAGCATCTCCTGCTGCGTCTTTAATCATCTCTTCTGCGTCAGCGATGTTTTGGATAATAGCCTTGTATTCACGGTAAGTTGTCACTGTTTCACGAGTATTAGCTTCTTCACGTGACAATTCCATAAAACGTTTGGTGTCAGAAACGACATCTGGGTCACTGAGCAATTCGCCCAGCTCCTCATAACGGTCTTCAACTGCTTGTAATTGATCGTAGATATTCATAATAAGTATTGTGGGTCTTATGCGGACAAAATCAAAAAACATTGTCCCTAGCCCATATTTAGTTCCTTTCTTATAGATATAAAGGTTGATTTATTTAATAAAACTATCTCAATTCAACTAGATTTCTGGATTGAAATAATGGTTACGGCAAACAGAGATATAGGACTCGTGTCCACCAATCTGAATCTGCTCGCCATCATAGACTGGTTTGCCGTCTTTGACACGAAGTACCATAGTTGCTTTTTTGGCACAGTATTGACAAATGGTCTTGATTTCATCGATTTTATCAGCTAAAAGTAAGAGATATTTTGAACCCTCAAAAAGTTCATTTCTAAAATCATTTTTCAAACCAAATGCCATAACAGGAATGCCAAGTTCATCAACCACACGAGCCAAATCATAAACATTCGCACGTGTCAAAAACTGAGCTTCATCAACCAGGACACAGTAAGGTTTTTCAGCAAGGCCATTAACATAGCCAAAGATATCCGTTTCATCGGCGATAGGAAACGCTTCGCGACGCATACCGATACGACTAGAAATATAACCAACCTGGTCACGATTATCGAGTGCGCTAGTCATTAAAAGAACGGGTTTCCCCTGCTCCTCGTAGTTATAGGCAACCTTAAGAATTTCGATGGATTTCCCAGAATTCATGGTCCCATAACGATAGTATAATTGTGCCATAATAGCCACCAATCTAATAAAAACTTATTCTCATATTTTACCATAAAAAGTAAACTTTGGCGATATTGTTCAAAACAATGATAATGCAATTTTTTTGAAAAGGAAATTTAGACTTTTTGGATATTATAACTATGTGAATTTTTAGAATTCACATAGTTTGATTGTTTTAATATTAAAAAACATTGACATTTCTACAATAATTATTTAGAATTCACTTAGGAGGAGTTAATATGAAAGAATTTTTATCGTTTATGAGTTTGAGAATAATATTTTTTTTACTAGATTTTATCGTCTTATGTAAAATTCTAACTTCAAAAGTTGACAATGAATCAAAAATTATTCTTGTAATAATCTTTATGCTTAGTATAGCTTTTCTCTTGGGTACATTTGTTGTTAGAAAGTATAAATTTACCTCTACAGTAAGATTTTGGTCAAAAATGTTACTTCTTCTTTATACATTTTTGGTTATTTTATCGCATTTTATTACAATAGTTTTCTTTTCAGTTTTTATAACTAACAATGAGTTTATGGTGCTTATATTAGTTCTTCTAGCTGTTATAGATATGTATAGAGTTCTCCTGGGTAATATAATATATTATCTTATTCTATTTATTTTTATTGTTTCTCAAACTAGTTTTGGGGGTTCTATTATTAATTGGACGGTAATCACTCTAATTATAACAACTGTACTTTTACCCTTATTTGAAAAAGATCTTATTAAATTGTATAGCAAAGTCAATCAAGTTAGTATCAAAGAAATAGACTGTGATATAGAGTATGATTTAAAGGAAAAGAAAATACAGTTTCTTCTTGCTTTAGTACCACTTTATTTTGGATTGAAAATTTTTGATATTTTAAAAGATATTATTTTTATTAATAGTTCTTTTGAGAAAACAGCAAATGAATTTTCTTATTTTCTTATAGTTGAAAATTTTATGAAATTATTTACTGTTATGTTACTATTAAGCTTATATTATGCTTGTTTTGATTTGATTTTTAGCAAAATTCTTAGTGTTATTTTTGGTAAAGCATTGATAAAACCAACCGAGAAAAGAAAACAAAAACCAAAATATTTACAAATGAAAAAAATAAAATATTTACAAATGTAGATAGCCTCGCAAAGAGGTTAAATGGTGAAAATTATATCACAGGTAAGAGATTCCTTGGTATTTTAGATTTTACTTTAGTTTTCTTTTTTTTAATTCTATTCTTACTTTCTATTATTGGAGGAATTCACTTAACATTTCAAAATACTAAAGATACTTATGAAGGTGAATATTATAAAATTAATTTCAATAACAAAAAAGAAATACAATCATATGATGGAAATACTAGCAATAGATTTAAGATAACAATAAATTCTGACTCTGTTGTTCAAATTTTCTTAGATAAGAAGAAAGATTTTGAATTCAATGGAAAAAAATTTAAATTAAATTTAGCTAATCAAAAAATTACCGATGAGCAAAATGTCATAGAAGGTAAATATCTTGGAAATGGATTACTTTATTTAGATGATGGGACTGGAAAAACTTACTATCAAAAAAAATAATTTAAGGCACTAGCCCCCACAAATGAGACACAAGAAAAAACACTTCTGTTGAAATCTAGTAAACTAGAAACAGGAGTGTTTTGTTATGGTCAAAAAAGCCTATTCATTAGAAACTAAGTTAGCCTGTATCGAAATGAAAAAGGCAGGTAAGTCTAACAAGGTCATTATGGAGACCTTAGGTATCAAAAATGTGAGTCAGGTAAAAACCTGGTGGCGGTGGTACGAGAATGATGAACTGCACCGTTTTTACCAACCTGTGGGGAAACAGTATACCTACGGTAAAGGGTTGGAACAGTTATCTGAAGTGGAACAATTATGCCTGCAGGTAGAACTCTTAAAAAAGTATCGGAGCTTGATAAGAAAATCGATAAAATGAGTCTTATCAAGCTGGTGGAAGACTATAAAAGCATTTACCCGGTGACTGTCATTCTAGACTGCTTCGGTGTTAAGCGTTCAACTTTCTATCGTTGGAAGTCAGAAAGTGAGAAGCCTAAAAAAAGAGACCATGTCATCGAGACAATCGAGAAACTCTGTATGGAAAACCATTTTATTTACGGATATCGCACCATCACTCGTTTGCTCAAGAAAATTCATGGTCTGGCTATCAATCACA